>JAQTNF010000163.1 GCA_028713995.1 Deltaproteobacteria bacterium | reverse complement strand
ACACGCGCAGCGCCGCGCCTTCGCGCTACTCGACACCATCAAGCCGTAGGCAGGCACAGGAAACGCAAAACCACGCGATCTCCCCATGGCCAAAGGCTCTCCGCTGCTTTCACGGCTGGAACTTCAGATTAGAACAAACTCCACAGCGGCCCCTTGTGCCGCTTGCGCAGGCGGGCGAGGTAGCGCGGGTTGTAGCGTTGGCCAAGGCCCGGGCAGATCCAGCCGCGGCGGTCCTTGACCCACGCCGCGACGCGCTCCACCACAGTGCCCTCCACGGCCTCCTCGATGAAGAAGACCGGTTCGAGCGAGCTTCCGCTTCCGGCCCGGCGCTCGGCCGCGAGATCCGTGCCCGGATAGACGCGCAGGCCGATCGTGGCGATGACCGCGGCCGGATCGATGGCGTCCATGCGCGCGACCGACTCCTCCATGGTGGCCTCGGTTTCGCCCGGCCCGCCGAAGACCAGGTTGTGGCACTGCTTGATGTCCGCCTCGGCGAGCCGCCGCGAGAAGTCGAGCGCCTCGCCTGCCGTGAAGCCCTTGCGCAGCCGCGTGAGCACCTCGTCGTTGAGCGAGTCCGTGCCGAGCTCGGCGGCCTGGCAGCCGGCCCGTTTGAGGAGCGCCGGGAGCTCTTGCAGCCGGCCCTGCGGCACGAAGTAGCCCGTGAAGGAAATGTCGAGGCCGCGCCTCAGGATCTCATCGCACACGGCCGCGGCGTGTGCCTCCGGCCGGTTGAACACGCTGTCCACCACGAACACGTGGCGCATGCCGGAGCGGGCGAGGGCCTCCATCTCGTCCACCACGAGGCCCGGCTCCACGGCGCGCACGCACGCTCCCTCGAGCACCGGGTAGGTGCAGTACACGCAACGCAGCTCGCAGCCGCGCTTCCCCTGCACGTTGGCCGTGCCGCCGCGCTCGTAGTACCAGCGGGCGTCGAACAGGTCCCGATCCGGCGCGAGGAACGGCGGCGCGAGCGGGCCGCCGCGCGAGGAGAGCCTGGGCCATGTCCTTTTCGAGGCGAGCGCGTCGAGCAGGGCCGGTACCGCGGTCTCCCCTTCGCCGACCACGCCGAAGTCCGCGCAAAGGTCCGCGAGAAACGCCTCGGGCATGAGCGAGAATCCGGAGCCGCCCAGCACCAGGGGCGCGCCTGACTCGCGGCGGCACACGGCCGCGAGGCTCCTGTGATCCTCGAAGTGGCGCTCCACACTCGGGAAGGCCGCGTTGTCGATGTTGCGGATGGACAGGAGGATCGCCTCCGGAGCGAAGGCGCGGACGGTCTCGGCCAGGGCTGCATCCGCGTCGGCATGGTGCAGGGCATCGAACCACGCCACTTCGTGCCCGGCCCGCCGCGCGGTCGTGGCCACGATCGCGGCCCCGAGCGGGTAGACCGGATCGGGCATGGCCGCCCGCGAACCGCTCACCACGAGCACGCGCATGGCCTAGCCTCCCTCCAAGCCGCGCTCGAGCGCGCGCCTGTCGACCTTGCCCGCCGGCGTGCGCGGCAGCGCATCCACCACGGTCACAAGCCGGGGCACCTTGTGGTCGGCCAGCCTTTTTCGCACGAATGCTTTGACGGTCTCGGGATCGAACCCCGGATCCTCGGGCACCACGAAAGCCGCGAGGCGCGTTTCCCCGCGCACCACGCGGGCAAGCACCGCCGCGAGCGCCACGCCGGGACACGCCTCGACCGCCTGCTCCACCTCGCCGAGCGCGATGCGCCTTCCGCCGATCTTGACCACGTCGTCCGCGCGGCCCGCCAGCCTGAAGCCCGCGCCGTCGACCGCGGCCAGATCCCCCGGGGCGTAGAACGCGCCAGGAACGCCCACGGACACGGCGGGTGAGCGCACCTCCAGGCGGCCGTCTCCCGCGATGCGCCACTCCACGTAGGAATCGGCGAGCCAGGGTCCGTCGTCGCGGCGAAAGGCCACGCCGCCGGCCTCGGTCGAGCCATAGAGGTCCGTGATCGTGCGGCCCGTGAGCGCCTCGAAGCGGACACGGAGATCGCCCGCGAGTGGGGCACCGGACACTGCGAAGTCGCAGGGCGCGGGTCTCGGGCGCGGGCCTTCCTCGGCGAGGCAGCGGATCATGACTCGCAGGATGGAAGGCACGGCCACCACCAGATCGATCTCGCCTTTCGAGGCGAGGTCGAGAGCCGCGCGGGGCGAGATGCCGGCGCGCAGATCGCACAGGCCGCCCCGGTGCACGGGCAGGAGGAACGACACGATGAAGCCCAGGATGTGGCACCACGGCACCAACGTGGCCACGCGGAGCGCGCGCGGGAACAACGTCGAAAGGAAGCGCACCTCGACGTCGAGCTGGCCGAAGGTCTTTGGCACGAGCGCGGGCTCGCCCGTGCTGCCCGACGTGAAGAGCCACACGAGCGGCGCGTCGTCGGGGATGTGCGGGGCGGGGCAGGGCGCCTGCACGCTGCGATCCGGCGCGAGCACCGTGAGCCCGAAGAGGTCCTCGCCGGGTGCGCTTGGTCCGCGGATGACCGCACGGGCTTTGGTCTCGGCTGCGGCCCGACCGAGCTCGCGCCGCACGAGCGGATCGAGCAGCACTGGCGTGGCGCCAGCCATCCAGCAGCCTACGAGGCTCGCGACGAAGTCCGGTCCGCTGTCCTGCGACAGGATGACGCGCGTCCCTCGTGCGCCGCAGCCTTCGAGCCTGCGCGCCATGGCCGCCCCCTGAGACAGGATCGCGGCGCGCGAGAACGTTCCATCGCGGGTGAGCACGAGCGGGCGATCCGGGAACGCGCCGAGGTCGAGCAACTCCAGGGGATCCATGATCTACATCCCCATCCCGCCGTTGACCGGAATGACCTGGCCGGTCACGTAGCTCGCGTCCTTCGAGCACAGGAACGAGACCGCGCCCGCCACCTCGTCGGCGTTGCCGAGCCTTGCGAGCGGGATGCGCTCGAGCAGCTTCGAGGCGTCCGTGCCCGAGGCCATGCCCGTGTCGAGCGGTCCGGGCGACACCGCGTTGACGAGGATGTTCCAGCGCGCCATCTCGAGGGCGAGCGCCCGGGTGGCGCCCGCGATGCCGGCCTTGGAAGCCGCGTATGCGACCTGGCCGACGTTGCCGATCTCCCCGGCGAGCGAGCCCACGTTCACGATGCGTCCCCTCTTGCGCTGCACCATGCCCTTCAGGCACGCGCGCGTGACGAGGAAGAAGCCGGTCAGGTTCACGTCCAGGACCTCGCGCCACTTGGCTTCCGGGAGCATCATCATGTAGCCGTCGTGCGCCACGCCCGCGTTGTTGACGAGCACGTCGACGGGACCTTCGCTCGCGAGCAGCGGCACCAGCACCGAGTCCACGGCCCGCGAATCGCTCACGTCGAACCGTACCGTGCGGCCCGCGCCGCCCGCGCGACGGATCTCGTCGAGCGTGGCCTCGGCCTCGTCCTCGCATTCGAGGAAGCCCACCCACACCTCGAAGCCGTCTGCGGCCAGGCGCTTCGCGATCGCTCGACCGAGCCCCCTGCTCGCCCCTGTGACCAGAGCCTTCACGACGCGTCCCCTTCCGGCGAGCAACAGCCGCGAGAGGTTGCCTCGCCTTCCCCGTGGTGCTAATAACGACCTCGGTTTCAAAAGTCAATCGAGCAACACCCCGTAAATGCTCGGATTTCGGAGAACCGAATGGATGAACTGAAGCTCGAGCTCAAGAAACTGATCATCCGGGCGGCGAACCTGGAGGATGTGTCCCCCGACGAGATCAAGGACGACGCGCCGCTCTTCGTCGAAGGGCTGGGCCTCGACTCCATCGATGCGCTCGAGCTGTCCGTGAACCTGGAGACGAGCTACGGCATCAACATCTCGGACACGGACACGGCCCGGGCCGCGTTCTCGTCGGTGAGCGCGCTGGCCGAGTTCGTCTCCAAGCACAGGACCAAGTAGGGCCCGCAGCCGATGGGCCGCATCTTCGACGCGATCGTCCTCGTCCTGTATCCCGTCATCGTCCTCGTCGGGCTCCCCTTCCTGGGTGTGCGGTACACCGCGCTCGTGCTGCTCGCGCTCATGGCGCGCAGGCTCGTGGCCGCGCTCCTCGCCGATCGCCGCACGTCGCGCATCATCCTCATACAGGCCGCGCTCGTGACGGTCATCGTGGGCCTGGCCGCGGCCTCGGGATCGTCGCTCGCGCTCAGGTTCGCGCCGTTCGTCGTGTCGCTCACCTTCATCGCCCTGTTCGCGGCGTCGCTCGCCGGCACGCCCATCATCGAGCGCTTCGCGCGCTTGAAGCGCAAAGACCTGCCGCCGGACCACGTGGTCTACTGCCGCGGCCTCACCGTGGTGTGGATCGGCGTGCTCGGCGCGAACTCCGTTCTCATCCTCTTCGCCTCGCTCTTCTGCGGGGACGCCATGTGGACCGTGCTCGTGGGGCCGGTCAGCTACGGGTTTCTAGGCATGGTGTTCACGGTGGAGTACGTGTACCGCAAGTGGCGCTTCCAGGACTTCGACACGGCGAGCCTCGTCGACCGGGCTCTGCGCCCCGTCGTGGGGAGGGGGGCCTAGGATGCGCGCGCTCGCCGTCATCCCGGTCTACAACAACGTCGCCACGATCGGCGACGTGGCGGAGCGCTGCCGCGAGCGCATGGAGCCGGACGTGCTCGTGATCGACGACGGCTCCACGGACGGCAGCGGCGACGCGGCGCGGCGGGTCGGGGTCGCGGTGGTGGACTTTCCCGAGAACCGCGGCAAGGGCGCGGCCATCGTCCGAGGGCTCGAGGAGGCGGCAAGCAACGGGTACACGCACGTCGTGATCGTGGACGCGGACGGCCAGCACATGCCCGAGGAGATCCCGCGGCTCACGGACGCGGCGTGGAACCAACCGGAGCGCATCTGGATCGGCGTGCGGCGCATGGAGGGGGGGGGCGTGCCCGCGTCGAGCCGGTTCGGGCGGGCCATGTCCAACTTCTGGACCACGGTCGACTCGTGGCAGCGTGTGCGCGACGCCCAGTCCGGGTTTCGCGTCTATCCCGTTACGGAGACCCTGTCCCTGGGCTGCAAGGAGACGGGCTTCACGTTCGAGATGGAGGTCCTCGTGCGGGCCGCGTGGGCGGGCATGAGCATCGGGCACGTGGACGTGGACGTGCGCTACCCCAAGGAGGGACGCGTGTCGCACTTCGACATGCGCCGCGACAACTGGGCTTTTTCGAGGCTCAGCTTCAGGATGTTCTGGGGGATGGTGGCGCGCGCTCCCAGGCTCGCGGGCCGCAAGCTCCTCGGGTAGCGCCGGTCTTCGCGCTCAAGAGCCGATGCTTGTTATCGAATTGACAATGCGTACGCGAAGACGTACGTTATTTCTGGACGGAGGAACGACCCATGGCGATCATGACCGCGAGTGAGGCCAGGAAGAACCTGTACCGGCTGCTCGACGACGTGGCCGAGGATGGCGAGCCCGTGGTGATCACGGGCAAGCGGCACAACGCCGTACTGCTCAGCGAGGAGGAGTGGCGCGGCATTGAGGAGACCCTGCACCTCGCCGCCATTCCCGGCATGGTCGACTCCATCCGCAAGGGCATGGCCACCCCCGCGTCCGAGATGTCCGAGGAGCCCGGCTGGTGATTTGGAAGGTCGTCTTCTCCAAAGCCGCCCAAAAGGACGCGCGCAAGCTGGCACGGTCCCCTCTGCGAGCCAAGGCCGAGGCTCTGATCGCACTCCTGCGAGAAGATCCGTTCCGCACGCCCCCGCGCTACGAAAAGCTCGTCGGCGACCTGGATGGCGCATGCTCGCGGCGCATCAACGCGCAGCACCGCCTCGTTTACCAGGTGGTCGTGGAAGAGCGCGTCGTGAAGGTCCTGCGGATGTGGACCCACTATGAATAGCGCGCATCGGGAATCAGGCGACCGCGAGCTCGTCACCCGCTCGCCTACTCCTCGGAATACAGGTGCAGCTGGATCTCGGCGGCCTTGGTGCGGGCGGCGCGGAAGTACTGGCTGTCCGGGAACTGGCGCATGAGGGCGCGCAGCACCGACTTGGCCTCGTCGCGCTGGTGCGCCTCGTAGTGGGCGAGCGCCAGGTACCAGTAGGCGTCGTCCGACAGGTCGCGGTCGAGGTGCTCCTCGATGAGCCGCTGCAGGATCGCGATGGCCTCGCGCGGCTTGCCTTGCAGCCGCAGGGCGTTGGCGAGCTGGATCTTGGCCGCGGGCGAGTGCCCGGCGTCGTCCTTGAGCCGTAGGGACGTGCGCAGCTCCTCCACCGCCTCGGGGAACTTCTGCGCGGCGAGCAGGTCGAGGCCCTTCACGTAGTGCTGCATCGACAGATCCGAGGCGAAGCCCTGGATCGTGTCGTCGAGGAGCTTCGACTCGAGGTGCGAAAGGCGGGTCTTGTCGAGCTTTTCGTAAGCCGCGATCGAGGCTTCACGGTCGCCGTTGTGGATGAGGTCGTAGAGGGCCATGAGCTCGGCGCCCTGCGACTTGGAGTCGGCCTTCTTCTCGGGATCGAGGACGCTCAAGGCCTTCTCGGCCTTGTCCGCCCGGGCGCGCTCGGCGTTGAGCGACGACGCGAGGGATGCCTGCCGCTGGTTGTAGGTGAGCTGCACGGCCGCGAACACGAGGATCGTGAAGATGACGTAGGCGATGATGGAGTTCCAGGCCAGGTGCCGCTCGTAGCTCACCTGTCGCTTGGCGATGCTGCGAATCTCGGTGCCGAGGCTGTTGGCGAGGTTGTTGGACTTGATGATGAGTCCTCGGGCCTCGACGATTTCCTTCTTGATCTCCTTGAGCTCGGTGGATCCCTCCATGACGGTGCAGCCATACCAGAAGACGGCGGTTGCGTCCACGGGCGGCGGTTCGAGGTTGCGATTCGGGCGCGGTCGGGCTAGTTGAAATGGACCTTCGGGCCCCGTGGCCGACGCGAGGAGGAACCATGATTCGGATACAGTGGCTCTTGGCGTTGATTGTGGCGTGCGCGGCCGTGCCGGGCTGCGGCAAGGGCGGGGACGCGCGGCCGGCCGGCGAGCGCGACACGGAACGCAAGAACCCCATCGCGAAGAAGCCGCTCAAGCTCTTCTCGGACAAGCAGAGCCAGGAGTGGAAGAACTCCGAGGCCAAGCTCGAGGCCGAGAAGCGGGCCATGGCGTATAAGGACAAGAACTCCGTCTACGTCACTCCCAACAAGCCCGATCCCTTGCGGAGCAAGCCGTTCGGGTTGAAGGACGCGCTCGCGGGGCTCACGGGCAAGGGGCCCCTGAAGGCGGTCATCGAGACGAGCGTCGGCAACATCACGTGCGAGCTTCTGGAGAAGGAGCAACCCCTCGCCGTGGCCCACTTCGTCGGGCTGGCGCGCGGAACGCGGCCGTGGTGGGATCCGGCCCAGGGCCTCTGGTCGGACCAGCCCTTCTACAAGGCGAACCCGGTGTACCAGGTGAGGCCGGGGGAGGCCTTCTTCGCGGGCTGCCCGATGGGCCTGGGCTTCGCCGAGGTCGGCTTCAGGACGATCGTGGGGGTGCCCGGCTCGGATCTCCTCGACAAGCCGTACATTCTCTCCATGCCGCTCGCCAAGCGCACGCCATCCATCGGTCCCCAGTTCCTCATCACGGCCAAGCCCGATGTCGTAAGCGAAACCGCCATTCTCCCGATCGGGCGTTGCGGGAACGAGGACGTCATCACGAAGCTCGTGAGCCTCGAGCTCACTCCGACCGGGCGCCCGGTCGAGAACGTCGTCGTGCGGAACATCACCATCACGCGCTAGCCGCGTCTTGACAGGCCCAGCGTCCCGCACGCAGACTTAGGCCCATCATGGACGACAAGCAGAGCCTGCTGCGCAAGCTGCCCAAGATCGACGCGCTTCTCGCGCGCGCGGAAGGCGAGGGGTACGTGCGACTGCTCGGACGCAGGGCCGTGGCGGACCTGTGTCGCGCGGCCGTGGACGATGCCAAGTCCGCGGCCCTCGCGAAGGGGACCGGGCCCGACCCCGAGGCCATCGGGCTGGCCGTGCTCGAGGCGTGCAGGCAGGCGCGCTCGCTCATCCTTGGCCGCGTGGTCAACGGCACGGGCGTGCTCCTGCACACCAATCTCGGACGAGCCCCGCTCGGCGCGGCGCTGTTCGATGAGTTGCGCGACGCGGTGTCGGGCTACTGCAACCTGGAGATCGACGTCCTCACGCGCTCGCGGGGCCGGCGCGGCGCGGCCACAACGAGCCTGCTCGCCCAGCTGGCCGGGGCGCAGGACGCGCTCGTCGTGAACAACAACGCGGCCGTTCTGTTCCTCGTGCTGCGCGAATTCGCGGCCGGCCGCGAGGTGATCATCTCCCGCTCGGAGCTCGTGCAGATCGGCGGGGGCTTCCGCATCCCGGACATCCTCGGCGCCTCGGGCGCTGCCTTACGCGAGGTGGGCACCACCAACATCACCACCCTCGACGACTACCGCGCCGCGCTCGGGCCCAAGGCCGCGCTCGTGCTCAAGGTGCACCAGGCCAACTTCCGCATGGAGGGTTTCGTGGAGGCCCCGGACGTGCGCGCGCTCAAGGCCATGGGCACGGGCGACGCGTTGCTCGTGAGCGACCTCGGCTCGGGAAACCCGGCGCGCGGCTCCGGCGTCGCGGCCTGCGAGCCCACGCCCGCGGACATGATCGCGCAGGGCGCGGACCTCGTGTGCTTCTCGGGCGACAAGATGCTCGGCGGCGTGCAGGCGGGCGTGGTGGCGGGCAGGCGCGACCTCGTGGCGAGGCTCTCGGCAAACCCGCTCATGCGCGTCCTGCGGGTCGACAAGATCGCGTTCGCGGCCATGGGGATCGTGCTGCGCCACCACCTCAACGGCGAGCACGGCAGGGTGGCCGTGTGGGCCCTTGCCAATGCGGGCGAAGAAGAGGTCCGCGCGCGAGCCGAGTCCTTCATCGGCAAGTGGGGCCTTGTTGCGGAGCGCTACGAGGTGGTGCCCTCCACGGCCACGTTCGGCGGCGGCTCCACGCCCGGCCAGGGCATCCCGTCGTTCGCCATGCGCGTCAAGGGACCGGGCAAGCCCGACGAGATCGCGCGTTTCTTCCAGGAGCGCGAGCCGCCCGTGATCGGCACCGTGAGGAACGGCTCCTTCGAGATCGACTTCCGCACCGTGCTGCCCGAGGACGAGCCCGCCCTCGGCGAGGCGTGCCGGGCGTTCCAGGATGGGCGAGGGGGTTAGGAACCCAGTGTCGGGTCTGTTGAATTTCTGAACAATCTCAAGCTGATCCATTTGGGTGGGAAGGGGATCGGGGTGGGAAGGGGATCGGGAAGGGGATCGGGAAGGGGATCGGGGTTGAACGACGG
>JAQTNF010000162.1 GCA_028713995.1 Deltaproteobacteria bacterium | reverse complement strand
ACTCGCCGTCGCACGGCGAATCGCAGCAGTAGCCGTCCACGCACGGGGTCGTGCCGCAAACGCTCGTATCGGTATCGCCGCACTCCGTGGGAGAGGTGTCCGAGCCGGTGCCCGTGTCCGTGCCCGTATCCGTGCCCGTATCCGAATCCGTGTCGGAGTCCGTGTCGGTGTCGGAATCCGAATCCGAATCCGTGTCGGTGTCCGCGTCCGTGTCGGAATCCGTGTCCGTGTCGGTGTCCGAATCCGAATCCGTGTCCGTGCCCGTGTCCGAATCCGTGTCCGTGTCGCCGCCGTCCGCCCCGGTGTCGTTCGTGTCCGTGCCGTCACCGGTGCCAGTGCTTGTGTCCGAGCTGCCGTCCGCCAAGTTTCCGTTCGGCGTGTCGACGCTGGCGCAGCCTCCCACGACAAGGGTCAACGCCATGGGTCCGATGGTCCAAAGAATTGTTTTCACGGTGCCTCCCGGGGATCGTTCGGAGCACGGTATCCCTTAGATTTTTTCAAAGCGCCGAACGCCATTATATGGGAGATTTCCTTCTTTGACTTCAGAGACTTCAGAAGAAAACCCGGGCGCGAGGCGGCGGACAAAGAATGCGCCTCGCGAAACCGTTTGCCGGTGAGGAACAACGGCCATATCCTCCGGGGCTGATGGAGCCCATCCTCGCAGAAACGATCTCCCCCGCGTTTTCCTGGCCGTCGCTGGCGTTCGTGGTGGCGCTCATCGTGGCCGGGATGCTGCTTCTCGCTCTCGAGGTCTTCGCGCTGCCCGGCTTCGGAGCGGCCGGCGTGGTGGCGTTTCTCCTGCTCGGAGGCGGGTGCGTGTCGGCCTGGGTGTTCCTCGGACCGGCCTGGGGAGCCCTGGTCGTGGTGGCGTCGATCGTGGCCTCGGTGCTCCTCGTCGTGGTCGGCCTGCACGGCCGGGCCATGCGCAGGAGAACCTAGGCGACGCTCGGTTCGGATGTTTCAAAACAAAGGAGCAAAGCCGTGCGCACACCATCCCCGCTCGCCCTCGCCCTCGCCGTCCTCGTCGCGCTCCTCGCCGTGCCCGTCGCGAAGGGCGCGGCGGCCGGAGACAAGGGACCCGCGTTCGCGGCGGGCGAGGTGCTCATCAAGCTCAAGCCCGGCAAGGACACGGAGCTCACGCGCATTCTGAACGAGCTCGGCGCCAAGGTGCTGGGCAAAATCGCCCGCCTCGACGTGTCGCGGCTCAAGCTCCCCCGGGGCGAGAAGGTCGAGCGCATCGTGGAACGTCTGAAGAAGCTGCCGCAGGTGGCCTACGCCGAGCCCAACTACCTCCTGCGTATCACCGGCCCGTCGGACGACGCGCGCTGGAGCGAGCAGTGGGACATGCGCAGGATGGGCGCGGATCAGGGCTGGGCCGTGGAGCGCGGCTCGTCCGGGGTCGTCATCGCCATCGTGGACACGGGCGTGGATCTCGACCACCCGGACCTCAAGCCCAAGCTCGTGGCGGGCCACGACTTCGTGGACAACGACGATGCGCCGGACGACGTGGGCGGCCACGGCACGCACTGCGCGGGCATCGCGGCCGCGGCCACGGGCAACGGGGTGGGCGTGGCCGGCGTGTGCCCGGGGTGCGCCATCATGCCGATTCGCGTCATGGACGGTTCGGGAACGGGCGCGGTGAGCGCCATCGCGGACGGCGTCGTGTGGGCCGCGGATCACGGGGCGCGCGTCATCTCGCTCAGCCTGGGCGGGCCCTACACCTCGTACGCCGAGGAGGAGGCGATCAACTACGCCTGGAGCAAGGGCGCGGTGGTCGTGGCCGCGGCCGGCAACGACAACATGCAGTCGCCGTTCTACCCGGCCTGGTTCGAGCGCTGCATCGCCGTGGGCGCGTCGGACGAGAACGACGCCCGGGCCGACTTCAGCGACTACGGCCCGTGGGTGGACGTGGCCGCGCCGGGCACGGCCATCCTCAGCACGGTGCCGGGCGGGGGCTACGAGTACAAACAGGGCACGTCCATGGCCGCACCGCACGTGGCCGGGCTGGCCGGGCTCGTCCTGTCGCGGCTGGGAGCGTCAGGCACCAACGTCGAGGTGCGCCGCATCATCGAGGAGAGCTGCGATCCGGTCGGCGACTGGGTCGCTCGCGGCCGCGTGAACGTGGTCAAGGCGCTCGCGCTGGCGGGCGGACCCAGGCCCGCAAAGGGCGGCGCGGACGACCCCAAGGTCGGGGGCGGCGCGGGCGGCGGCGGGCAGGGCGGCGTGTCCAAGGTGGTCGGGCTGTCGCCGAACGGGTTCGCCGTGAACCAGGGGTTCACCGTGGCCGCACCCAAAAACAGCCTGGTGCAGAGCGACGACGGCCGGCTCGAGCTTTCGAGCGCGGCAACGGGCTACGACCGCGTGCTCGACTTCCAGGTCTCGTCCAGGCTCGCGGCGCAGGGCAAGGTGGAGTCGGTCGAGGTCGTGCTCGAGGCGTCCCTGCAGGGCGCGACCGAGATCACGGCCTCCTTCTACAACTTCACGACGAACGGCTGGGACTGGATCGGCCGCGTGCCGCTCGGCGCCACCGAGTCCACGGTCTCGTTCAAGCGCGGCAACGCCGCACCCTACGTGTCGCAGAACGGCGACCTGCGCGTGAAATTGCGCGCCCTGTCCACCTGGTGGAAGACCATCACCGTGGGCGCCGACATGGTGCGGTTCAACGTGCAGGTAAGCGTCCCCGAGACGAAGCCCGCGCAGGACAAGCCCCTTGGCGACAAGGCCAAGGATGCGTGGAAGAAGCTGTGGGGCAAGTGAACG
This sequence comes from Deltaproteobacteria bacterium, assembly GCA_028713995.1. Taxonomy (GTDB): domain Bacteria; phylum Myxococcota_A; class Polyangia; order JAAYKL01; family JAAYKL01; genus JAQTNF01. Next base: position 6,493 of record JAQTNF010000162.1, on the reverse strand, counting down.
CGAGCCCGCCGCGCCGCGGGCTGGGGTTGGGCCTCCAGCTCGGCCTCGCCACTTCGGCGATCGTGGTCGCCGTGCTCGGCACGCTGACCCTGGTGCAGCACGAACGGGACGGGGACAGCGAGCGTCGCGCGCGCGAGGCCCTGCTCAAGGAGTCGCTGGCGCCGCTGGCCGCGGACATCGAGCAGGCGAAGAACCTCGACGAGATCCGCGAGCGCCTCATGAGCTTCCAGCAGGCCTACGTCTGGCGAGGCCACGCGGATCACCAGGTGGATCTCGTGGACGGCGAAGGCGGCGCAATCGCCTCGTCGTTCGAGGGATCCCTCGTGCGGCCCCCGGACGGTGCCCTGCAGGCACGGGTTTCAATTGTCAGCCCGCTCCTCGAGGGCGGCAGAGGGACGCTCGCGGCCTGGCAGGACGGCACGGGCCTCGCAAGGGACATGGCCCGGCAATGGCGCGCCGAGTGGGTCGACATCGTCGTCACGGTGCTGTGCATCCTGCTCTTCCTTTACGTGGCGAACCACTTCCTGGTGACGAGGCCGCTGCGCGGCCTGATCGAGGGCCTCGGCAGGATGAGCCGCGGGCACCTGCGATCCCTCGAGATCCGTGGCGGCGCGAACGAGATGCGTTCGCTCGCGGACGAGTTCCGGCGCATGGGCGAGGATCTTGCCGACACGGTGACGCGGCTCGTGGAGGCGGAGCGGCGCGCCCTTTTGCGCAGCGACGACGCGTGCGAGACGCCGGGGGGCGCGAGCCCGGCGCCGCCCTCCGCGGCCAGGAAGGCGAACCTCAAGGCCGACCTCATGCGGCACTACCTGTGGGACAAGTGCCGCCTGCTCGAGACGCAGGAGCCCGGGGCCGATGGCGCGCGCGCGGCGGCCGAGGAGGCGTGGAACAAGGACGCGGCCGAGGCCGAGCGGCTCGGTGAGATCGGGCTCAAGGCCAGGATCGAGGACGCGGCGCTCAGGATTCTCGATCCGGCGGCGTTCGAAAGGCTCTCGCGCGAGCTTGCGAAGATGCGCGAGTCCTACGGCAAGTGGATGATGGAGCGCGAGGAAGAGGTCCGCACGGCGCTCTCGGGGGAAGGCATCCCGTTCGTCTCGGTCACAAACCGGATCAAGCACACGGCGAGCGTGCACCGCAAGATGAAGGCAAAGGGACTTTCCCCCGAGCAGGTCCAGGACGTGATCGCGCTGCGCATCATCGTGCCCGCCGAGCAGGACTGCTACAAGACCCTCAAGGTCGTGCACCGGATCTTCGCGCCCGAGCTGCTGCGCTTCAAGGACTACATCGTGGAGCCCAAGCCGAGCGGGTACCGGAGCCTGCACACAATCGTGCGAGCGACGGAGGGGCCGGTCTTCGAGGTCCAGATCCGCACGGAGCGGATGCACAGGCAGTCCGAGGGCGACCACGTCCGGTACAAGTCCGATCAGGCGCTCCCCCCTCGCGGGGGGCTGCTCCAGCGGATCCTGGCTCGCCGACGCCCGGGTTGATCAGACCCTGTCCCCGAACACCGCGGTGCCCACGCGCACCAGCGTTGCGCCCTCCTCGATGGCCGCCTCGAAGTCCTGGCTCATGCCCATCGAAAGGTGCGCAAAGCGCGTCACACCGCCCAGCCGCTCGCGCAGCGCGGCGAGCGCGCGGAAGTGCTTTCGCGTCTCCTCGGGGTCGAGATCGAACGGCGGGATGGTCATGAGCCCGGCGAGCTTCAGCCACTCGAGGCTTTCCACGGCCCCGGCAATCTCCCCGGCCTCCCCGGGCGTGCACCCGGACTTCTGCTCCTCGCCGCCCACGTTGACCTGCACGAGACATCCGAGCGCGCGTCCGAGCCGCCGCGCCTGGTGATCGAGCTCCTCGGCGAGGCGCACCGAGTCGACCGTCTCGACCATGGCCGCGTGCGGGACCACCATGCGCGCCTTGTTGCGCTGCAGGTGTCCGATGAAGTGCCACCGGAGATCGGCGAGGTCCGCGAGCGCGGCGGCCTTGTCGTTCAGCTCCTGGGCGTAGTTCTCGCCGAAGTCGCGCTGGCCCGCCTCGTACGCCTCGCGAATCGCCTCGATCGGGTGGGTCTTGGACACGGCCACGAGCCGCACGTCCGAAGGATCGCGGCCCGAGCGCACGGCGGCGGCCGCGATCCTCTGCCTCGCCCGGGCCAGGTTGGTGGCGACGTCGATCACGGCGGGAAGTCGGGCAGGGCGCCCGCCTCCACGAGGGCGCGCACCACGAGAGAAACGGGCAGCCCCACCACATTGAAGTAGTCGCCGTCCACGCGGGCCACGAGGAAAGAGCCGAGCCCTTGGATGGCGTACGCGCCGGCCTTGTCCATGCCGTCGCCGCTCGCCACGTACGCGTCGATCTGCCGCGCCGTGAGCCCGTGGAACGTGACGAGCGTGCGCTCGCGCTCGACGCGCCACGGACCGCCATCCCTGCCCACGGTCCAGCCGGTGATGACCATGTGCGTCTCGCCCGAGAGCCTCATGAGCATGGCGCGAGCCTCGTCCGCGTCGCGCGGCTTTCCGAGCACGTCGCCCCTGAGCACGACCACCGTGTCCGCGCTCACCACGAACGGCCGCTCTCCGTGCGCAGCGAGCCTTGCCGCGACCGCCACGCCCTTTTCGAGCGCGGCGCGCACAGCGAGCTCCTCGGCCGATTCACCCTCGCGCCTGGTCTCGTCGATGTCCGGCGCCTCGATCCCGAATCGGAGGCCGAGATCCTCGAACATGCGCCGCCTGCGCGGCGACGCGGAGGCGAGCACGATAGCGGGCGCGTCGCTCATGGGCGGCATGGTAGCCCGCGGCGCGGAGGTGTCAACTCGACCCAGTGCGCAAGGGCAGGGCCGGGCCGCCGTCCACGAGCGAGACGTCGGGGATCGCGGCGAAGAAGCCGTCGCGATCGAGGTCGCCCGACAGGTAGGATGCGCCGGCCTCGAGGTGGCGCGCGGCGAGGGCGACCGCCTCGTCCGCGAGCGCGAGCGACGTGGCCTTCAATTCGGGATCGTCCACGGGCAGGGTGGAGAGCCACGGCGCCTTCCACGACATGAGCATGGAGTAAGCCGAAAGCCCCCTGCGCCACGATTCGAGCCGCTTTGGCCCGGGCGCGTTGCCGTGCACGTCCGCGATGGCCTCGCCGAAGCGCGCGAGCCACGGGATCGTGGTCGAACCAGGCACGGTCAGCGCCCGCCGCGTGTACACCGTGCCGATGCCCGAGTGCCCGAGCCTCTCATAATGAACATGGAGATCGATATCGTCTTCAATCCTCTTGTGGAGCGTATCGAGCGTCGCCCCGCCGTCGGCCGCATACAGAACCCTGCGCTCGATCTCCTTGTGGAACACGGCGTCCACCGAGAGGTGCGTGAGCGCGCCGAGCGCGAGCGCACGTCCCTCGGGCTCGCGGGCCCGGTCGAGCAGGCCGAGGATGAGGAGGCGCGGCGCGCGCAGGTGCAGGAGCGTGCCCCAAATCCCGTAGCGGATGTCGCGGCCCGCGAGGACCCGCAGGCCCGAGAGCCACAGGTCCTCGAGATACGGAATGTCGAGCAGCGCGGCGCCCAAATCGAGCCAGCTCCGGCTCGCATCGAGCTCCGAGCGGACGGTCCCGCGCACCGTTGCCAGCCCAAGGGCCTCGCGCGCCAGCGTGACGTGGAGCAGGATGCCGGCCATGGGCTAAAGCGGGGAGCGCTCCGGCGGCGCCACGCGCTCCACCGTGATCTCCTCGGCCAGGGCGGTGAGCAGCTCGTCGAGGTCGGCCTCGAAGTCCGGGGCCACGATCAGGTCCACCACGTCCGGTTCGCCGTCGCGGGTCGTGGGCGTGGCCAAGCCCTCGTGGGCCTCCAGCAGGAATTTGAGGTATGCGATCTGGCACCTGCCCACGCGGACCGAGCGGAGGATCTCGGGCTGTGTCTCGCGGGTCACGGCCGGACTCTAGCATGCGACCCTCAGCGACGGGTGAGCGGTTTTTTTGACTCCATGTGGCACATACACCTACAATTCCCTCAGAACAGGTGCGAACCGACGAGGAGAGCAGATGAACAGCGCCCCGATTCTCCGCACGTCCCGATGGGGATTGCTCGCTTTGACTGCAACAGCCTCGGCCGCGGGGTGCGGCCCGTCGCGCGCTTCCCTTGAGGAGAAGATCCACGGCCTCGAGCGCGAGATCGCGGCCCTGAGCGCGCAAAAGGTGAACCTGCAGGCGCACGGCGGCGCGCAGGACGACAAGATCCTCATTCTCGAAAAGAAGGTGGAGACCTGCGAAAAGGGCAACGGTCCGCCCAAGCTCGACGTGGTGCGGCTCGAGCCCGGAGGACAGACCGTGCAGGAGCCCGCGAATTCGATCATCAGGGAGGAAACCGCGATCCCGCGCGGAAGGAAGGGAAGCGGCGTTGCGGCGCGACCCCTGCTCGTCCTGCACGGCGAGAGCACGTTCGCGGGCGAAGACCTGTCCGCCGAAGCGCCCGCCTCAATTCCACCGGCCGGCGGCGACAGCCTGGGCGTGGTCCCCGTGGGCGGCTCCCTTGCGGGTGCCGTTCCCTCGGCCGAGGGGCCCATGGACCTGTTCCAGACCGCGTACCGCGACTACTCCAACAAGCAGTACGACCCGGCCCTGGCCGGCTTCGCCGTGTTCGTGCGCGACAACCCGACCCACGACTACGCGGACAACGCCATCTTCTGGCGCGGCGAGTGCTACATGGCGCTCGGCAAGTACCTCAAGGCGGCCTACGAGTTCGAGCGCCTCGTGGGGAGGTACCCGGCCTCGGACAGCGCGGCCTCGGCCATGTACCGGACCGGGTTCGCGTACGACCAGCTTCGCGATCGCGCCAAGGCCATGGAGTACTATTTCAAGGTGGTCGAGCAGTACCCGGGCAGCGACGCGGCGCGCAAGGCGAGCATGCGGGTCGCTGCCATGGAACGGCAAGGCGGCGGGACCGGCGGTCTCATGCCGACCGCCTCGACGAGGTGAGGAACATGACGACCAAGTGGAGACTGGCTCCGACTCTGATCATCGCGGCGGCGGTGGCGTTCGCAGGCGGCCCGGCGGCCGGCCAGGACGAGTCCGTCGGCGGCGACCCTTCTCCGCCGGAGATCAACGACCCGGTTCCGTCCGAGGCGGCTCCTCCTTCAACGGCGCCGCCCCCGTCCGTTTCCGCGCCCGGAGCCCCGGCCGCCGCGCCCAACGCGTCCGCCCCGGAGCGGAACGATTGGGCCGACAGCGACCAGAGGAGCTTGCAGCCCGGCCTCCACATTTACTCGGACCGCTCATCGGGCTCCATGCTCAGGGAGGCGGCGCGCAAGAGGCTCTCGATCGTGCTCGACGCGACGAGCGCGAGCCCGAAAGGCGAGGAGAAGCGTCCGGACGTGTACACCGTGGCCAAGGGCGACACCTTGTGGGACATCTGCTCGCGCTTCCTGGGCGATCCCTACACCTGGCCCCAGGTGTGGTCGTACAACCAGAAGGTCACCAACCCGCACTGGATCTACCCCGGCGACACCCTGTGGCTCACGTCGCCCACCGAAGGCACGGCCTCCACGGCCGAGGCGAACGGCGCGAACGGCGCGAGCGGCAACGGCGGCGCAAAGCCCGGAGGCAAGACCATCGGCACGGCGCAGGCGTCGCCGATCCTCGTCGGCAACCGGGGCTTCGTGGATGAAGAGGTGCTGCACAAGTCCGGCGAGCTCGTGGGCGCCCAGAAGGAGGTGCAGCTTCTCGCGCAGCACGACGAGGGGTACGTGGAGTTCGGCGAGAAGGCCGAGGTGCGGCCCGGAGACGAGTACGCCGCGTTCGAGGTCGTGGGATCGATTAAGGGCATCGACGATCCGGGCACGGAGATCGGCAAGCTCGTGGAGATCAAGGGCTTCGTGCGCGTGACCAAGTTCGACGCGGAGAAGCGCATCGCGCGCGTCGTGATCGAGGAGGCGACCTGGCCCATCGAACGCGGCACCCTGATCGGGCCCATCACGCGCAAGTTCGACATGGTGCCGGCCGTGACCAACGACAGGGACTTGAAGGGGCACATCGTCTCCATGCTGGATCCCCGCGTTCTGGCCGGGGCCGAGCAGATCGTGTTTGTCGACAGGGGCGCGCAGGAGGGCGTGAGGGAGGGCAACCGGTTCTTCGCGGTCAAGCAGCGCGATCGCTGGCGCGAGAGCAGGAACGAAGACGACGACCGCGAGGGCTACCCGACCGAGGTCGTGGCCGAGTTGCGCGTGGTCGAGGCGAGGCCCCACACCTCCACGTGCCTCATCACGAGTTCGGTGCGCGAGATCGAGGTCGGCCAGGATCTCGAGATGCGCAAGGGCTACTGACCCGCGCGGGCGCGGCTCCTGTGCACGTAGAGATCGTTCCCGTGATCGAGCGTCCAGTCGGTGGCCAGGAGATCGAGGGCGCGGCTGAGGCGGCACGTGACCTTCACCTTGCCGTTTCCCGGCGTCGTGAGGTAGCCGTCGCCGATCGCGCCGGGCGGATCCGACGACACGACCTCGCAGCGTCGCGGCAGCTCGACGAG
>JAQTNF010000161.1 GCA_028713995.1 Deltaproteobacteria bacterium | reverse complement strand
GATACTGTGTTGCGTGCTTATTGTCAATATGATAATTGCTTATTACATGGCTACAATATTACACTCACAATTCACCCATCTCCTCGTTCACACTCATCTTTCAGGGAAAATCGCCGGGGAACTTCAGCCTAACCTACGACGAGCGACGGGAGTTGCTACGCGCAGTAGCAGACGAGGTCGGCCGTTGGCCGGAGGTCCACCTATTTGCCGACGCACAACAGAAGGCAGCTCACCGGCCGGGCGTATCAAACACAATTCTCGACTTCGCTTTCGAGCAGATCGTTAGCCGATTGCACCACTTTCTGGTCCGTCGTGACGTTCCCGTTGCGATCCTGGTGCAGGACGAAAACCGAGCTGCCTCGAAGCACCTGACCGACCTGATGCGGCGTTTCCACGCAAAGGGAACGTTCTTTACGCAGATACCACGGCTCGTTGAGACACCATTCTTCGTCGAAAGCGGATTGACGAGCATGGTGCAAGTCGCAGACCTGTGCGCGTATGCCGTGCGCCGGTTCTTCGAGAACGGTGATACGGATCTGTTCGATCGGGTCTATGGACGCTTTGATCGAATGCCGAACGGGACCCTGGTTGGGCTGCGGCACTACACAGGCCAGTCAAGTTGCACGTGTCGAGTCTGCAAGGATCACGGGCGATAGCCCCGGTGTTCCCAACCGTCTGAAACAGAGGAAGATCGAGGAGCCCCGAGGTCAGAGCCGGGGCTAAGACCGGCTCGTCCGCTTCGACGACGCACCTGCCCGTCAGATGGAGTCCCTCTTCGTTTGGGTTCGCCGACAGCACGATCTTGCGAGTACGTGCTCACAAGGGATTCGAAAGCAGCCACGTATCGCTCGATCCTCCGCTTGTCCGTCGCCCACTGCACCACGCGATCGACCTTTGGTACGAGCGCGAGGTGAAGCCGCGGATGCGAGGACGGTCGTGCCTCGTGAGGTACGCGGACGACCTGCTCTTCGGATTCGAGCGGCAGGACGATGCCGAGCGGGTCAGGAATCTGTGGGCTACTCAATCACCCCTATGCTCTATACTTTCTCGGGGCGGACGGCTTCGAGACGCCCGGCGAGATCATCTTCGATCTGGCGGGCAGGCAGAGGGTCGTGGCGTTGCGCGCGCAGGCTTGACCGCCGCCGGATCGCGCGTACGTTTCACGAAAAGGAGGGAGCCATGAAGAGAAACATTTCGGCGATCATCGCAATCGCGGCGCTTCTCGTCGCCTTCGGGGCGCTCGCGGGGAATGTCGAGTGGCAATACGACGCTGCCCACTCCCGTGTCGGGTTCTCGGTGCGGCACCTGGGCATCTCCAAGGTGGGCGGGGAGTTCAAGAGCGTCAAGGCCAAGGTCGTTGCCGACGTCGACACGGGCCGCGTCGCGTCCATCGAGGCGACGGTCGACGTGGCGTCGATCAACACCGGGGTCGAGGCGCGCGACAACCACCTGCGCTCGCCCGACTTCTTCGACGTCGCCAGGTTCCCGCAACTGACGGTCAAGGCCGACCGCATCGCGTGGAACGGCAACCGCCTGAGCGGCACGGCGCAGATGACCATCAAGGGCGTGACGAGGAGCGTCCCGTTCGAGGGCGAGTACCTCGGGGTGCAGAAGGCCAACTTCGGGCAGGGCGCCCAACTGCGGGCCGGCTACAGCATGACCGCGACGATCAACCGCAAGGACTTCGGCCTGGGGTTCAACGCCATCGTGGAGGGCACCGCGGTGGTCTCGGATCAGGTCGCCATCACGGTCGACGTGGAGCTCTTCCGAAACCTCGCCAAGTGACCTGCCTCAGGTCGGGACGTAGGCGATCCGCATCCCCGCCACCAGCGCCGCGGCGAGCCCGAAGTAGAGCAACCCCATGATGAGGCGCCGCGCCGGCGTCACCTCGTAGTAGCGCTCCTCCTCGGGGCTCTTCCTGCGGAAGAGGGACCACAGGCGCGGCAGCGCCATGACGAAGATGACGAGCAGGATGAGGTTGAAGTCGAGGAACATGAGGATCCCGGTCACGACCGCGCCCATGAGCCACAGCCACGGCGAGAGCGCCGCCGCGATGCGCCCGCCGTCCAAAAAGCCGATCGGCACCAGGTTGAAGAGGTTCAGGAAGAACCCGCTGTAGGCGAGCGCCACAAGGAGCGGGGTGTGGGTGGCGAAGCCGAGTCCGAGGCACGCCGCCGCGCCCGCCGAGCCGAGCAGCGGTCCTCCGATGCCGACCTGCGCCTCCACCCATGCGTCCGGCGGTGCATCCTTGAGCGCGATGAAGGCCCCCATGAACGGGATGAACATCGGAGCGCTCACGGCGAGGCCCACCCTGCGCGCCGCGACGAGGTGCCCGCACTCGTGCACCAGCATGAGAGCCACGAACCCCGCGGCGAACCACCAGCCCCAGGCCATTGCGTACAGCCAGATCGAAAGGAACATGGTGCCGCCGGTCTTGAGCAGCATGGGCAGGAACTTGAGCGCGGCGACGAGGACGACCTTCAGCTTCCACAGCACGACGCCCACGACTCCGAGCGGCAGGAGGAGCTTCTTGAGCCGGCTCGCGGGCTCTCGCGGTTGCTCCTTGGGAGGCGGCGGAGGGAACGGGCTCATGCGGAGCGCTCGCGCGGGTCGGAAATCATGGGCCGATGGCAGCATTTGGCGAAGTCCGTGTCAACCGGCACCAAGTGGCACGCAGATAGGGTTCAAGGTCGACAGCGCAGACGCCGAGTGACGTTACCGCCTCCGCGAGGGCGAACGTTTAGGAGACGCCATCCCGGCGAACTCCTCGATCGAGACCGCGAACGAGGCGCACGCGCCGCACAGCCGCTTGTCGCCGCTGACCAGAGTGACGCCGAGGTGCTCGGCGAGGCGCGCGAACTGGGCGTCGTAGGCGGAGATACCGTACCGCAGCGCCGTCTTCAGCACCTCCGTTCCGCCCGGCTCTGCTTCGCACGAGCCGAAAAGGTCGAGCGCGATCTCCCAAGCGCGCAGCGCAGCATCCTGGTCGATGACGGACGCTCGTACCGAGGTCGCGAGGACGTTCAGGAACTCACTGCGCCACAACGGCGGCAGCCTCCAGTCGGCGTCGCGCATCCGGACGCGGCGAGCCGCCTCCGTTCGCTCGCCGTCGATCACGAGATACGCGACGAGGTTCGTGTCCGCGACGATCACGGGCGCGCCTCGGCGCGGGCGGCGTCGATGACCTCCTGCGTCAGGCGACGGGCGCCGTGGATGCGGAGGGAATCGATCTCCTCGATTGTAAGGCTGCCAGCGCGGTCGGATAGGACGCGCTCGAGCAGCAGCTCGACCTCCGCGGCCATGCTGCGCCGGTTCGCGCGAGCCCGCGCTCTGAGCCGCTCGTGGAGCGGCTCGGGGAGGTTCTTCAACAGCATTCCGGCCATGTGGCATCTCCTCGCGTGGATACCTTTTAGATACCTGATTAGTATACACCTTTTCTCGCCTCCGCAACCCGCGCGCGGGGCGACGCCCTGGCTCCACGCCCCGGCTTCCGCTTCACCCCGCCACGTCCATCTCCCGCCGGATCGCCTCGTACTCGGCCGAGAACGGGCCGCCGAGCCTGTCGCGCATGACGAGAAGCTCCTCGCGCAGCGGACCATGCTCGCGGGAGGATACGAAGATGGCGTACGTGCTCGCGCGGTCCGGGCAGGGCCGCACTGACACGGCCAGGCGCACGTGGAAACCCGCGGCGGCAAGGGCCGTCTCGGCGCGCGCGCGGCTCTTGCGCAAGCCGTCCATGAGCAACACGAAAAAACCGCCCGGCGCGAGGTGCCTCGCAGCGGTGATGGCATAGTCGCGAACGCCCCCGCGAAGCTCGAAGCGGCCCGCGGCGCGTTGCGGATCGCGCGGCAGAACGCCGCTCCCCAGGGGCATGAAAGGCGGCGCGCCGGTCACGAGGTCGAACGGCTCCTCGCCCGAGAGCGCGGATGGCTCGCGCAGGTCCCCGAGCCTCGGCTCCCAGCGATCCGTGAGGATGTTCAGGGCCGCGTTGCGCAGCGCGAGATCGTGATTCGACGCAAGCGCTTCGATTCCGAGAACGCGACACCCGGGCAGGCGCGAAAGCATCAGCATGGCCACCGCGCCCTTGCCGCTGCCGAGATCGAGCACGCGTCTCGCGCCCGGCATCGCCCGGCACGCGGCCCAGGCGAGCAGCGTGTCATCCGAGGCGACCCTGTGGCCGCTTCGTTTCTGGATGATGCGAAAGGCCGAGGTGAGGCGGTCCAGCGTTTCGTCGCGCATCTAGACGAGCGTCGGTCCGGACGCGCCCGGCAACGCGTCGCACGGCTCCACGCGGTTGCGGCCCTTGTCCTTGGCCTCGTACAGGCGCTCGTCGGCCGCGCGCACGAAGTCGTCGGGCCCGGTCATGGACGGCTGCGCCTCGGCCACGCCGATCGAGACGGTGACGGGCAGGTCCTGGCCCTCGAACTCGAAGTGCGCATCCGCGACCATGCGCCGCAGCTTCTCGGCCACAGCCACCGCGTCCTCGAGATCCATCTCGGGCATGAGCACCGCGAACTCCTCGCCGCCGTAACGGCAGAACGTGTCCTCGCGCCGCACGCCCGAGCTCACGAGCAGCGCGAGCTGCGACAGGACCCGGTCGCCGGCCAGGTGGCCGTGCTCGTCGTTGACGCGTTTGAAAAAGTCGATATCGAACATGACGAGCGAGAGGGGGCGCTTGTAGCGGAAGAAGCGGTAGATCTCGCGCTCGCACTCCTCGTCGAAGTGGCGCTTGTTGAACGCGCCGGTGAGCCCGTCCGTGGTCTTCAGGCGGTAGATTTCCTCATGATAGGCGTGCTCGATGTTGTCGCCGGTGAGGAACTTGAAGATGCTGCGCCCCACCTTGACCTGGTCGCCGTCCTTGAGCGGCCGGGCCGAGACCGAGGTGCCGTTCACGTAGGTGCCGTTCGTGGAGTCGAGGTCGACCAGCGTGACACCCTCGCGCCCCGGCACGACCCGGCAGTGGTTGCGTGACACGCAGTCGTCGACGAGCTGGATGTCGCAGTCGGCCGAACGGCCCATGAGGATCGCGTTCTCCTTGATGGTGAACTTGCGGCCGAGAAGCTCGCCGTAGATCGTCACGAGGTACGAGGCGTCCGACGTCTTGCGGTTCACGCCTATGGCTTCGGGATCGGTGACGGCGGTCACGTCCGGGAGGTCTGTGGACATGGCGCATGTAGTATAGCGCAAACAGAGAAAAAGTTCACAGGGGACGAAAGGCTTCGGGTATCATCCCCCGCGTTCCGGTGGAGGAAGGAGGGACCATGGCGTGCCTTGACGGAAAGCGGCTCGCGGATCGGGTCCGGGAGGGTCTCGCCGCGGAGATCGAGCGGATCACGGCGGCTCGCGGACGCCCGCCGTCCTTGCACGTGGTGCTCGTGGGAGACGATCCGGCGAGCCAGATCTACGTGCGCAACAAGAAGAAGGCGTGCGAGAAGGCCGGCATCTTTTCGCACGAGCACCGGCTTCCGGCGACGACCCCGCAGCGCGAGGTCGTCGATCTCGTGGCGCGCCTCAACGCCGACCCCAAGGTGGACGGGTTCCTCGTCCAAACTCCGGTGCCGCGCCACATCGACCCGGCCGCGATCGTCCGCGCCGTCGATCCTGCCAAGGATGTCGACGGGTACCACCCCGTGAACCTGGGGCTTCTCATGGCGGGCAAGCCGGGGCTGCGCCCGTGCACGCCCGCGGGGTGCATGCTGCTCATCGACGAGACCGGCATCGATCTCATCGGAAAGCATGCGGTCGTGGTCGGCCGTTCGCTCACCGTGGGCAAGCCCATGGCGCTCATGCTGCTCGAGCGCCACGCCACTGTCACCATCTGCCACTCGCGGACCGAGGATCTCGGCGCGGTCGTGGCCCGGGCCGACGTGCTCGTGGCCGCGGTGGGCAGGCCGCGCATGATCCGCGGGGAGTGGGTCAAGCCGGGCGCGGTGGTCATCGACGTGGGGATCAACCGCCTCACGGACGGCGGCATGGCCGGCGACGTGGAGTTCGACTTCGCGGAAAAGCGCGCCGCCTTCATCACGCCCGTTCCCGGCGGGGTCGGTCCCATGACCGTGGCCTGCCTGCTCGCCAACACGGTCGAGGTCGCGCGGAGTGGGATCCCCCGGTAGGCTTATGGTCCCGTGCCCTTGCAGCAGCGGAACCCAAGGTTCGGCATACGGAAGTCGTTCTTGGCGGCCCAGAAATCGAAGACGCAGGTCATGCCGCCGCCCACGTCGTTGAAGGACCCGCCGCGGATCTGGTAGAGCGTGTCCGGCCCCACGGTCCTCGACGTACGCGTCCACTCCTCGGCATTTCCGGAGAGATCGTAGAGATCGTCCGCGCGGGGCGGCGTCCAGTCGGAGATGCAGGATGTCTTGACGCCGCATCCCATCAGGTGGTCCCAGGTCAAGCTGTTATCGCGACCGTTGCAGGTCGCGGCGCCGTAGGTGTTCCCGTACGGATAAGTGTGCGCCGTGGTGTGCGGATCGATGCCGTACTGGCAAGCCCACTGCCACTGGGCCGCGGTGCACAGGTCCCATCCGCCGGTCACCTGGACCTGGGTGGGATTGAGCTTCCAGCACGCCTGCTCCGCCTCGGTCTTGGTCACCATGTTCCAGGGAATCTTGCCCGCGACCGAACAGGCGGCCGCGGAGATGGCGCCCGCGCTGTTGTAGCCGGCCACGCCCCAGTGGGTCTCGTCGTAGAGCTGCGCATCCGGCCGCGAAGCCTCGTAGTTGAAAATCTCGAAGCTCCACGAGCCGTTCGTGATCTGGATCGACGCGACCGGCGACTCCTCATCGGTCTTGCCGTCGCAGTCGTCGTCCGCACCGTTGCACAGCTCGCTCGTCCCGGTGCCGGCGGAGACCTCCTGGCCTGCCGGGCAGATGGTGTCGAGCGTCTTGCAGCACACGGTGCCGTTGTGGCCCTGGTTGCAGCGCTGGGTGCCGCCCACGTAACACGCGCCGAGCCCGGCACTGCAAGAGGCGCCCAGACCGGACGTGTGCTCGTCGGTGAGCCCGTCGCAGTCGTTGTCGATGCCGTCGCACAGGGTCTCGGCCGCGACCACGTTGTTGCTGCCGTCCACCTGTACGCCCGCGACCTGTTCGTAGTTGCAGTCCCATCCGGCGGCGCCGGCGCAAACGGCCTTGGCGGCCACGCCCGAGCACGCGCCAAGCGACAGACACATGCCGGCCGGTAAGGAGACCTCGTCGGTCTGGTGGTCGCAGTCGTTGTCCACGCCGTCGCACACCTCGGGCAGGATCGTGTTCTCGTCGGTCTGGCCGTCGCAGTCGTTGTCGATGCTGTCGCAGATCTCGTTGCCGCCGTTCGTCTGGTTGCACGGTCCGAGGTCGCAGTCCTGGTAGGTGGTGGACGGGTTGTTCCAGTATTGCGCCGCGCATTCGAAGATGCGGCACTGGCTCGAAACGCACCCGAACACGCTCACGTGGGGCGGGACGTGGCCGGGGTGGTCCGGCCAAAGGTTGGTGCCCGTGGAGCAGTTGTTGCCGCAGCCGCCGCACCTCGTCACGTCGTTCGCGAGGTCGAAGCTCTCGTCAATCTGACCGTCGCAGTTGTTGTCGATGCCGTCGCAGAGCGACTCGGAGGGCTTGGGGTTGCCCTGGGCGTCGCACTCCACCGGACCGCTCTCGGTCGTACACTGGTAGTCGCAGTCCCAGCCTGAGGCGCCCATGCAGAACGGGTTCTTGGTGCCGGGGCAGGCCGCGTTGCACGTGCCGGGCGGGGCCGAGAGGCTTTCGTCGGTGAGCCCGTCGCAGTCGTTGTCGAGGCCGTCGCACACTTCGACGCTGTTGCCGGTGTTGTCCGAGCAGGTCTTCACGCCGGCCACGCACTGCCATACGCCCTCGGCGCAGAGGTCGGCGTCCGTGCCGTCGCACGGCTGGCTGTACCACGTCTCGGACAAACCGTCCGGCGTCGCGGAGTTGCAGTCGTCGTCCTTGTTGTTGCACAGCTCCGTGCTCGGCAGTGTGGCTCCCACGCAGGTCATGGAGCCGCTCACGCACTGCATGGTGCCGTTGTTGCACGGCGGGCCGCAGGCCGCCCCGCCGCCGGCGTTCTCGTCGGTCGTGCCGTCGCAGTCGTTGTCGAGCCCGTCGCACGGGTCCGTGGCCTCGGCGGTCACGCTGCCCGTGCACACGGAGTTGCCGCCGTTGCAGGTCAACGTGCCCTGGCGGCAGATGCCGTCGTTTTCGTGGCCCACGGGCCCGCCGCCGCAGGTCCACGTGGTCCGCTCGTCCGTCACGCCGTTGCAGTTGTCGTCGATGCCGTTGCAGGGATCCTCCTGCGCGTCGGGCTTTCCGCCGCTGCACACGATCATGCCTTTGTCGGCGCCCGTCCCGCAGACGGTCGAGCCCGCGCACTTGCCGAGCCCGCAGTCTTTGCCAACCTGGGGATCGTGCGCAGCGACCTCGACAGGCTCGTCCGTCACGCCGTCGCAGTCGTTGTCGAGGCCGTCGCAGACCTCAAAGCTGGGTCCGCTTGCGCCCTGGCACACGAGCCAGTGCGGATCGCCCGGCGTGGAGGCGGCCGGGTCGCAGTACTGGAGCCCCTGCATGCACATGCCGTCGTTCTGGTGTCCGGCCGGCCCACCGCCGCACAGCCGGAACACGTCCTCGTCGGTCACGCCGTCGCAGTCGTTGTCGAGGCCGTCGCACACTTCGAGGGCCGAGGGGCCTGTCTGGCCGACGCAGTTGAGCTTGCCGCCCTGGCACGTGAGCGCGCCCGCCGCGCAGACGCCCGCACACGTGTAGGTCCCGCCCGACTCGGTGCATCCGCTCGCGGCCGTGTAGCACTCCGCGCCGCCCTCGGGGTTGCTTTCGTCGGTCTCGCCGTCGCAGTCGTCGTCCCTGTTGTTGCACGACTCGGTCGCGGGGCTCGCGGGTGTGCACTGGTACTCGCACCCGGGCGCATCCGTATCCGTGTCGACGTCGTGGAACCCGTCCGCACAGTCCCCGATCTTGCACGCGCCGCCCTCGCACAGCGCCTGTGCGTGCGGGAAGTAGCACACGTGACCGCACCACCCGCAGTTGAGCGGGTCCGTGTCGAAGCCCACGTCCTCGTCGGTCTGCCCGTCGCAGTCGTCGTCGAGCCCCTGGTACGGGTTGTCCGTGTCCTGCAGATCCGCGCCGTTGCAGTAGTCGTGCTCCGCCGTGGGCTGGCAGAACACCTCGCAGCCGTCCGTGTCCGAGCCGTTGCGATCGAACCAGAACGTGGAGCAGTCGCCCATCTTGCACGCGCCGCCCTCGCATGTCGCGAACGCGTTCGTGAACTCGCACGCCTTGCCGCACTTCCCGCAGTTCTGCGCGTCCTTCGCGGTGTCCACGTCCTC
>JAQTNF010000160.1 GCA_028713995.1 Deltaproteobacteria bacterium | reverse complement strand
CGGCCTCGGCGGCGCGGGCACCTTCTCGGACGGCAAGCTGACCACGTCCCTCGGCCATCCGTGGATCCCGGCCGTGCTGCGCGTGCTCGTGGAGTGCGGCGCGCCTGCGGACATCGAGATCGACGCCAGGCCGCACGTGGGGACCGATGTGCTCGGCGGCGTGGTGACGCGGCTCGTCTCGCGCATCGAGGCCGCGGGCGGTGCCGTGCGCACGTCCGTGCGTGTGGACGGCGTGGGCCTCTCGGGCGGCCGCGTGGATTCACTCGAAACCCCGGGCGGCCGGGTCGAGGCGCGCGTGGTCGTGTTGGCCATCGGACACTCGGCGCGCGACATGTGGACCATGCTCGCGCGGACCGGGATCGGGCTCGAGGCCAAGCCGTTCCAGATGGGCATACGCGTGGAGCATCCCCAGGCGTGGCTCGACCGCACCCAGTACCGGAGCGCGGCGGGCCACCCGGCCCTGGGCGCGGCCGACTACAGGCTCGCCACGCGCGTGCGCGGCGTCCCGGTCTTCTCCTTCTGCATGTGCCCGGGCGGCGAGACCATGCCCACGGTCAACGAAGCCGGGCACCTGGCCCTGAACGGCATGTCGCGCAGCGTGCGCGACTCGGCCTTTGCCAGCAGCGGCCTGGTCGTCACGCTCGAGCCCGACGTGTATGGCGGGCGCGATCTCGCCTCGTGCCTCGCGTTCCAGCGCGCGGTGGAGGCGGCATGCTTCGCGGCCGGCGGGCGCGACTACACGGCTCCGGCCGAGCGGCTCGCGGACTTCGCGGCAGGACGCGACCCCGGAACGAGGCTGCCTGTATCGAGCTATCCGCTCGGCGTGCGCGCCGCTCGGCTCCACGAGATCCTGCCCCCGTTCGTGGCCGGTCCCCTGCGCGCGGCCCTGCCGTCTTTTGACCGCAGCCTGCCCGGCTACCTGCACAAGGACGCCCTGGCGCTCGCGCCCGAGTCGCGCGCCTCGTCGCCCATCCGCATCGTGAGGGACGCAGCCACAGGGGGGGCGCCCGGCGCGTCCGGTCTCTATCCCGTAGGCGAGGGCGCGGGGCACGCGGGCGGCATCATGAGCTCCGCGCTCGACGGTCTGAACGCGGCGCGACGCATCATCGAGCGATTCGGGCCACCCTGAACACGCGAGCAGTCATTTCTGGAGCCGATTCTATTCAATGGAACGCGTTCGCGTCCTTCCTGAGGTTTCCTGTTTCCCTATGTCTTCCGAGGAGATACGCACGGACCCTGAAGACGCGTCTCAGCCCTGACCCCTTTTCGCGGGACGTTCATCGGACGAAAGGCCGGCCCGAGCCGCGACACGAAATCGCGCCTGACCAGCACCGTACGCTCGTGCATCTTGGGAGCGCTGACGTGCATGGACACGTAGAGCCCCGCGAGTCGCGGCGGCAACCTGCCGGCGAGCGACGGATACAGCACGACATCGGGACGGTAGCGCTCGATCTGCCGCCAATCGCCGCGCTTCTCGTGCCCGGGCAGCCCGAGGCCCAGCCGTTTTCCACTGGAACGGGCCAGCACGGGATCCGTGAGCCCGTACTGATCGTGGGCCACGAGCCTCGAATAGTAGGGAACGGCTCCGGCCGCCGCAACGAGCAGCTCGGCGTCGCGGGGCAGATTGAGCGCCAGGACCTCGCCCAGCCGCACCTGCTGCCGCACCCACGAACCCTCCGTGGAAAGCAGACGCAGCTCGCTCTTTCCGCAGGCCGCGAGCATGGCCAACACAGCGAGAGGCATGAGCCATCGGGCCCGCAGCCACGGCCTTGCGGCCGGGATCCGGGCGGTTCCGGCGAGGCCATGCTGGGCCACGTCGGTCACGACCAGGGCGAAGACCGGGATCGTGGGCACCAGGAAGCGGAAGAAGGGAAAGTAATCGCCTCCCACGAGCAACGCGGTCGCAGCGATCGGGGCCAGCGCGGCGAGCAGGATCGCCGAGCGATGGCGATCACCGGGCGCCCGACGAAGTCGCACCACCATCGCAATCGCCGCCGCCGCGTAAAGGGAATGAGCGCCGAGGAAGCCGAGAAGATATTCCGCGCCGCGGAACATGAGGAGCGGCCCTCCCCCGCCCACCTTGGCGTAGAACGTGTTGGGCAGGAGCGCGCCGTACCACGTCCAGCGCAGGAGCGACGCCGGCCCGACAACGACCGTGAGCCCCGCGACGAGAGCGCCGAGAGGAACGAGCGCCGCCCGCGGGCCGCGCAAGGCGAGGAGCGCCACGCCGAGCGCGACGGCCACGAGCAACGCGTCAAGGCGCGTCGCCGCGGCGAGCCCGAGGAAGAGGCCGCAGACGGCCCACCGGCCGGGCCCGGAAAGCGGATCGAGAACCGCCACGACCGCGCCGAAGACGAGTGCGGAGTAAAAGACCGTTTCGAGCCCGAGGTTGAAGTGAACAAGCAGCGCAGGAGCCGCGGCGAGGACCACGAGCCCGGTCACGGCGGTCGTTCGCGAGCCGAGCTTCGAGGCGCGCGCGAACCCGTCTTGCGCGACGAGAAAGGCGACGGCGAACAACGCGGCCATCGTCAGCAACCGTGCACCCTGCGGCGGGGGGACGAGGGGAAACCGCGCCAGCAGGCCGACGAGGAGGGCGAACAGGAAGTTGGTCGTCGCCTCCAGGGGCTCCCCCGGATTGAAGACCAGCCCCTGCCCGGACGCGAAGTGCCGCGCGTGCTGGTAGGTGATGTAGGCGTCGTCGCAGGGAACGAGCCCGAAGATCCGGCCGAAAACGACCGCAACAACGACCACCGCCGCGGCGCCGAGGCCGGGCAGAAGCGCGCGTTCGAGCATGGCAGGTCGCATGGCTCCCTCTCGACAGTACAGTGCATCGGACAAGGGAACCGGACGTGGGGGAAACGCCTAGATCGCGATCCGATAGCACCGGCGCGCGTTGTCGGCCGTGATCTCGCCCATGCGTTCGGCCGTCACGCCGCGTATTTTCGCCAGGGCCTCCACCACGTGCGCCACGCGCGCGGGCTCGTTGACCTTGCCGCGGTGCGGCACCGGCGACAGGAACGGCGCGTCGGTCTCGGCGAGGATGCGCTGCTCGGGCGCAAAAGCGGCCACCTCGCGGATGGGATCCGCGTTGGGGAAGGTGAGCATGCCCGAGAACGAGAGGAAGAACGAAAGGCCGAGCGCTCCCTGCGCCAGGGCCATGGAGGACGAGAAGCAGTGGATCACGCCGCCCGCCGCGGCCGCGCCCTCGTCCTCGAGGATGGCGAGCGTGTCGTGATCGGCCTCGCGGGTGTGCACGACGATGGGCTTTGCCGCGTCGAGGGCGAGCCGGATCTGGGCCGAGAAGGCCCGGCGCTGGTCCGCCGGCGGCGAGTGGTTGTAGTGGTAGTCGAGGCCGGTCTCGCCCAAGGCCGCGATCCTGGGCTCGTCCAGGACGGCCCGCAGCTTGTCGAGGGCGTCCGGTGTGGCGCCCGAGGCCGCGTGCGGATGAATGCCCGCCGCGACCCACAGGCGCGGATCGGCGGCCGCGAGCGCGAGGGTCGGAGCATATTCGCCCACGCGCGTCGCACCCGCCACCACCACGATCCCCTCGAGCCCGGCCTGCCAGGCGCGCTCCAACACGGCCGCGGTCTCGCGCGGGGTGCCGCGGTCGATGTCGAGATGGGCGTGGGAATCGAAGAGCCTCACGGGAAGGCCTGCTCGACCTCGGCCGCGAACTCCGGACAAGGCAGGTTGGCGAGGGCCGCGAGGGCCGCGAGCCGAGGGGCCTCACGCTTCCCGTCCAGCATCTCGCGCAGAAGGCGCACCCCTTCCGCGTGGCCGAGGCGGGCGAGCGCGACCGCGGACGCGGCCTTGAGATCGAGAGGAACGAGCCTGCGCGCGAGGTGACTGCGCGCGATCGCGACGGCCGTGTCCGACCCAAGCCCGGCCAGGGCCGTGAGAGCCTCGGCGGCGAACGGGCCCCTCGTCTCGTGCGCGGCGATCTCGAGCTGCGCTTTTCCGCGGCCGTCTCCGAAGGACGCGAGCGCCAGCGCCGCTCCGAGCCGCACCTCGGGCTCCGGATCCTCGAGCAGCCATGCCACCAGATCCTCCGCGCCGGGGAGCAACACGGCGGCCGCGTCGATGGCGGCCAGGCGTACCTCGGACGACGGATCGCGCAGGCCGTTTTGAGCCGCCTCGGACGGGACCTGCGCGCCTGAGCGGGCGTGGGACGCGAGCCCGGCAAGGGACTGGGCGCGGATCTCCGGCACGTCGTCGGCGACCAGGCGGACGAGAACCGCGACCGCTTCGTCGCGGCGCGACTCGTCAACGCCGGCAAGGGCCAGGGCCGCGACCCACCTGGTCTCGGCGTGCGGGCTCGACGCGTCGCGCACCGCGGCGTCCGCGTGCGGCAGCGAAAGGGGCAGCAGGAAGCTCATGGGGTGGGCGCGCCGTTGCCGCCCGGCTCGGGCTCGGCTTCGGCGACCGCCTCGACCGGCGCGTCGTTTGCGATCTCGGCCAGCTCAGGCGCCACGTCCTCCGGGGACTCCGAGCCCGTCGCTTTCCCTTCGTCCGCGTCGGGCGTCGATGCTTCCTCGCGATCGAGCTGTCGCTGGCCGTCGGGCCGGGCAACCGGCTCGAGCTCCTCGAGCTTGAACTCGCGCAGGCCCGTCTCGTCTCCGACCTGCACGCGGAAGATCCCGCGCAGCACGTCGCGGTCCTTGATGCGGCCCTCGCCGTCCGGCGTCATGACGCGGCGTCCGACCTTGGGCATGCCGCGCGACGCGGTCCGGTACACGTCGTCCTCGTACACGAGGCAGCACATGAGCCTGCCGCACACGCCCGACACCTTCTGCGGGTTCAGGACCAGGTTCTGGTCCTTGGCCATGCGGATCGAGACCGGCGCGAACTCGCGGATGAACAGGTTGCAACACAGCTGGCAGCCGCAGATGCCGATCCCGCCCAGCATGCGCGACGCGTCCCGCACGCCGATCTGCCGCATCTCCACGCGCGTGTGCAACTCGCGAGCCAGGTCGCGGACGAGATCCCGGAAGTCGATGCGGCCCTCGGCCGCGAAGTAGAAGACCGCCTTGTTGCCGCCGTGGAGGTAGTCGACCTTCACGAGCTTCATGGGCAGCCGCATCTTGTCGATGCGCTCCTGGCACAGCCGGAACGCCTCGTTCTCCTTGATCTGGTTGCGCTCGCGCTGGCGCATGTCGTTCGGGTTGGCCTTGCGGATGACGCGCGGCAACCGGCCGTCCGGGATCATGCGGCGCTCGGGCCCGCCCGCCACGCGACCGAGGACCAGCCCGCGGCTCGTCTCCACGATGACGAGGTCGCCCTGCTCGAGCGGCATGTCCTGGCAGTCGAACAGGGACGGCGGATCCGCGCGGTGGAGCTTGACGCCCACCACTCCCATGAGGACGTCGCCGGAGCGGAAGTCGTGCTCGGGAAGATCGTCGACAAGCGCGTCGGGATCGGGATCGGCCCCGGATGGCCTCAGGTACTCGAGCTGCTCCGGGGTCATCTCCTCGTAGCCCCCGGGTTGCACGACCGGGCCGGGCGGCTGGGACGGGAAGCGCTCGGCCGGCGGCTCGAGCGGCTGATCATCGGGATCGGGCGCATGGGCGCGCGGGCGCATGGGTGCAGAGGCGGCACGGGATTGGGGCTGGCGCGACTCCCGACCCGGCCTGCCCGTGGACACGGCCTGCCGGTTCCTGTCCCGCCCCTGATCGCGACGCGGTTCCTGTCTTTGCTGCGTCCTCTGTCCCTGCTGTCCCGGTTGTCCCTGCTGTCCCTGCTGTCCCTGCTGTCCCTGCGGCTCCTGCCTCGGCGCCTGCGCTGCCTGTCCGCCTTCCGCGCCTCCTCCGTGCCGCCGTCGCCGCGATCGGTGCGTCCTGCGCCTTCCGCCGCCGCCGCCGCCCTCGTCACCCGTCCTCTGCTGGTCGTCGCTCATCTCGCACCCATCCCGACCCGGATCGGGCCGGGGTCGAAGTTGCCGCGCATGGCCACCAGCATGCCCTCCAGGGCCAGCTGGGCGTTCTGGTTGTTGCGCTCGATGCCTTCCTTTGCCCTGTGCACCAGGGCCACGTGCTTTGCCGCCTCGATCACGTCGCCGCGCCGGGCCAGCTCCTCGAGGCGCGGCCCGAGCCGCTCGCCGAGGGCCCCGAGCGCCTGCCTATCCCATGCGTCCGCGCTGCGCAGGAACGCCACCTCTCCCAGGATGACGAGCATGAGGTCCAGCACGGCCACGACCTCGTCGCGATCGCCCTTGAGCGCCGCCGCGGCCGCGAGGCCCTTCATCGGCGTCTCTTCCGTCGCCCCGGCAAAGAGGTCGAAGGCGGCCTCGATGCGCGCCTCGAGGTCCTCGCCCAGGTAGCGGGCCGCGCGATCCATGCCGCCCTCGGCCAGCATCGCCACCACCGAGGCCTCCGCGGGAGACACGCCCTCGGCCTCAAGAATCTCCCTCACCGTGTCCTGCCCAAGCGCGCGAAACCTCACGCGTTGGCAGCGCGAGCGCACGGTCGCGAGCAGCGCCGAGGCGCGCGACGTCACGAGCACCAGGAACGCGTCGGCGCGCGGCTCCTCGAGTGTCTTGAGGAGAGCGTTGGCGGCCGGTTCGGTGAGCCCGTCGGCCGGGTCTATGACCGCCACCTTGGCCCGCCCCTCGTGCGGTCTGAAGTAGAGCCGCTTCTCGAGATCGCGCACCGCGTCGATGGGAATGAGCTTCTTGCCCTCGGGCAGCCCGATACGGATCACGTCCGGGTGGACGTCCTCGAGGATCTTGCGACAGCTCCCGCACTCGCCGCAGGCATCCGACCCTTCGCGTTCGCAGTTCAGGGCCATGGAGAGGGCCGTGGCCGCGAGGGACTTGCCCACCCCGGCCGGACCCTCGAACAGGTAGGCGTGCGGCACCTTGCTCGCGGCAAGGGCCCTGCGCAGCGTTCCAACCGCCCTGTCCTGATCGCGGATCTCCGCAAAACCCATGGTGTTCCTCGCTCCCCGGGCGACGTAGCACGCGGGGGAGAGCCGGTCAACGAAGGGGGGCCTGGGGAGCTGGGGAAATAGGTCGCTTGAGCCCTATGGGTCATCTCAGCAGCGCCCGCACCTTGCGCGCGGTCTCGACGAGCAGGACGATCACCAGGGCGAGCATCACGACCGTGAGCACGATGTTCGCCCACGCGGGAACCGCGGTCTTGGGATCGGCGGTCATGGGGTAGTAGGTGGAGAAGATGTTGACCACGCCCGCCCACGCGGTCGTGATGATGACGAACGCGAACGGGAGCGCGGTGGTGAGCGCGTACACGCGCCTCTTTGATTCGGTGAGGATGATGACCGTGCCGATGGCGAGCGCCACCGCGGCGAGGAGCTGGTTGGCCACGCCGAACATGGGCCAGATGGTGCGCACGTCGCCGTGGTAGAGCAGCCAGCCCCACAGGAGGGCGGTCAGGACCGAGATGCCGATCACGCTCGGCCAGTGGTCGTGGCGCCCCAGGGTCGGGAAGCGCCGCCCGAGGAGCTCCTGCGCGATGTAGCGCAGCACCCTCGACCCCGCGTCGATGGTGGTGAGGATGAAGAGCGCCTCGAACATGATCATGAAGTGGTACCAGAACGCGGTGAGCGTCTTCATGCCCGGCAGCGACGAGAAGATCTGCGCCATGCCCACGGCCATGCACACCGCGCCGCCCGTGCGCCCTCGCAGATCCTCCTCGACCAGCTTCGAGAGCGCGGCGAGGTTGTCCGTGGCCATGCCCAGCTTGGCGAAGACCTCGGGCGGCACGTTGATGGCGAAGTAGTCGCCGGGCGCGAGCGCGGTCGCGGCGACGAGCGCCATGAGCGACACGAACGACTCGGTCAGCATGGCTCCGTAGCCGATGAAGCGCAGGTGCGACTCCTTGGCCACCATTTTCGGCGTCGTGCCGGAGCCGATGAGAGCATGGAAGCCGGAAATGGCGCCGCACATGATGGTGATGCACACGAACGGCCACACCGGGCCCTTGACGATTGGCCCGCCGCCCGACACGAACTGCGTGATCATGGGCATCTTGAGCGTCGGCATGACCAGGATGACGCCCAGGCCCACGATTGAGATGGTGCCGATCTTCATGTACGACGACAGGTAGTCGCGCGGCGCGAGCAGCAGCCACACGGGCAGCACCGAGGCCACGAGCCCGTAGATCGGCAGAATGATCGAGAGGGTCGGCTTGTCGAGCACGAACAGGTGCGCCCATGGCTGCGCCGCCACGAAGCGCCCTCCCACGACGGCCGCGAGCACCAGGGCCACGCCGATGATCGAGCCCTCCGCGATGCGTCCGGGCCTCAAGCGGAACATGTACAGGCCGATAAAAAGAGCGATGGGGATCGTTGCCGCGATGGTGAACGTGCCCCAGGGCGACTCGGCGAGCGCGTTGACGACCGCCACGGCCAGCCCTGCGAGCGCGCAGACGATGATGAACAAAGCCGCCACGGCCGTCGTGACGCCCGCCGCGCCGGTGATGTACTTCTTGGCCAGGTTGTCTATGGACAGGCCGTCGTTGCGCGTGGACGCCACCAGGATCACGAAGTCGTGCACCGCGCCGCCGAGGCAGGCGCCGATCAGGATCCACAGGAAGCCGGGCAGGAACCCGAACTGGGCCGCCAGCACGGGCCCGATGAGCGGCCCGGCGCCCGCGATGGCCGCGAAGTGATGCCCGAACGCCACGTACTTGCTCATGGGCACATAGTCGTGGCCGTTCTCGTGCCTCACGGCCGCGGTGACGCGCTCGTCGCTCAAGGAGAGCACCTTGGCCGCGAGGAACGCCGAGTAGAAGCGGTACGCGATGGCGTAGACGAGCAGCGCGCCGATGATGAAAGGCAATGCGTTCAAGGATGGCCTCCTTTCGCTGCCGGCCTCCAGGATAAATCCCCGCGAACGGGTTGTCGATGCGAAGGGACATGCGGTACGATGCGACCACGAGGAGCGTAGACCATGGGCAAGAGCCAGAAGGACATGACCATGCGGATGGACCCGGCCAAGATCGCCGAGGCCCTCGGACCGCAGAAGAGCAAGCAGGCGTTCTTCATCGTCATCGGTGGCGACCGGGTCGGCGAGGTGCTCCCCCTCACGGCCGAGGTGACGGTCATCGGACGCGACGCGGCCTGCCAGGTGATGCTGTCCGGCGAGGGCGTCTCCCGCCGCCACGCCGAGGTGCGGCGCGTCGGTCCCGAGCAGGTCTTCATCCGCGATCTCGGCAGCACCAACGGCACCTACGTCTCGGGCACGCGCGTCGACGAGACGCAGCTGCGCGACGGCGACAAGGTGCTCATCGGTTCCAAGACCATCTTGAAGTTCGTGGTGCAGGACGAGATCGAGGAGAAGTACCAGCGCGAGATCTACGAGTCCTCGGTGCGCGACCCGCTCACCGGGG
>JAQTNF010000159.1 GCA_028713995.1 Deltaproteobacteria bacterium | reverse complement strand
GAGAGGATCCTGCCGGATCTGGGTAGCAGTGCACGCGGACGGGGCCTGCGCATCTGGTGCGCGGGATGCTCGACCGGCGAGGAGCCCTACTCGCTCGCCATCCTGCTGCGCGACGAGTTCCCGGAGATCGCGTCCGCGGACGCGACCATCCTGGCGACCGACGTCAATACCGACTTCCTGGCGCGGGCGGTCGAGGCTCGCTACACGGCGTGGTCGTTTCGGGGCGTGGAGCCGGAGATCATCGAGCGACACTTTTCGCGGCTTGCGGACGGTCGCCTTGAGCTGCACCGGGATATCGCGCGCATGGTCACGTTCCGGACCTGCAACCTGGCCCGGTTGCCGCTCGATCCCGCGGAGGGCATCGAGTTCGACCTGGTCCTGTGTCGCAACGTGCTCATCTACTTCTCGTTCAAGCTCGCGGGCGAGGTGATCGACAGTCTGATCAACACGGTGCGGCGCGGGGGATACATGGTCGTGGGGCACGCCGAGGCATTCCCGGCTTTGCAGAAGCTCGAGGCGCTGTACGGGAAAGGGACCTTCTTTTACAGGCGGCCGCTCGTCGATCCGCGGCCTTCCCAGGCCAGGAGGCCGCGGCTTACGCTTTCCATCCCCGGGCTGGCGGTCTCGCCGGTGTCGCCCGCGTTGCTGACGCCGTCAGACAAAGCACCCGCGAATGCGGCGGCCCCGAGCCCGGTGCGCAGGCGGACATCCGTAGCTCCGAGGGCCCGCAGGAGCGCGGCGGACGAGGCCCTCGACGAGGCCCGGACGCTTGCGGACAAGGGTGGAATAGAGGAGGGGCTGCGCCTCCTGTCCGACAGGGCCGAACGGGACAATCTTGTCGACGAGCGGGTCTTCTTCCTGCTCGCGATCCTGGCCGACGAGTCGGGCCGCGCTGAGGACGCCGTGCGCTACCTGAAGAAGGCGCTGTTTCTCGACAAGGGGCTGATCGCGGGGCACTACTACCTCGGAACTCTCTGCGAGCGGGACGGCGACGCGAAGGCGGCGTCGCGGCATTTCCGCAACGCGGGCCGCCTGCTCGCGGACCTCCCGGACGACCGGCTGCTCCCCGAGATGGGAGACATGACGGCCGGGCGCCTGAGGGAGATCGTGGAGACGCGGATGATGGAGCTTGAGGCGGTCGAAAAATGAAAGAGGCGCACGAAGGACAGGCCGCCGAGCGGCCGGGAGACGAGGCCATCCTGAGAGCGAGGGCCGAGGCGCTCGGCCTGCCGATTGCGGATGCGGGCGCGGAGGGCGACTGCGACATGGTCCTGGAGTTCGCCATGATCCGCTCTCGCTTCGCCATCCTCCTCGAGCACGTGGAGGCCGCCGTCAAGATCGGAGAGATCTTTTCGATCCCGCAGGCCCCGCCCCACATCTCCGGCATCATCCGCCGCCGCGGGAGGGTCATCGCGCTCGTCAACCTGGAACGGTTCTTCCGCGGCCAGGTGGACGGGATTGCCGACGCGGACATCGCCCTCGTGGTGCGGGTCCGGGGCAAGACGTTCGCACTGCAGGTGGAGGAGATCTACGGAGTCACGCGGCTCCCGAGGAAAGACGTGCTCCCGGTGCCGGACAACTTCGACAGGGTTGAGGCGCGCTACATTTCGGGCGTGACGCTTGCGGGCATGTCGATCGTGAACATGGAAAGGCTCATCGAGGCGGAAGGGTTCGCGGCGCGAAGGACGGGCGCATAGGACACCGGGGTTCCGGATGATAAAGGACTTCGACATCACCAAGGAGCAGTTCGAGCAGCTCACGGCCGTGTTCCGCGCCGAGGGCCGCGAGCACGTCAAGACGCTCGCCGATGCGCTCCTGTCCCTGGAACAAGGCGCCGCGAACGACGCTCCGGCTGCCGTCCAAGCGGCGTCCCGCGAGGCCCACAGCCTCAAGGGCTCGGCCGGCACGCTGGGATTCGAGCGGGTGGCCGTGCTCACGCACCGGCTCGAGGACGTGCTCGGAGCCATACGCCGTACCGAGCTCGCGCCTTCGCCGGAGATCCTCGACACGCTGCTCCACGCCCTCGACGCGATCAGGTCGTGCGTGGACTCAAGCGCCCCCGGCGACGAGACCTTCTTGCCCGGCGAGATGGAGACCATGGCCGCGCTCGACAAGGCGCTCAGCGCCGGACGTCCGGCGGCTTCGGCCCCGGCAAGGGGACCCGAGGCCCCTCCCGTGGCGCGGTCCAAGACACCGCTCCCGGCGGAGGCGGAGCAGATTTCGTCGGTCCCGGCCGAGCGGGGAGGGGTCATCCGGATCTCGGAGGACAGCCTGGACTCGGTCATCACCAAGGTCGACGAGATCGTGGACGAACGGCTGCAGCTCGAGGCCCTGTCCGAAGAGCTCAAGCGTGCGGGCGCACAGGCCGGGGACTTGGCCGCCCTCATCGCGGCGCTTGAGGCCCTCTTGCGCGAAACCCGGAACGGCGAGCAGGCGAGCATCGCCGCCGAGAAGGCCGAGAGCCTGCACCTTCAGGTGAAGTCGCTCACCAAGACCTTCGAGAGCCACATGCGCCAGACCGCCAAGCTGGTCCACGGCGCAGAGGAAGATCTGCGAAAGATCCGTCTCGCGCCCGTGTCGTCGGTCTTCCCCATCATCCGGCGCCAGGTGCGCGACCTCGGCCGGCTCACATCGAAGCATGTGGATCTCACGCTCGCGGGCGGCGAGTACGCGGTGGACCGCAAGGTGCTGGAGGCCATCGAGGATCCGCTCATCCACATCCTGCGCAACGCGGTCGACCACGGCATCGAGGGTGCGGGCGAGCGCGCCGAGGCGGGCAAGAAGGAGACCGGGCTCGTCTCGGTCGCCGCCCGGCACGTGGGCGACGCCGTGGAGCTCTCCATCTCGGACGACGGGCGCGGAATCTCGCTTTCGGACGTGCGGCGATCGCTCGTTGAAAAGCGCGGGCTCGCGCAGTCCGACGTCGACGAGATGGGTGAGAGCCAGCTCTTCGATTTCCTTTTCGAATCGGGATTCAGCACGCAGTCCGATGTGTCGGTCCTCTCCGGCCGCGGCTTCGGGCTCGACGTGGTCAAGATAACGGTGGAGCGCCTGGGCGGCGAGGTGCGCGTCGACAGCAGGCCCGGCGCGGGCACGACCATCACGCTCAGGCTCCCGCTCGTCCTGTCCACGGCGCGCTGCCTGCTCGTGCGGGCCCACGGACGCATCGCGGCGATCCCTGCCTCGAACGTCGATCGCGTCGTGCTCGTCAAGGTTGTGGAGGTGAGGCGCGTGGGCGGCGCCGACGTCATGACCTACGAGGGGCAGAACGTGCCCATTCGCCTTTTGGCCGAGATGCTGGGGGTAGGCGGCGCGGCGCGCGCGCGGCCCGAGGCGGATTACGTCGTCACGCTCGTGCGCTTCGGGGAGCGGCGTGCGGGGCTGGTCGTCGACGAGATTGTCGAGTACGCGCACGTGGTCATCAAGCCGCTCGGCGACCTGCTCGAGCGCGTTCCCAATGTCTCGGGCGTCTCGCTGCTCGGCTCGGGCGAGATGGCGCTGGTGCTCAATCCGCCCGACCTGGTGCACGCCGCGTCCGCGACCCGAAAGGGGCAGGGCCGGGTGTCCGTCGGGCAGAGCTCGGCCGCGGCCGCGCCCGTACCGACAATCCTGGTGGTCGACGACTCGATCGCCACGCGCGCCCTCGAGAAGGCCCTGCTCGAGTCGGTCGGCTACAACGTGATCGTGGCGGCCGACGGGCTCAAGGCGCTCGACGTCCTGGGCAGCAGGCGGTGCGATCTCGTCCTCTCCGACATCAAGATGCCCAACATGGACGGGCTCGAGCTGACGCGCACCATCAAGTCGCGCCCGGCGCTCAGCGGCCTGCCGGTCATCCTGGTCACCGCCCAGGAGGCCGAGGGGGAGAAGGCGGCGGGGCTCGCGGCCGGCGCGGATGCGTACATCATCAAGAGGAACCTCACACAGCGGGAGTTCATCGACACCATCAACCAGCTCTTGTGAGGCGCGCCGCGAGGAGGCGGCCTTGAAGGTCAGATGCTGAGGGTGCTCATCGTGGATGATTCACCGGCCGTGCAGCGGACTCTCGCCGCCTTGCTCGAGAACGATCCCGACGTGACCGTTGTGGGGATCGCCTCGAACGGGGCCGAGGCCGTCAGCATGTGCAAGGAGCTCATGCCCGACCTCGTGACCATGGACATCTTCATGCCGGTCATGGACGGCCTGGAGGCGACGCGGCAGATCATGCGCGACACGCCCACCCGAATCCTCATCGTCAGCTCCATGGTGAAGTCCAAGGACATGAGCATCGCGTTCGAGGCGATCCGCGCAGGCGCGGTGGAGGTGGTGGAGAAGCCGCACGGCGTGTTGCGCGGCAACTATTCGGAGGTCCGCGCGGCCCTGCTCAGGCTTCTCAAGGGCGCGGCCGAGGCGATACCCAAGGCTACGCTGTCCCTGGCCCCGCCCCAGCCGTCGGCCTGGTCCGAGGAGGACAAAGACGTTCCGGTCCCGCGGAGCTCCGCGAGGCGCAAGACCGGAGACATCCCGGCCTTGCTGTCCCCGCAGATCGTCTGCATCGGCGGCTCCACGGGCGCGCCGGGCGTGCTGGCCGAGATCCTGGCCAACCTGCCCAAGAGCTTCCAGGTGCCGATCGTGGTGGCGCAGCACATCGCGCGCGGATTCGCGGACGGCATGGCCGAGTGGCTCGACTCCCAGACCCACCTCAAGGTGCGCATGGTCAAAGGCGAGGAGCCGCTCGCGCCGGGTGTCGTGCTCGTGGCGCCGGACGACGGGCACGTGGAGATCTCGCGCAGGCTCGCTTCGCGCGTGCCGGGTGGGAGCTTCGCGAGCGCCCACATGCCCTCGGTTGATCTGCTCTTCTCCTCGGCGGCCGCGGCCTACGGGCGGTGGTCGCTCGGCGTCCTGCTCTCGGGCATGGGGCACGACGGCGCCCAGGGGCTTCTCGCCATGCGCGAGGCTGGCGGCGTGACCGTGGCCCAGGACGAGGAAAGCTCGGTGGTGTGGGGCATGCCCAAGGCCGCCATAGACAAGGGAGCGGCCTTGGTCACGATGACACCGGCAGAGATCGTACAGCTGCTCGGGCGGCTCGGCTAGGGTTCCAAGGGTGTGACCGCGGCGCGGCCGCGGGTGGCGTCGGCGACGGCGTGCTCGAACGAGGGCAGGGCGTCCTCGGCGAGCTCCACCTCGAAGGTCGCCCCGTTCGCGCCGTAGTCCTCGCCGCGCTTGTGCGCGTCGAAGCGATCGAAGAGAGAGTGGATCGCGCCCGTGGCGTCGAAAGGCGCTTTGACGCGCACGGTGACCCGGGGCTTCACCTCGATGCGCGGGGCGGTGCGCAGACACTCGGCCGCGGCGCCGCCGTAGGCGCGGGCCAGCCCACCCGTACCGAGCTTGATCCCGCCGAAGTGGCGCACCACCACGACCATCACGTGGTCCACGCCCTGCGACTCGATGGCTCCCAGGATGGGCCGTCCGGCCGTGCCGCTGGGCTCGCCGTCGTCGGAGAACCGGTAGAGCGCGCCCACCTTGTACGCCCAGCAGTTGTGCGTGGCGTTCTCGTCGCGCGCCTCGCCGAGGAACGCGAGGGCCTCCTCCGGGGACGCAGCCGGCGCCGCCAGCGCGATGAAGCGGCTCCTTTTCACCTCGGTCTCGAAGCGGTGCCGTGCGGCGAGCGTGATCATGACCGAAATACTATACGCGAACGGGGCTTCGGTCACGAAGGCTTGCGCGTGCGCGCGACCATGCTAGACGTATCGGACCATGTCGCGTATCGCTTCCTACGCCATGTTCTTCTCCCTCGTCCTCACCGTCATGCTGGGCCTGCACTTCTACTTCTGGGTGCGGTTCGTGCGCGATACGGGGCTCTCGGGCAACGCGCGCCTCGCCGCGACCATCGTCCTCGTCTTTTTGGCCGTGAGCATGCCGGCCAGCATGGCGCTCTCGCATGTGCTGCCGCTCGGGACGTCGCGGGTCGCGCTCGCGATGCCCTACTTCTGGATGGGCATGGCGCTGCTCCTCTTCTTCCTGCTGCTCGGGGTCGACGCGCTCAGGTGCCTTGCCTGGATCGGCGCGCGCCTCGCGGGGCGGCCCGGGCTCTGGCCGGACCCGGCGACGAAGCTCCTCGCCTCGCGCATCGTCGCCATGGGCACGCTCTCCGCGGCCGTCGGCATGTGCGCCTACGGCACGTGGAACGCCCTCAAGCCTCCGGCGGTGAGGCGCGTCACGGTGGAGCTCGCGAAGCTGCCGGCCGAGGCCAGGGGCTTCACCATCGCCATTCTCTCGGATCTCCACCTCGGTCCCAACCGGGGGCGCGAGTGGACGGCCGACGTGGTGCGGCGCACCAATGCGCTCAAGCCCGATCTCGTGGCCGTTCTCGGCGACATCCCGGACGGATCCGTGGAGCTGCTCGGCGACGCGGCCCTGCCCCTCGCGGGCCTTCGGGCGGAGCAGGGCGTGTTCTTCGTGACCGGCAACCACGAGTACTACTCCGGGCTCGAGGAGTGGCTCTCGTTCGTGAGGAAGCTCGGCATGCGCGTGCTCGTGAACGAACGCGTCGCCATCGGCAAGGGGCTCTTCGACCTCGTCGGCCTCCCAGATCCGCACATCGAGCGATCCGAGGGCGCCCCGAGGCCGGATCTCGACAAGGCGCTCGCGGGCCGCGACCTTTCGCGCGAGATGATCCTGCTCGCGCACCAGCCGCGGGCGTTCGACGATGCCGTGCGGCTCGGTGTGGGCCTGCAGCTTTCGGGGCACACGCACGGCGGGCAGTTCTGGCCGTGGAAGTACCTGGTGCGGCTCCAGCAGCCGTTCATCTCGGGCCTGCACCGGGAGGGCGCCTCGCAGATCTACGTCACCGAGGGCACGGGCCTATGGGGACCGCTCATGAGAATCGGCACGTCGTCGGAGATCACGCTCGTCACGCTCGTGCCGACTTCGTAGATTTCGGGATTGGTTTGTTTTGATGCGCATACGCGAGCATCAGAACGCCTCACCGGATCGCGGCGTTGCAGGGACACGCGATGTCCCCGCAAATGTCCCCGCAACGCGGGGCGTGGATGTCCGCGCGCAGGAGTGATACACAGGAGCGCACATGGGCAAGCTGAGCAAGAGAACGGGCGGCAAGGGCGGCACCATCACCGGGTACGACGGGCTCGTTTCCGATCTCGTCGCGCTGCTCGCATCGGCACGGACCGCGTCGGCGCGCGCGGTTAACGCGGTAATGACCGCGACATACTGGGAGATCGGCCGCCGCATCGTGGAGCACGAGCAGGGCGGCGAGAAGCGCGCAGGCTACGGCGAGGAGCTGCTCGCCCGGCTCGCCGAGGATCTCACGCGTCGATGCGGGCGCGGCTTCTCT
Source organism: Deltaproteobacteria bacterium (assembly GCA_028713995.1). GTDB lineage: Bacteria > Myxococcota_A > Polyangia > JAAYKL01 > JAAYKL01 > JAQTNF01. Next base: position 2,718 of record JAQTNF010000159.1, on the reverse strand, counting down.
GCGCGTAGCCTCGATAAGATGAGGCTGTTCTACCGGACATGGCCGAATCCGCCCACGCTGTCGGCGGATTCCCACGGGTTGCCAATTTCGCCCACAGCGTCGGCGAAATCCGGCGGCCGATCGATTCCGCAGACAGCGTCTGCCGAATCTGCCGGGGCGATCGTCCCGGCGCCCGGAGGGAAAGCCGAGCTGCCCCGTTTCCCTCTGTCCTGGTCCCACTACGTCCGCCTGCTCTCGGTGAGGAGCGATGCGGCGCGGCGCTTCTACGAGGCCGAGACGCTCCGCGGCGGCTGGACCGTGCGCCAGCTCGACCGCCAGATCGGCACCCAGTTCTACGAGCGCACCGCCCTTTCCCGGAACAAGGCCGCCATGCTCCGCAAGGGCGAGAAGGCCGCGCCCGGCGACGAGGTGACGCCCGAGGAGGCGATCAAGGACCCGTGCCTCCTGGAATTCCTCGGCCTCAAGGACGAATACTCCGAGTCCGAGCTGGAGGAGGCGCTGATCCTGCGCCTGGAGGAGTTCCTGCTGGAATTGGGCCCGGAGTTCGCGTTCGTCGGGCGGCAGCGGCGCCTCCGCGTCGGCGACGCCTGGTACCGCATCGACCTGCTCTTCTACCATCGGCGGCTGCGCTGCCTCGTGATCATCGACCTCAAGATCGGCAAGCTGACCCACGCCGACGCCGGCCAGATGCACCTCTATTGCAACTACGCCCGCGAGCACTGGACCTTCGAAGGTGAGAACCCGCCCGTGGGCCTCATCCTCTGCGCCGAGAAGGACGCCGCCGTGGCCCACTACGCCCTCGACGGCCTGCCGAGCAAGGTCCTCGCCGCCGAGTATCGCACCGCCCTGCCCGACGAAAAGACCCTCGCCGCCGAGGTCGACCGCGCCCGCCGCGTTCTCGCCACGCACCGCCGCGACGGGGAGTAGCAATCGATGCGAGCACGGACTTGGTGCCGGGAGTGGCACCAAGTCGGGACCAACAAGCCGTGGAACCAGATCCGGAAGGCGTTCGACCGGGCGAGAACCGCGGCGGGACTGCCGAACATCTGGTTTCACGATCTTCGCCGCTCATCCATCACGAACGCCCGAAGGCGGGGCGTGGCCGAGTCGGTCATCATGAGGATGAGCGGGCACAAGACGCGCAACGTCTTCGAGCGGTACAACATCGTGAACGACGAAGACCTGCGTGCGGCGGTCGCGATCATCGTGGAAGGACAGGCCGCGGAGATCGCCGCAGCGGCGGCCGATGGTAACGATCTGGTAACTCGGGGCGAAAATGCGAAGTGAGGCCCGACGGGTCGCGCGGGACAACCCCGCGCAATGTTTGGGTTTTACTTGGCGCGCCCAGCAAGACTCGAACTTGCGACCCCCGGTTTAGGAAACCGGTGCTCTATCCGACTGAGCTATGGGCGCTCGCGAAAAACGACCTCGTATCCAGAGCATCGCAAGGCACTCGTTCATAGTCTACTCGCCTTCGCTTTATCAAGCTCGATCTTGCGGCCATCAGGGCGCGAGCGTGTCGATCCTCGAGACGGCCTTGACCCACCGGTCGGCCGCGAAGTCGTCCGGCGTCACCAGATGGAACTTGCCGCCGTCGTCGATGGCCTTGCCTTCGGCCTCGTCGGCCAGGATGATGCGCGAGCTGTCCGGCTGGAGGAAGAGCTCGCCCGAAGAGACGCTGGCGCGGTAGCCGTCGGCCGCGATGACGAGGAAGGCCTGGCCCGCGTCGAACGACACTCCCGCCCCGGCGAGCGCGTCGCGCAGCGGAACGCCCGAGAAGCGGCGTACGCCGTGGTACCCGATGCCGTCGCCGGTCTGGACGGCCGCCACGTCCGTGCGCGGCAACCCCGAAAGATCCTCGATGGTCGTCGTCTCCTTTCTGGCCGCGTTCATGAGCGAGAAGCGCGGCGAAAAGAGCTTGTCCGGCTTGCTCGTGGGCACGCCGGGCCGCGGCTGCACCACCTCGATCTCGATCACGTCCTCCACGCAGCGATCCGCGTAGAAGTCGCGCGCCACGACGAGCCTCGGCAGGCCCACCTTGCGCGTCAGCTGGCCGAGCCGCTGGCCGTAGGTCGTTTCGTCGTGACACTTGGCGCAAGGCTTGTGCGGCATGACCGGCGCAGCCTCCACGGCCAGGATCGCGTCGCCCGGGTTGTGGTAATAGATCTCGCCCCACGACAGCGCCACCTTCTTTCCGGAGCGCCCCTTCACCACGACGACGAGATCGAGCGGCTTGTCGAACTCGGCGCCCTGCTTGGCGAGGCCGGCCCGGTCGAGAAGCTCGCGCAGGGGCACGCCCTTGTGCCGGAACACGCCGTGGTACGTGCCGTCGAGGTCCACCCCGTTGGAGCGGGTCTCGACCGTGGCCATGCCGGAGAGCTCCTCGGGGCCGAACCTGAGCTCGGACGTCACCCGGCCTTTGATCACGACCACCCCGCTGGCCCCCTGGTCCGTTCTCCCGGCGAGGGAAGCCTCTCCGGTGGTCGCTCCGCACGCGAGAAGAAGCGCCGCCGCCGCCGCGACGCACGCCCAAAGGCTCGCCCGTCGAATCGCCTTGTCCATGTCCCTTGCCTCTCCCGTCATGGTACCTTGTCGAGAACGACTCCGAACCCCATCCACAGCTCGCGCCCCGGATCCGGAAATCCATATTCGGTCTGGTAGTTCGCATCCAAGAGGTTGGTCCCGCGCACCCAGGCCGTGATGCTCTCCGTGGGCCTC
>JAQTNF010000158.1 GCA_028713995.1 Deltaproteobacteria bacterium | reverse complement strand
CGGGGGGCATATCCCCATTCCACCTTTGCCCCAGATCCCACGATGCTCATGTCCTCATCATCGAACGACGGTCGGGCGGGTCGCAAGGGGAAAAACCTTACAAATGCTACGCAAAAAGTAGCGGGCGCTCGGCGAAATCTCTCACGCCCCGGACACGAGCACCACGCGCCGCACCGCACGCGCCTCGGCCGGCTCGACGAGGTCACGGCCGCGCGCAAGCCGATCCTCAAGGCCGAGGAGAGGTAACGACCCCCGCGGGCCCCCTTCCGTTTGTCACGGCACGAGCTCGAAGACCCTGAAGATCGCGCTGGGGGACGCAAGCTCCCTGAAGCGCTTGTTGCCCGCGAGCCGGCCGGTGAGCTGCTGCTCGCCCGCATTGCGAGGCCGGGTGCGCACCACGATGAGGCGCGCGGCGCCGAAGAAGGCGGGCAGGAGGTTCTCGGGGTCGCGCACGCGGCCGTGGTACAGGTAGTAGTAGGCGTTGAAGGCCTTCTCGTCCCGGCGCAGGAGAAAATCCGTGTTCATCCCCACCACATAGTTATTGTACGTGTCGAAGAAGAAGAGACCCGGGAAGTCATCCCACGGCGCGAGCACGACCTCTCCCGCCTTGGTCCGGCCGGGCAGCCATTTCCCGAGCGCGCGGTAGTCGTCCGGTCCGGGCGCACGGCTCAGGCGCGCGGCGTCGCCCCCTTCGTGCTCGTAAAGGTCGCGGTGCGCCACGTGGATCGAGAGCCCACCCACGAGAAGACCCAAGGCCACGGCAGCGGGCGCGCACCACCTGGGCCACGGGCGCATGGCAAAGGCCACGGCCGGCAGGAAGACGAGCGTCGCGATGAAGAATTGGAAGAGGAACTTGGCCGACAGCACGGCCGCGGCGAGAAACGCGAGCGCCAGGATCGCACCGAAGGCGTCGCGGCTCTCGACGCGCTCCTTGCGCGCGAGCTGGCGCACGAGCAGGAGCGTCCACGCCGCGATCGGGAAGCCGGTGAGACGCAGGAGGTCGCGACCCGTAAGCGACATCCACTCCGTGCCGCGGAAGTCGCCGGGCGCGAGCTGGGAGGGCGTCACCACGGCGTTGTAGAGCTCGGCGCCGATCTGGGACCAGTGGCCCGGCCAGAACGGGTTCACCACGAGCCCGGCCGCGAGCCCGCCCACGACCCACAGGCACGGCTTGAGATCCCACTCCCGGTCCCACAGGCGGCGTACGGCCACATGCGCAAGCAGGATCGCGAGGAGCAACGGCGCCCCGACGTAGGCGTATACGGTCAGCCAGCTGAGCACGAACGCGCGCCGCCCGGCCCGAGCCCGGAGCGCGTCGAACAGCCAGACGAGCAGGATGGCGAACAGGGCGCCGCCCTTGATGCTGACCGCGATGGTGAGCTGCACGGGCGAGGCGAGGGCGACGAGGCCCACCCACAGGCCGGGCAGGGCCACGCTCCAGCGCCGCAGCACCAGGTAGACGCTCGCGACCAGGGCGAACGGCAGGATGACGACGGCGAGCTTGAGGGCGGTCACGGGATCGAACAGGAGGGCCAGTGGCACGAGCGCCACGTGCTGCAGGAAGTGCACGTTCGGGAAGCTGTCGGCGAGCACCGTGTACTTCATCCACGGGAAGCTCGATATCCAGCCGTGCGCCGCGTACAGCCGCGCGCAGCCCATGTGGTAGTAGGAGTCCGCGTCCGGATGGAAGTCGCCCGCGAATGCGAGGAACGCGTACACGCCGAGCGGCACGAGAAGCCACAGCGCGTCGAGCCTGGCGAGCCATCGTGCGATCGTCTTTGGTGAGCCGTTCATGAGACCCGCATCCTGCCACAGCTGATCCGGGGAAGGAAGAAGCCGGGAGCCTCGAATCAGTCGAGAACGGGCGTCCCGATCGCGGCGAGCATGGCCGCAAGCGCTCTCACGTCGAGGCCGAGCCTCGCACCCACGGCCGCGGCGACGTCCGAACCCACGGGCTGCCCGCGGACGAGGTCGGCGCGCGCCCGGCGGGCCTCGCTGCCCGGCTTGTCGCCGCCTTGTACGGGCAGGAACACCACCAGATCCGGCGCGCAAGAAGGGTCGTCGAGCACGGCGCCGCTCTCGACGATGAGGAATTCGCAGTCGCCCGCCCGCTCCCTGACCTCGCGGAACGCCGTGCCGCGCGGCAGGCAGGGAAGCTTCCCGTCGGCGCGCGGGGCGTGGACGCCCAGCTTGATCGCCCGGGCGCCCGGCAATATGTGAACGAGCGCGATGGCGAGGGAGGTCTTGCCGACGCCGCGTCCCCCGCCGCAGATGACGACCGTCTTCATGCGGTGTCCTAAGCTTCGCCCTTGGGCGCGCCGCGCAGCAGCAGATCGAGCTGCCTGGAATCCACGGCCAGGGCCGCCTTGCGGTGGCCGCGCACGCGCTTGACCACGGCGGGCGGCGCGGGCGGCGCGAGCTCCAGGGTGGAGGGTCTCGAGGGATGTGCCCTGTCGAGCTTTTCGATATCCGCGGGCCTTGTGGACTGCGCGGCCACGACCTCGGCCGTGCCGTCGCGGATGGACAGCTTGACGCGCGCGAGCAGGTCCGCGAGCACGCCACTGTAGCGCTGGCGAGCCTCGGCCACATCCGCGAGTGCCCTCTCTAGCGCGCCATCCACGCCGTCGAAGCGGGCCACCTGCACGTGGGGACAGGCCTCGGACGGCCCGGCCGGGTTCACCACGCCGCACGCGAGGCAGATGCGGATCACGGTCCGATTGAGGTCCGAGGACGCCTTGTCGGGATCGCTCATGGCGCCATCTTAACAGTTTTGGTCCGAGGGTGGAAAATTGCGCCGGATCGCGGTGGACGTTGTCGCTAGTCGCAGCCGCTGCCCAGGGTGGGCCCGAGATCGGCCCACTCGATTTGCCCGTCGTCGACTCCCCACCGGGCATCCGTGTAGGATTCCACATCGATCAACTGGTCGGCGCTCCCGAGGTTTTCGGTGCAGCAGCCGTCGCAGTCGCCATCGCTGCATGTGTCGAGGACCGTTACGACGATATATTTGTTACCGCTTTTCAGGCACAGATCATGAAGCCCCAACTGATCGAAATCCGGGAACGCGGAGACGATATTGTGCGCCGCCACCCAAGGCTCGGGCTTCACATCATCGCCGCAGGCCTCGAACATCCCCATATAATCGCATCCGTGGTACACGGTGCATTCCTCGCTGCTGGGGTCGGGATAGGAGATGTAATTCGTTTTCGATCCAGACTTCCAATCCAAACCGCCGACCTGACATCGAGACACATCATAAGTGTCGGTATCGGAGTCGCTGTCGGAGTCGGCGTCGGAGTCGGAATCGCCGTCGGAGTCACCGTCCGTATCGCCGTCGGAATCGCTATCGGAATCCCCATCGGCGTCGCCGTCGGAATCGCTGTCGGAATCCCCATCAGCGTCGCCGTCCGTATCGCCGTCGGAATCCCCATCAGCGTCGCCGTCCCCATCCGTATCGCTGTCCGAGTCGGAATCGCCGTCCGAATCGCCGCCCGCGTCCGCGTCCCCGTCCGAGCTCCCGTCCGGGGAGCCCACGTCGTCGTCGGAGAGTGTTCTTGCGGTTGTGCAGGCCACGCCGAACAGGGCGAGCAGGCCCGCGACGGATGCAATGAGCGACATCCCAACGAGCTTTTCGCGAAGCATGGCACATGCCTCCTTTCGGTTGGAAATCACCGATGCGATTGCCTCAAGTATAGCATTGGGCCGGGCCGGTCGGTGTCGAGAATAAAGCATTCCTGTTAATACGGAGATCGGCCTTGGCCGTCAGTGCGGGAGCCCGCGGCCGGCCAGGGTCACCACGCGCACCTTGCCGTCAGCCACGGCGGCCACGCGGATCAGCCTCCCGACGTCGATGGCCAGGTGCGTGACGCGGGCGCCCGCCTCACGCAGGACGAGGACGGTCTTCCACGTGGCGCCGCCGTCCGGGCTGACGAGCACCTGCGCATGCGGGCTCGAAGGGCGCGTCACCGCGACGGCAGCGAGCGCGCCGTCCTCGGCGTCCACCGCCACCGCGGTCACGCCTTTCACGATCTGGAGCTCTCGCCATGCGCGGCCGCCGTCGAGGGAGAGGAAGAGCGGCGCGTCCGGATCATCCACGGCCGCGGCCACGGTCTGCCCGCCCGAGGCCAATCGGAGAGCCGCGCCCGAAACCGTGGCGGCGAGCGCGCCCGGCAGCGGGACGTCGGTCCAGGACGAGAGGTTCGAAGAGCGGCGCAGGCGTAAGCGGCCGAGCGACTCCACGAGCGCGAGCACTTCGCCGTTGCCGAGCACCCCGACGGCACGGCACGGCTCGTGTGTCACCGGGCCGCTCCAGGCGCGGCCCAGGCTGTCGCTCGCGAAGAGCTGGCCCTCACCCGTGAGGCCGAGGAGCCTGTTCCCGCCGGGGTGGACCTGTCCCAGGATGTCGAAGGTCGTGGATACGGGCTGCGCGCCCGCGCGTCCCGGTCCGTTGAGACCGAGCTCGTACCAGTCGTTCATGGGCGCGAGCGTCGCGCCGAGATCCGCCGTGGCGAACGCGCCGCCGCGCGCGCTGCCCAAGAACACCTCGCCGCCGAGCGCGGTGAGGCTCGTGGCCAGTGCGCCCTCCAGGATCTGCGAGCCCTCGCGCCTGTGGAGCAGGCCGTCCGCGCCGACGAGGTACACGCCGTCCCCCACCGCGACGAGCGCGCCTCCCGCGATCCCCACCGCGATCACGCGGCCTTGCTCCGGGCCGATCGAGACCGTCTCGAAGACCGCGCCGTGCTCGAACGCCGGCAGGGGCTCACCGTCCTCGTCAGGGGCGCCCGGAAGCGCAATCCCGAGCCGCGCCATGACATCCTCGATGCGCTCGTCGTCCTCGTCGTCCTCGCCGCCCGAGACAGAGGCGCTCTCCGCGAGGTCGACAGGATCTTCCAGTGGGCCGTCGTCCCCGTCGTCGGCGCCCACGGGCTCGTCTTCCCGGTCGTCCACGAACCAGTCGTCTTCGAGAGCCATGCCATCGTCGCCGCCGGACCACCCGCGATCCTCGTCCTCCACATCCGCGTCCGTGCACTCCATGAGGGCGCCGACCTCCGCCGGATCACCGTCCCCGTCGTCCTCGACCGCCTCGAGCTCGGCGCAGGCGAGCGCCTCCTCTAGGGCCTGCGCGTCCGTGCCCTCGCCAGGGTCCTCTGCGGCCGCGACCGGCTCGTCGAGGTAGCAGGCGGTTACGGCGGGATCCAGGTCGTCGAGCGCGTCGTCGTCGAGCGGCGGCAGCCCGTCCTCGCTGACGAGGTCGTCGAGGAGCTCGTCGCCCTTGTCGCGATCCCGTTCCATCTAGGAGCCCTTCTTGCGCGGCGCGGGTTTGAGCCCGAGCGCGGCCTGCACCTGCTGCATGTCCTCCCACACCGGACGCTTGGCCTCGGGCGAGCGCAGCAGGTACGCCGGGTGGTAGGTCGGCATGATCTTGAGGCCTGACGCCTCGTGAAAGCGGCCGCGCAGCCTGCCCATGGGCTCGTTCCTCCCGGTGAGGAAGTGGGCCGCGGTCGCACCCAGGGCCACCACGACCTGTGGGGAAAGGATCTCAAGTTGCCGGCGCAGGAACGGACCGCACGTGTCCGTCTCGTCCGATGCGGGCGCGCGGTTCTCCGGCGGCCGGCACTTGACCACGTTGCAGATGTAAACCTCCGAGCGCTCGAGTCCGATGGCCTCGATGATCCTGGTGAGGAGCTGGCCCGCGGCGCCCACGAACGGCCGTCCCGAGACGTCCTCGTCGCGGCCCGGGCCCTCGCCCACGAACACGAGACGCGCGGCCGGGTTCCCCTCGCCGTAAACGAGCAGGGTGCGCCCCTCGTGCAACCTGCAGCGCGTGCAGTCGCCGATCTCGGCCCGCAACGTTGCGAGCGCCTGCGCCGGGTCGCGGTCCGGGGCGCCCCGCCCTCTTGCCGCGACGCGCGTGGGAGATGCGCTCGCGCGGTACCCGGCTCCTCCCAGCTCGGACTCCCAGCGCACGCGCGCGGCGAGATCCCGCGCCACGGCTGCGACGTCGCTTCGACCGGTTTCCTTCCTGTCTCGGCCCTGACTCATGGGCCGTACTGTACACGCGTCCCGCGCGGCCCCACAAGTGGGCGCCGAATCGTGGGCGGACGGCGAACCGCGAATCAGTTGATAAAGTACTTGAAACCGAAGGAGAGCACCCAGCGCCCGGAGTCGATGACCTCCTGCATGTAGCCGAAGTCGAGGGCGAACTGCGCGCCGACATAGCCGATGCCGGCGGTCACCGAGTTGATGCCGTAGTAGACGTCGTAGATGTAGCCGCCGCGCAGCGGGACGCTCCCCGCGACGAGGATCTCGGCGCCGGCGTGGATCTCCTCGTTCACCTTCTCGAAGCTCGTGAAGTCGATGACGACGTCACCCTCGACGGTGATCATGTCGAGAGCGAAGACGGAGAGGCCCGAGCCGAGCTTGACCGGCGCGAAGATGCTGCCCGTGTCGGTCAGGTTGTAGCCGACCACGCCGATCGAGAACACGTCCACCGGCTTGAGCGCGAGCCCCGCGTCGAACGTGAAGCCGTCCACGTTGTGGCTGCCCGACGAGGGCATGGCCGCGCGCCCGTTGGGGCCCCATTTCGAGCGCGACATGTTCTGCTCGACGCGCAGGTAGCGACCCGTCAGGCCGACGAAGAAGACGTCGGCGAAGTTGCCGGCGAGCGCGAGGCGGCCATCGTACGATTCGTGGTCCATGTTCGCCTTGTTGATCCGCGCGTAGTTGAACGAGAGACCAGCGGCCACGATCGTCGTGATGCTGTCGACCACCGCGAGGCCGCCCATGTTCTCGCTGTCCTCGCCGGTGTGCTGGTACATGAGCTCGAGGTGAAAAAGCTTGGCCATGGCGATGGTGGCCGGATTCAGGTAGATGCCGGCGGTCGCCCCGGGCGCGGCCCGCAGCGTCATGCCCATGCCGATCGGCCTCGGATCCATGGTCGGCAGGGTGCCTTCGAGCGGCGTTTCGGCCGACGCGGTGAGCCCGACGGAGAGAACCGCCGCGAATGTCGCACAACCGGCAACCACCCCGAAAAAAGACATGTGGACAAAAGGAATCCTTGAGATCATGTGCGCAGCGTAGCCGATGCCCGACCGCGAAGTCCATTTTCCGACCGGCCGGGTGCTGAACGGATTCACACCGAAAATGTCCGTTCCGGCATGAACCGCATGAACGGACTCCGCGCATCCCGAGCAAAGCCAACCCTTTCGTCGCGACGCGTCGCAGCAGCAGGAGACCATTCGACAATGTTCTACTTGTCATTTCGTCAACATTGCAACGAGACACCGTTTTCCCTTTTATTACGGATGGTTACGAATGCCCCGATCACCCCGCATGTCGCCACCGGCCACCGGCCGCCGGCCGCCGTAAAAAAAAACCCGAAGCAGTCTGAGCAGATGGCGTCGCGGCGATTTTTTATTGTTGTCTTGTTCTCGGAAAGTCTGCTACGAACCCTCTCGTCGAGTGAAACCCTTGCCATTGCTGAGATCCGGCGTCAGTGGGAGCTCGCAAAGGGAGGGGCGCTCGCGGCTCCACAGGAACTGAACCGGTGTGTACCTGTGGATGGGGCTGTGGAAAAAGTGTTGACCAACTGTTAATAGCAGGGGAACAAATGCAAGCCTGGGAAAAAGCGCTCGAGGTGATCCGGGGGAAGGTGAACGCGCAGGTGTTCGAGGCTTGGTTCGCCCCCATCTCGTTCGAAGAGTGCACCGACGACACCCTGAGCCTCAGGGTGCCCAACAAGTTCTTCAAGGAGTGGCTCAGCAACAACTACATCGACCTCATTGAGGAGGCGATGTGGTTCGAGAGCGGCAACCGCCTGCGTATCTCGTTCGCGGTCGCCGAGACCGACGGTGACGAGATCGTCGAGCTTACGCCGCGCGCGTCCGTGACTCCGAAACCCGCCGCCAGCACAGAGTACCGCCTGAACCCTCGCTACACCTTCGAAAGCTTCGTGGTCGGCTCCTCGAACCAGCTGCCGCACGCGGCCTCGGTGGCCGTGACCGAGATGATGGGCACCAAGTACAACCCGCTGTTCATCTACGGCGGAGTGGGCCTCGGGAAGACCCATCTCGTTCACGCCATAGGCAATGCCATCCGCGGCAAGACGCCCAGCGTGCGGATCTGCTACATCTCGTCGGAGCAGTTCATGAACGAGTTCGTGTTCTCCTTGCGCAACGACAAGATGGACACGTTCCGCAAGCGGTTCCGCAAGGAGTGCGACGTGCTGCTCATGGACGATATCCAGTTCATCGCGGGCAAGGACCGCACGCAGGACGAGTTCTTCCACACCTTCAACTCGCTCTACGAGCAGAACAAGCAGATCGTCCTCACCTCCGACAAGTACCCGCAGGAGATCCCGGATCTCGAGGAGCGCCTGCGCTCCAGGTTCCAGTGGGGCCTCATCGCCGATATCCAGCCCCCGGAGCTCGAGACGCGGCTCGCCATCCTGAACAAGAAGGCGGAGGACGAGGGGATTCCCCTGCCGAACGACGTGGCGCTCTTCCTGGCCAGCTCCATCAAGTCGAACGTGCGCGAGCTCGAGGGCTCTCTCATCAACCTGGCCGCGCACGCCTCGCTCGAGGGGTGCCGCATCGACATCGCGTTCGCGAAGGAGACGCTCAAGAAGGTCATCGCCCTGCACCAGGCCCAGCTCACGGTCGAGGGCGTGCAGGCCGCGGTCTGCAAGCACTTCAACGTCTCGATGGTCGACATGACCGGCGCGAACCGGCAGCGCTCCATCTCGCTCCCCAGGCAGATCGCCATGTACCTGTGCCGCAAGGGGCTGAACGCGTCCTTCCCGGAGATCGGCGGCCGTTTCGGAGGAAAGGACCACACCACCGCGATGGCCGCCTGCCGCAAGATCGAACAGCTCGTGACCGAGGACGTCACCATGCGCAGCAAGGTGGAAGCCCTCGAGCGCCTCCTCGGGTTCTGACGCATCTTCTACAGTCTATCGATTGCTATTCGTTCAGGTCGAGGCTCATGACCACGGCGTCCGCGCCTCCGGAATGGGCATGCAGCGGCGGGCCCCAGGGGCGCGTCCCAGGTCGCGCGGCACACTTTCCCCCACATGCCCGCTCAAAGGTCAAAGTCGCTCACCAGGTCTGGGAAAGCCGGCAGAGCTTGTCCTTGCAGGAAAGCACGTGCCTCAGCGGGCAGTCGGTATCTCCCGCGCACGGAGGCAGGCACGACCCCCAGACCCCGCCGTCCTCGATCTGGCACGCATACGGCTCCGGGCACTCGTCCATGTCTTTCGAGCACGGCCCGAGGAGCCGCGTGCTCTCGCATCCGTCCGGGAAGTCCTGGTAGCGGCAAAGGACGCCTTTGGGCTCACTCGCCGCCGGAATCGTCACGGGCGAAGAGCACGACGTGGGGTGCTCGTCCCACTTGTGGAGATGGGTGGGGCAGACCTTGAGGTCCTTTCCGACCGGCACGTTTTCCACTGCAAGACCGAGATCGAAGCAGCATCCACAGGCATCCGGCATTTTGTGGTCATACAGATACAGCATCACCGTGTCCGGCGCGACCACGAGGGCATTCGCGCCCACGCACCCCGAGCATTCCGCAACCGTGTCGAGAAGATCGATTCGGAGCTCCCCAAGGGAATCGACCTCCCATGCGAAGCACTCGAGGTTCGGGTATTCCTGGGGGTCGACTCCGGTCAGGGTCTTGTCCGAATAGCCGGCGTCGAACACGCCCTTGCTCTCGGTCCACCCGCCGCAACCGCTCATCACGAACTGCGACATGTCGCCGCCGTCCAATCCTCCGCCGTCCGGGTGCCCGCCGTCCATGCCCGTATCCGTGCCCGCGTCCGCATCGGTGTCGGCGTCCGTGTCGGCATCGCCATCCGTGTCCGCATCCGCGTCGCCGTCCGCGTCGGCATCCGCATCAGTGTCCGTGTCGGCATCCGCATCTGAATCGCTGTCCGCGTCCGAGGCTGCATCTCCCGCGTCCGATTTCCCATGCTCCCCAGATGCTTTGCAGTTCGATAGGATAGCGGCCAAAATAACAACCGCTATTCTTCCCCAATATCTTCTCAAACCCAATAGCCGTTCCCCGCATGCCATTTATATTCCTCCATATTCTGCTATTTTTGTTCTTGTGCATTCACGGAGGGCATTGGGGTCAATACCCGCCACATGATTCCTGAGAAGAAAGTCATTCGCGGGCACTGATTCCGATATCTTTTCATGATCCGATTTGCGATCATCGGTCATGTTCAAGCCGACAAGTCGTCAACGGACGCTCTTCGAGACGGAGCAG
>JAQTNF010000157.1 GCA_028713995.1 Deltaproteobacteria bacterium | reverse complement strand
GCGGCGCGGATGCCGAGCCCGATCCAGCCCTGCCTGTCGAAATCGGCGTAGAAATGGCCGACCGCGGGCCCGATGAACCACGATACGCCGATCACGCCAACGCCGGTCCAAGTGAGCTCTTTTGCCCCCGAGCCCTCATCGTATACTTGGGTCCCGTATGCGCTTCCGATTAGGATGCCGCCGAGCGCGCTCCCGCCGAGCGTCGCGCCGATGGACAGCGCGAGAGCCGTGCCCTGGCTGTACGGTTCAGGTTTCGGTCCGACCGGTTTCGAGACGGCTTTCCGGGGAGCCCTGGGTTCCTGTCCCTTCTCAACATTTGGACGGACGAACAAGGCAGGCTGCAACAGGACCCGCGCCATCTCGCGCACCTGGGGCAGGATGCTCGGCCGTCCCGCGATCCGTGTCGAAATCGTGGCCCGGGCTCCGTCCGCAGGGACAAGGGCGAGTTCGACGGCCCATCCGTCCGGGGCGGGCTTCAACGTGGCGACGAGAGCCGCGCGGACTCTCAGTGCTCGGCAGAATGCGGCCACGTCCGAGCCCGACGCCTTGGCCGCCGCCGCGACCTCCTCGGCCGATGGCTGCGAGAGCCCCTTCTCCTGCACGACATCCCGCAAGGAGCTCTCAACGGACTTGCGCGTCGTCTCGTCCGCGTCGCACGACGCCGGAGCGACCGCGACCTGCGCGGCCAGAGGAGCGCTCGTGGTCACGAAACCCACGAGGATAGATGAGACCACGAGGGCCGCGAATCGCGCCTGCGTCTGTCCCGCGCCGGCTGCCCTCATCTCACCCCCTCGGGCAGATCGAACATATAGATGGCTGTTCCCCCGGCGGGCTTCATCATGTCCACGAAGACTTTGTAGCCCCAGACGCGCGGATCTTCCTTGGGGCGCTCCGGATAGGCAGCGGTTGGGAGATTCGTGATCCTGAATTCCTTCTTGGTGTCCAGGTTGTAGCCCCAGACCTGGACATTGGAAAAATCGTTGCCGTTGTTGGGATTGTTGCAATCCCGATAATCGGCCCAGACTACGATCTCGTTCCAGATATCGGGCGCAACGCAGGTCCAGTCGCCACTCGTCACCTGGGGGCGCTCCTTGGTCTTCATGTCGTACACGAAGATGGCCGCATGGTTCCAGTCGCCCATGACGGCGTCCTGGTTTGTACCGAATTTGAGATCCACGTAGACAACACGGTCTCCCTGGATCCTGGGATAAGCCTGGGTGTACTCGGCGTCGTTGGTAACGGGGAAGAATGCCTTTCCCCCTATGTCGTAGCCCGTGATGTCGAACGTCAAACCCGGCCGCGAATCGGTGAAGACGAAAACGTTATTCCAGATCGAATTGTAATTGCCGTATCCGTCATTGATGAGCACCGAGACCTTGGCGGGCATGGTTGATACATCGAACAGGCATAGGGTCTGCTCTTCCCCATCGCCACACCCGGCCTGCGATACGACATGGCTGTCCGATGCGTCCAGAAATCGTGGCACATAATCTAGAGAGTTCCCCGAAGTTTCAGCCACTAATGACACGACTTCCTGTGTCTTCTGGGCAAGATCGACCTTTATTACTTCCTCTTTGCGCGGTGTTGAATAATAGCTCTTCCAGCCATAATAAACGTGTACTCCTTGCGCCGTCGGATAGTATGCGAGGCTTCCTTTGCCAAAACCAACTGGATATTCGGGATGTGGGTCCGGAATTCGCATGTGTTTCTTCTCAACGATGTCCACGGCCCAGATCCGCGTATCTTCGTCCCTATAAACGAGATATTTGTCCCAGACATCCCACTGCCCGGGTTCGACCTCTTCGCTGAACGTGAGCTGGGTGCAGCCGGGGCCGCAGTCCTCGCCCTGGGGATTGTCCGACCAGATCCACGGGCCCGCGTCGGTCGGGCCGGTGTAACTGTCGGTATCAGCGTCAGAGTCCGTGTCGGTGTCCGAGTCTGCGTCAGAGCTTGCGTCGGTGCCGGAGTCCTTGGCCTTGCCGTTGCCCGAGCAGCCGGAGCAGGCGGGAAGGAGAAAGAGGAGAAACGCAGGAACGAGTGTTGTCAGGTTGTGTTTCATGAGATCACATCACCTCAACAGCCTCCCGCGGGGATGAACCCCGCGGCAACGATTCCCTTCGGGCAAAGAGCCCGCATGCTCCCACAAGACTCCGCTGCAATGATCTCTGGTCCCTATCTTCTGTGCCGGACCGTTCGTGTTTGGACGGGAAAACGACCGTGGACGCGCCCGGTCTCGGAACGCCCATTAATGCCCCGGAAGATTCCCCATTGCGAAACCGTATGGGAAGCGGAAAAGAGAAGTCAATCGCGAAGAGGCGCCAGTACCCAATTCCCAAGCGAATCGAGAAACGCGGGCCTACGGGTTGCCGGTGGGACGGATGCCGTCCACGTCGATGCCCTTGATGCGGAAGTCGGGATCGCCGAGGAAGCTCGAGAACACGGCCGCGAACGCGATGGCCGCCTCGACCATGAGCGCCTTGTCCTTATAAAGATCCTCGAGGTTCGCGTTGAGCTGCTTCTTGTCCTCGTGGTCGAAGCGGCTCTTGAAGAGCCCGTCGAGCCTGTGGGTTTCGCCCGGCTGGGTGACGCAGTTGATGGCGCCGCGCGCGCAATAGTCCATCACATCGATGAGCAGGCCGCGCTGCTCGCGGATGTCGCGCAGGTGGTGCGAGAAGAGGTGCACCAGGATGCGCTGCGACTCCTTGAGGCTGGCCTGGGCCAGCGTGGTGAACAGGCGGGTGACCGGTTCGTCGATGCGGTCGAGCTTGCGCTGGCGCAGGAGCGAGAGGAACACGGCGTTCTTGAAGAGCTGGTAGAGCCGCTTGGCGCCGTTTATCTTGCCCGGAACGGGATGCCGATACTCCTTGCCGTAGCCGCTGTACGTGCCCGCGAACAGGATGTCGAAGATGAGCTCGAAGCAGTCGGTCTTGTCGGCCTCCTCCTGCAGGTCGATGCGCATGTCGAGCGTGTTGTCGAGCCGGTCCGCGAGCTTGGCGCGCACCACCTCGGGGGTCTGCGCGGCGCGGTCGAGCACGCGGCCGAGGTACGTGTAGTACTTCTCGTCGCCGCGCCTGGCCAGGATGTCGACGCGTTCGTTCAGGTACCAGCCGTCCGTGTCGCCGATGCGCCGCAGGAGGGACGCATAGTGCTGCTCGAGGGCCTTCCACTCTTGGCCGTCGTAACGGTCGGACGTGATGTCCTCGTTCTTGTCGTGCAGGAGCGTGGTGAGGATGTCGAGCACGTTCGGCTTGTCGGTGGCCATGCCGAGCAGGGCCGCGGTGCGGATGGGGTGCAGCACCGCGTAGGGCCCGAGCCGGCGCTTGGTCTGGCCGTAGGCCTCGTTCAGGTAGGTGAGGAAGTCGACGAGGACGTCCTCGGTCTTGCGCGGCACGGCCTCTCCGAGCACGAGGGCCAGCACCGCGCGCCAGCTGACCGGATCGGCCGAGAGCTGGTAGTTGACGAGCGCCGATAGTTGCAGGAAATCGCGGATCGTGATCACGGGCTCCAAGAGGGACCTCCATAAAACAAGCCAAACGTCCCCCGATCCCACAAACTTTTTTTCCGCCCGCAAATCGATCATGTCAAGCTCGCGGGCGAACGAAAAAGTGTACCACGAATCGGCGCGTGCGCTCGTCTTCGAGCGGCTTCCGGCTCTCCCGCGGGATGTGCGGCAGCGCGAGGTCTGTTATGCTTGTTCGTACGCCCATTTGTGGCGCGACCCATAGGACATGCGGACGCAAACAAAAATCATCCAGGACGTCCTTCGCGAGCACGCCCACCTGGCCCTGCCCGCGGCCGCCGCCTGCGTGGTCCTCGCGTCGGCGCGCGCCCTCATCGCCCCTGTCCTGAACCTGTCGGGCGACAACGCACACCATCTGGTGGTCGAGTACGTCCTCGCGCGCTCGCTCGCCGCGGGCGACAACCCGTTCGGTCCGCTCGGCATGGACTTCGGCCAGCCTTTCCTGCGCTTCTACCAGGCTCTCTTCTCCCTGTCGGTGGAAGCCCTGCACTTCCTGGCCGGCCTCGACCTGCGCACGGCGAACAACGCCCTCGCGGCCCTGGCCTTCGCACTCTCACCGTTCGCGTACCTGCACTTCCTGCGCAAGCTCGGGCTCTCGCGCTGGGCCGCCTCGCTCGGCGCGTTCCTGTCCATGCTGTCGGTCGCGGCCTTCGGCAACTCGTTCGAGGCCTATGAGAAGGCCGGCATCCTCACGCAGGCCCTCGGCGGGTTGTTCCTCCCCTGGTTCCTGGGCAGCTTCATCGGCATGCTGCGCGGCGAGGACCGGCCCGCGAAGACCGCGATCCTCTTTGCGCTCGCCTGCCTGTCCCACGCCGCCATGGCCGTGTTCGCGACCCTCTCGTGCGGCCTCTACCTCGCGTCGACGCGCGTGGGGCTCGCGGCGTGGAAGAGGCTCGTCCCGTTCGCGGCGCTTGGCGTCCTCATCACCGCGTTCTGGCTCGTGCCGTTCGTGGCCCACGCGGCCGCCATGCGCCCGATTCCCGACTCGGTCATGCGCGGCGAGGGCGTGGCGTGGTTCAAGAGCGCGTCTCGCGCCGAGCTCGCCGAGCTCGCGCTCACCGGACGCCTGCTCGACGACCCGCGCGTGGTCCACGCGGACCAGACCGATCCGCGGGACAGGCTGATGGACGCGCTCAGCCTGTTCGAGACCGTGAAGACCCGCCCGCCGGTGGTGACGATTCTCGTCGGCCTCGGAGTGCTCGCCGCGCTCTTCTCCTTTCGCCGCGCGCCGTGTCGCTTCCTGCTCGCGGGGCTCGCCTTCTCGCTCATGCTCTTTTCGGGTCCGGACGACTTCCGTTTTCTGCGCTTCGTGCCGTTCTCGAAGGACATCCAGTTCTTCAGGTGCACCTACCTCGTGGAGCTGTTCGCCTTCGGCCTCGCCGGGCTCGGCGCTGAACGTACGATCGTCGCGCTCGCCTCCTTCTCGTCGCTCGCGCCGGGAAAGGCGCGCGGCCTCGCCAGGCTCGCGGTCGCCGCGATCGTGGGCCTCGGCATCGCGTGGTGCGTCCGCGAGATGTGGGTCCTCGGCCACGTGCACCAGGAGATCGGCCGGCTCGGGCGCATGGCGCGCATGGCCGACGCGGCCCAAGGCGCCCTGCCCGACCGCGGTTATCCGTTCCGCGCGGCGGTCGTGACCTCGGATCAGGCCGGCGTCCGGCAGGCGTACCTGGCGGAACGCGGCTTTGCGCCCCTGTGCACGCACTGGAAGGCCGTAGGGCCAAACGCGGTGTACGGCCTTTGCAAGGCGCGCGGCGAGGTGGGGACCGACCCGGAGCTGCTGGCCGTGCTGGGCGCGCGCTTCGTGGTGGGCGACGGCCGCAAGCTCGCGCGATACGCGCAGGCCTTCGAACGGCGAAATCCGGGTGCGGCCGACGCGGTGCTCGACACCGGGGAGGAGCGCTTCCTCGTGCCCTTGCCCGCAGCGCCCGTACCGGTGGTGTGCAGCGCGGCGCAGTGGGCGCGGCTCGCCGAGGCCTGGGCGTCACGTTTCGGGCCCACGGCGCTGCGCGCGGGCACGCCCTTGTTCATGCGCGTCTTGCCGGGCGGCCTTTCGTCGAGCGGGCTCATGGACGCGGCCCGGACCGTCCTGTACCTCGATCCCTCGGAAATCGAGCGCGATCGGGCGTCCCTCGCGGCGCTCGCGGATCGCGGCGGCACGATCATCTCCGCCGCGCCCCTGCCCGGATTGCGCGCGCGCGTTCCCGGCTCCGGGCAGCGGCTCCTCGATCTGCTCCCGGCCCCGCGGCAGGACGCGACCGACCGCGCTTCGTCCCTGTCCGAGATCCGCTTCGTGCGCCCCAAAAAGCTTACGGCCCAACGCTACGCCTTCGACATCGAGTTCCTGGGGCCGCTCCTCGCGCTCCTTCCCACCGAGGCCGCGCCCGGCTGGACCACGAGCCTTGACGGCCGCCCGCTCCCCACGTTCCCGAGCGGACCGGACATGCTCGGCGTGCGACTGCCCGCGGGAGCTCATCGCGTCGTCTTTTCGTGGCGCATGCCGCCCGCGGACCGCGCCGCAGCCTGGGCGTCGGTGCTCGGCCTCGCCATGGCGCTCGCTTCGCTCCTCATTCGCAAGCATCACGAGCGCCCTTGACAGCCAGAAAACCCGCGGATACTATGGAAACCGTAAATGCATTATGGGTTTCCACAGGAGGCTCACGTGAGAGACCAGGCTCAGAAGACCGCGATTCTCGAGGCCGCGTTCGAGAAGTTCCGCAGGTTCGGGATCCGCCGCGTGACCATGGACGAGATCGCGCGGGACCTGCGCATCAGCAAGAAGACCCTCTACCAGCACTTCCCGGACAAGGAAACGCTCGTGCGGGCCTGCACGGACCGCGTCTCGGGTGAGCTCGTCCCGGCCGCGAAGAAGGCCCTCGCGTCGCGCGGGACCGTGGTCGAGCGCATGCTGGGATCGTTCGGCGTCTTCTCGTCCCTGCCGCGCCTCATCTCGGCGGAGTTCGTGGCCGATCTCAAGAGCGACTACCCGCACCTGTGGAACGAGATCGACGGCCGGCGCCACGAGATCCTCGCGCGCTTCGAGAAGCTGATCGAGCAGGGCGTGGCCTCGGGCGAGATCCGGCCCGGGATCCACCCCAAGGCGGCCATGCGCATGATGTTCGCGGTGGTCGAGAACGTGGTGGTGCCGGACGTGCTGGCGCTGGGCGAGTTCACGCCGTCCGAGGCGGTCTCGACCCTCGTCACGATCTTCTCGAAGGGCATGTTCGCGAAGGTGCCGCGATGAAGAAGGCCATCCCCATCCTCGTCGTGCTCGCGGCCGTGGCCGTGTACGCCTACGTGACCCGCATCGCGCCTTCCCGCATCAAGGACCCCGCGGTGCGCGGCTCGGGCACCGTCGAGGCCACCGAGGCGCTCGTCTCGTCCAAAATCATGGCGCGCATCGTGTCCATCGATGCTGTCGAGGGCGACGTGGTGGAGGCGGGCAGGGTCATGGTGCGGCTCGCCTGCGACGACCTCGCGGTTCGCAAGACCCAGGCCGAGGCGCAGGTGGCTCAGGCCGAGGCGGCGCGGGCGCAGGCCGAGGCGGCGTACAGGCAGGTCATGGCGCAGCTCTCGCCGCTCGACGTGCAGAAGGAGAACGCCGCGCGCGAGTTCGCCCGCGCCACGAGCCTGCGCGCATCGGACAGCGCGCCCCAGTACGCGGTGGACCAGGCCGAGACCGCGGTGAAGGCCGTAAGGGAGCAGATCGGCGCGGCGAGAAGCGGCGTGGAGGTGGCGCGCAGGACCACGATCGTGGCCGAGGCCGCCGTGAACCTCGCCGGCAAGGGCGTGGAGGCGGCGAACGTGGCGCTCGCGGAGTGCGAGATCCGCGCTCCCATGGCCGGCGTGGTCATGGCGCGCGATCGCGAGCCGGGCGAGATGGTTCTTCCGGGCGCCACGATCCTCAAGATCGGCCGGCTCGACGAGGTGCACACGTGGATTTACGTGGCCAACGAGGAGGTGGGCCGCGTCCGGCTCCGCGACCGCGTGGTCCTCAAGGCCGACACGTACCCGGGCCGTTCGTTCGAGGGCGCCGTGGCGCGCGTGAACGAGCAGGCCGAGTTCACGCCCAAGTCAATCCAGACAAAGGAGGACCGCACGCGCCTCGTCTACGGCGTCAAGGTCGTGGTCAGGAACGCGGATCGCGCGCTCATGCCGGGAATGCCGGTCGAGGCCGAGATCGTGGAGGCGGGCAAGCGCTGATGGACGCGGTGCTCGCCATATCCGGGCTCGTCAAGCGCTTCGGCGAAGCAGCGGTGGTGGACGGGCTCACGCTGTCCGTGGCGCCGGGCGAGGTGTTCGGGCTCGTGGGGCCCGACGGCGCGGGCAAGACCACCACCATGCGCGCCGTGGCCGGGCTCGTG
Source organism: Deltaproteobacteria bacterium (assembly GCA_028713995.1). Lineage (GTDB taxonomy): Bacteria > Myxococcota_A > Polyangia > JAAYKL01 > JAAYKL01 > JAQTNF01. Next base: position 2,379 of record JAQTNF010000157.1, on the reverse strand, counting down.
CGGCCCGACGGCGGGACGATCTCCGTGCTCGGGCGCGACGTGCCGCGCGAGATCCTGCACGTGCGTGGGCTCGTGGGCTATATGCCGCAGCAGTACAGCCTGTACGGCGATCTCTCGGTCGAGGAGAACCTGCGCTTCTTCGCCGGCATGTACGGCGTGCCCCGCTCGAAGCTGCTCGAGCGCGAGAAAAGGCTGCTCGGCATCGCCCGGCTCGAGGAGTTCCGCGACCGTCCGGCTGCGGCGCTCTCGGGCGGCATGTACAAGAAGCTGGCGCTCGCCTGCGCGCTCATCCACTCGCCGCGGCTCCTCCTGCTCGACGAGCCCACGAACGGCGTCGATCCCTTGAGCCGGCGCGAGCTGTGGGCCTTCCTCGGGGAGCTCGTCGCCGAGGGCGTGGCCGTGCTCCTTTGCACGCCTTACATGGACGAGGCCGGGCGCTGCGACCGGGTCGGGCTGCTCGTGGACGGCCGGTTGACCGCCTCGGGGTCGCCAGCCGATCTGGCCGCGGCCTTCGACAAGACCGTCTTCGAGATCGAGACCGAGGCGCCGCTTTCGCCGGCTGCGCTCGCCGCGGCCGAGCCCCGCATCGCGGAGGTCTACGCGGTCGGGCGCAGGCTGCACGCGGTCGCGGCCCTGGGGGCCGGGTTCGCCCCGGAGGTGGAGCACGCCGTGGCCCGCGCCGGCGCAAAAACGACGCGCGTGCGCGTGATGCGCCCGTCGTTCGAGGACATCTTCCTCGACCTCACGAGGCCGGGCGGCGCCCGCAAGGACGCGCCATGAGCACGGACGCGCCCGACACGGTCATCGAGGTAGAGGGCCTCACGCGCCTGTTCGGCGACTTTCGCGCGGTCGACGACGTGACCTTCGATGTGCGTCGCGGCGAGGTGTTCGGGTTCCTCGGCGCCAACGGGGCCGGCAAGTCCACCACGATCCGCATCCTGTGCGGGCTGCTCGCGCCGAGCTTCGGCCGCGGCACCGTGCTCGGCTACGACGTCATGCGCAAACCCGAGAAGGTGAAGCCTTTCGTGGGATACATGTCGCAGCGCTTCTCCCTGTATCCGGATCTCACGGTCGAGGAGAACCTCGACTTCTTCGGCGGGGTCTACCGTGTGCCGGGGAAAATCCTCGCCGTGCGCAAGCGCTGGGCCGTGGAGATGGCCGGGCTCGCGGGCAAGGAGCGCGTCTTGACGCAGGACCTCGCGGGCGGATTCAAGCAGCGCCTGGCCCTGGGCGCGGCGCTCCTGCACGAGCCCAAGCTCCTCTTTCTCGACGAGCCCACCGCGGGCGTGGCGCCGCTCGCGCGTCGCGCGTTCTGGGAGCTCATCCGCACCCTTGCCACGGGGGGCACCACCGTGTTCGTGACGAGCCACTACATGGACGAGGTGGAGCAGTGCGACCGCATCGCGCTCATGAGCCGCGGCCGCGTCGTGGCCTTGGGCAGCCCCGAGAGCCTGAAGCGCGATCCAAAGGTGGCCGCGGCCGCCTCGGACGACGGACCCACGCTCGAGGACGTGTTCGTGGCGCTCCTCGGAGAGGGGGCTGGCTGATGCTGCGCCGCGTGTTCTTCGTAGCCCGCAAGGAGACCTTCCACATCGTGCGCGACATGCGCACCGTGTACATGGCGCTCGGCATGCCGCTCCTTTTGCTCCTGCTCTTCGGCTACGCGCTCACCATGGACGTGGAGGACATCGGTCTCATCGTGGTCGACGGGGACCGCTCGCCGGCCTCGCGCGATCTCGAAGGCGGCTTCACCCGCAGCGGCATCTTCTCCGTCGTCTCGCGCGACGACGACCCGCGCGGCGTGTTGCCCGCCTTCCGCAGGAACGAGGCGCGCACCGCCCTCGTCATCCCGCGCGGCTTCGGACGCGACATCGATCGCGGCGACAAGGGCCGCGCCCAGCTCATCGCGGACGGCACGGACGCCAACGTGGCGAGCATCGCCATGGGCTACGCCGCGGCCATCGGCCAGGCCCGCACCATGGCGCTCGCGTCGGGCTCGCTCGGCCGCCTGGGCCTCGCCTCGGGAGCCAAGGCGCGGCCGCCCGTGGACGTCAAGGCACGCAACTGGTTCAACCCCACGCTCAAGAGCCAGTGGTACATGGTGCCGGGCCTCATCGCCCTCATCATGGCCATGATGAGCGCCATGCTGATGGCCCTCACCGTGGCCCGCGAGTGGGAGCGCGGCACCATGGAGCAGCTCCTCGCCACGCCCGTGCGGCCGCTCGAGATCGTGATCGGCAAGCTCGTCCCGTACTTCGTCATCGGCGTGGGCCAGCTCGCGCTCGTGGCCTCGGCGGGGGTGCTCCTGTTCGACGTGCCGATCCGCGGGAGCGTGGGGCTGCTCCTCGCCGTGCCCTGCGTGGTCCGGGTGGGCGCCCT
>JAQTNF010000156.1 GCA_028713995.1 Deltaproteobacteria bacterium | reverse complement strand
AGAACGAGCTGAACAGCATCCGCATCAACTACGAGAACCAGCTGGCGTCGATCTGCGGCACGTTCGCGGGCGACGACGGCGTCATCTACCCCGCCATCCCCCTCTACGCCGACATGAGCGAGCCGACCCGCGTGCTCTCCGAGGTCTACGGGTCGCCGTGCGGGCTCGTGAAGAACGGCGAGATCTTCGAGGCGCTGAACCAGGTCTCGACCGTCAAGCTCGATTACCAGAGCCTGGTGGTCGCCCAGCAGACGATTCTCGATGAAGTGCAGATCGAAAACGACCGCGTGCAAGCGTACTGTGGCGTCATCGTCGATCTCAAGAACTACAAGATTCAGGGAATGAAGGACATCGAGAGCGCCGAGGATGTCATACGCGGGCTCCAGTATGGCATCGACCATACGCGGCGATTGGTCGACATCGCATCCCAGGCGTTGATCATCACGGGGAGCGACATCCTCACCATGGCGGCGAAGAGCGTGGCTGCCGGAGTGTGGGCGGGCGTGGCGGTTGTCGCCGAGTGCGGCGTGGCGGTCATGGAGGATCAGATCGAGAGGCAACTCGACGACATCAACGATTATCAGCAGGCGATCGTGGAGCACGATATGCTGGCCGAGTGCGATCTGGCCAAGATCGACTCCCTGGCCGTCATCAAGGAGAAGCTCCTCGGCCTCAAGAAGCTCGAGGTTGAGGCCCTCAAGATCCAGCAACGCATCGGCCTCGCGTTCTCCAAGGTGCAGGAGCTCAGAAACAAGGCCAAGCGCGTCAGTGACGAAATGACGGTGGCCGAGCAGCAGGTCATCGACGTGGCCGCGGCGCAGAACGACCCCAACGTGCGCATCTACAAGAACGACTCCATCATCACCGCGGACAGGACCTTCGAGAGCGCTCTCGAGTCCGCATACCAGGCCACCAAGGTCTTCGAATACTACACGAGCCAGAGTTACGCGCACCTGGGTGATCTCTTCCTCGTGCGCACCGTGGCCTTCGGCGACTACAACCTGGAAGCCTACCTCGCAGGGCTCGAGGACGCGTACTACGGCTTCGAGGAGAAGTACGGCAATCCCGACCTGCGCGTGGCCATCGTCTCGCTTCGGGACGACGTGCTCAAGATCCCCTACCTGGACGAGAAAGGGCAAGCGCTGTCACGCGACGAGCGCATCGCGCTCTTCCGGGAGAGGCTCGCGGATCCCTCGTTCATCGACGAGAACGGCTACTGGGCGTATCCCTTCGCCACCTCGCTCGAGCAGCTCTCGCCGCTCACGCGCAACCACAAGATCGATCACCTGGAGGCCGAGCTCCAGGGTTCGGCGACGGGCGACGAGGTGGCGCGCGTCTACTTCCGCCAGAAAGGCACGGGCGTGGTGTACGGCGTCGAGGGAGACAAGATCTACTTCTCGTTCCCCGAGTTCACCGCGGTCGTGAACCCGTTCCTGAACGGCGAGAAGCCGTTCGAGGAGACGGTGTACGAGAGCCGCCGTTTCAAGGACAGGCCGTTCGCCAACACGCGCTGGGAGCTCGTCTTCAACCAGCGCGACGAGCAGGTGAACATGGACGTCGACCTGAACAGCCTGAGCGACATCAGACTCTACGCTTACTACACCGACTTCACGGGCCTGTGAGAGGAGAAGGGAAACCATGAGAACCATCCATCAAGCGGACACCACGAGGATCGCGGTCCTCCTCGTTTCGGCCCTCCTTCCCCTCACAGGATGCGGCGGCAGCAGCGGATCGAGGGACTCCGGCCCGGATGCCTCCGACACGGGCGTGGACGGCGGCTCGGACGGCAACTCGGACACCGAAACGGGCACCGGACCGGACGCGGGCAAGGTGTGCGAGACCTCGGCCGATTGCGACTCCGAGAACGACACCAAGGGCTTCCTGTGCGTCCTGGGCGACTGCGTCCCCTGCGGCGACGATCCAGAGTGCGCTTCGGATTCCTACTACGAAAAGGAGTACGCGATCTGCGTGGAAGGCATGTGCACGCCCACCTGCCCAGACCACGTGATCGGCTGCCCGTGCACGGGAGGCGAGTGCACAGGGGGGCTCGTGTGCGACGCGACCTCGCACCTGTGCCGAGATCCGCTCGCGTGCGCGGATCTCGGGTGCGCGGATCACCAGCTGTGCGCGGCTAAAGGCGCGGACGCAGGCGCCGACGGAGGCGCGGACGACGCCGGTTTGGACGCGGGCAGCGTCGACATGATGTGCCTGCCGAAGTGCGAGAGCTTCTGGAGGTGGAACGAGTCCACGGCCTCGTGCGATCCGATCTCCAACTGCCACGAGGGCGTCGCAAACAGCCTCGTCGACGACTGCGACGTCCAGCACCGGGAATGCCTGGAAGCCGCCGAGACCGCGGCCTGCGGAGGGTGCATCGAGGGGTACACCGACGATCACGGCACGTGCCGGCCTGTCGCGACGTGCGCCGAGCTGAAGTGCGACGCGTCGTTCCGCACCTGCCGGGAGGCGGGCAAGAACACGGACGCGCTGTGCACGGATTGCATCGAGGGGTACGCGGACGTGGACGGCGTCTGCCACGTGGAGACGTGCGAGGCCGGCGCCCCGGCGAGCATCAGGATGGAGTGCGAGCAACAGCATCGCATGTGCGAGACCTCGGGAGGCATCGGCAGCTGCGGGGACTGCATCGCATGGTACGTGGAGGATGAGGACGCTTGCCGGAACGTCGTCTCGTGCTCGGATCTCGACTGCGCCGCCGAGCACCGGCTCTGCGTCGAGCCCAAACCCGACGACATTTTCGATTTCACCTACCTCCACGAGGACGACGCATGCGGCGACTGCGTGCCGGGATACGCCGACGAGTACGGCGAGTGCGTCGAGCTCACGGACGCGGTCTGTCTGCCGACGAGCTCGCCCTACAGCATCGCGCAGGACTGCGCCGATCTCCACCGGGAGTGCTTCGAAAAGAACGCCGACTCGGCCGCGCACTGCGGCGGCTGCATCGGCGGCCCCGTGGACGGCGGCTACGTGGAGATGGCCGATACCGGCGAGTGCGTGCCATGGATCAGCTGCGCCGACTTCTCGGAGTGCCAGAACAACAACCGTCACTGCGAGGACAACCCGACCGCCCACTGCACGTCCTGCGTGACCGATTACCTCGAGGATCCGGAGAACGGCACGTGCCGGCCGGCGGTGCAGTGCGCCGACCTTTCGTGCGGCCCCGATCAGGACTGTCAGGAGCACACGGCGACCGAGGACGCCTACTGCCGACCCGACTGCACGGACGATCAGATATGGGGCAACGGCGCTTGCGTGAATTGCCCGATCTGCGGCGACGGCGCCGGCGGCCCCGCGAACGGCGAGACAGGAGCCTACGTCTCGGTCCCGACCATCGCCGGCAGGTGCATCTGCGAAACCCAGGAAGGGTTCTTCCACAACGAGAGCGGCGATATCGGGGCCTACGAGTGCGACGCGGATCACGACGGCTGGCTTCGTGAGAGCGCCCGCATCGCCATGAACTCGGATGATCCCCAGGTCGTCGCCAACGCCCGCTGCGAGCAGCGGATCATCGATCGCTTCGTGCTCGAGGCGAGGACGGTCAACTGGTTCGACCCGGCGAACGACTGCGCCGGCGATGCGGCCTGCGCGGAGCGGCTGGTCGTGCAGCTCGACGAGCCTTTGGTCCTGTACGAATCTGATCGCAACGACGATCAGGGCCTGCTCGACCTCGACGTCATCAAGGCTCCCGCTTACGGAGGCCGTGGCCTGAGGGCCGAGGAGCTGAACAGTCTGACCAAGTTCTGCGTCTCGGGCGCCGACTACAACGACAATCTCGTCAACGACATCGAGGAGTGGGACTATCGCGATCTGCCCGCGGGCGTCGCGGCGTACCTCGCGCCGTTCAACTGGTTCAGCTACTTCGCGGAGCTCTACCGGGGCTGGTACGAGCCGGCCCAGCCCGGAGAATCGTACGGCAGCTACCACATCCGCGAGAAGTCGCGCAGATCCTCGGCCCCGGACGGCGACCGCGTGCCGGCGGCCTACGGCGCCACGGGAGCGGAGAAGACGTTCTACGAGACCTGCGCCCTGTGGCCCGATCCCGCGTTCGCCGACGACGGCAACCCGACCATCGGTCGCGACTTCGCCCGCTTCGGCCCGGACCCGGCCAACCCCGAGTTCGGCTACGCGTTCAGCTGGCCGCCGGGGCCCTCGAACGTCGGCGGCGAGCCCTGGGGCTGGGACGGCCTCAACTTCCACAGCCAGTTCAGGTGCGTGAAGATCGTGGAGCCGGGCAACCCGGCTCTCGACCCGATCGCAAGCCCGCACCTGATGATCGCTTCCGACGTGAGCGCCTCCTACAAGATGAACGTCTGCGACGTCCAATCAGGGACCGAGGATTCCGTGGGCCCGGTCTCGGGAAGCGAGAACCCGCACGATCCCAAGGTGGCCTGCTCCGTCGAGTCGCCCTCCATCGGCCAGGTGGGATGGGCAGCAAGGCTTTACGAACCCTACATCGAAGACAGTGACTATCAAGGCGGTTGCGTCAACCAGGTGACGGCCTCGGACGGCCGCTGCGGCGTGTGCGGCCTCGGGGTCTGGACCTGCACCGGCGGACGCATCGATCCGAGCGACGGACCGAGCGCGTGGACGTGCGGGACCTACGACCTGCCCACGGGCTGCGACGACATGGACTGGGATCCGATCCCGTCCGACGCCGTCGAGTCCTTCGACTGCGACGACGAGTCCTCGACCTCGGCGTTCATTTTCGTGGACGGGGTGGCGGGCGGCGACGCGAACCCGGGGACGCGCCTGCGGCCGATGAAGACCATACAGGCCGCCCTCTTCGAGGCGCAGACGCGCAACGGATACTATTTCACGCCGGTCGTGCACGGCATCGTGGTCACCACCGGAAACTACTCCGGGAAGGTGACCCTGGTGAACGGCGTCTCCATCCTGGGCGGTTTCTCGACGCAGAGGAACGACTTCGGCGACCTCTACTGGTTCCGCCTCGACGACGGGGATCGCACCGTCATCGAGAACTCCACGGTCGAGACGGGCCCCAAGCGCGTGACGACGATCCATGCCGCGAACATCACGGAGCCGACCCTGCTCGACAGGCTCACGATCCAGGCCTCGGTCGCCGCCGGATCGACCGGGGTGAACATCCACGCCATCTATGCGAACAACGCGGACGGCCTGTACCTGCGGGACGTCACGGCGACCGCATCCGCAGCGCCGGTTGGTGCGGACGGCGCGCAGACGGCGCAGCAGCCGCTGCACGGTCTCCCGGGCAACAAGAACGGGACCCCGGCCCAGAACAACCTCTGCGGGACCGGCTGGGAAAGGACCAAGGGAGGCCACGGCGGACCCTACACGGGCGGGGCCGAGCTCGACGGGGAGCCGAATCCGTTCGACATGAAGCGCGGCACGTCCGACTGCACGACCCCTGTCAGCGGGTGCGGGACCACGTGCACCTGCGACTGGGACGACGTCTGCACGGCGACGCCGGTGCCCGGTCCGGGCACCCCCGGTCCTGACGGCGCCAATGCGGCACCCATCTCGTCGCTGGTGTCGGGCGGATACTGGGCGAGTGGAGGACAGCTCGAGGGCGCCCGTGGTCAGGCGGGATACGGCGGAGGCGGCGGCGCGGGCTTCACCCTGTACACGCCCAACCCCTGCTCGAACGTGGTCGTGAGCGGCGGAGGCGGCGGCGCGGGCGGCTGCGGTGGTTCGCCCGGGGAAGGCGGCGAGCAGGGCGGCAGCTCTTTCGGCCTGTTCATCCTGGGCTCCACCGGTCTCACGGCCGAACGCTGTGCCTTCGCGGCCGGCAACGCGGGCACCGGCGGGGGAGGCGGACCGGGAGGAGAAGGCGGGAACGGCGGAGTCAGCGGCAAGCCCGACGGGCATCCTGAGGCGAACGGCGGAGACGGCGGCGCCGGCGGCCGGGGCGGCAACGGCGTGGGCGGCAACGGCGGCCTGTCCTGCGGCATCTTCGCTGACGAGGCGCTCGAGGGCTTCACGCTCACGAGCGTGACCCATACGCGCGGGGCGAACGGCGCGGGCGGCTCGGGCGGCGCCAAACCCTCCGATCCGAACCCGGCACCGAACGGCCTGCACGGCGACACGCACATGGGCGGCATCACCTGCGACTGACGGATCGCTCCCGGGCGCACGCCGCGCACGCCCGTTTCCACCCCTCACTCATGTCTGAAACTCGGGAGGCCTACTTCAAGACGGCGGCCGTGCCGAAGCGCGCCTTGTACGTCGTCCCCTCGGCAGTCCCGCTGGGAGAAACCGCTCCGACCGCGATCCATCCCTTGTGATTGAGGGACTCGACCTGACCAACGCCCGCGGTCACGAGAATCGTCAGGCCTGCCTTGCCCGTCGTGTCGGTGTCCGTGCCGGCGTCATTGTCGGTGCCGGCATCGATTTCCGTGCCCGTGCCGGTGTCTGTATCCCCATCCGTGTCGGAATCCGTGTCCGCGTCCGTGTCCCCGTCCGTGTCCGTATCGGTGTCCCCATCGGTATCCGCGTCCGTGTCCGCATCGGCGTCCCCGTCGGTTCCTGTCCCTGTCTCAGTGTCGTCGCCGGTGCCGGTTCCAGAGCCCGTGTCGGTCCCGGCTCCGTCCGCGTCGTCCCCGGACCCGCCACCACCGCACCCAACGACCAACAGCGCGACAAGAACAACGGCAAAACCAGCAGCGTTCTTCATCATGGGCGTCCTCCAAATCAACCGTGCATCTCCTACGGATTGCAATATTTTACTCCTCGCAAGAACCGAGTAAATCAATATCTTGCGTCGTGTGTGGTCAAGAAATGCTAACTTCGTGGCATGCGTGCAAACATCGCAATCATTGGTGCGCTGAGCCTCGGAGCCGCTGCATGCCGATCCGGGTCCAACCAACCCGATCAACGGCCTGCTTCGAAACCGTCTGTTGCCTCGGTGGCGGTTCCTCCACCATCGAAGGAGTCGCCCGGGCCCAAGCTCCCGGCCTTGCGCGTGCGCACCAGCGTCGACCACAATTGCGTGCTCAACCAGGCCGGGGAGCTCAGGTGCTTCGGCCAAGGGATGTACGGCAAGCTCGGCTACGGCAACACCAATGATATCGGCGACGACGAGGCACCCGCCTCCGCCGGGATCGTGGACGTGGGTGGCAGGGTGGTCGAGGTCTCTGCCGGCTACATGCACACCTGCGCCTTGCTGACCGAAGGTCGCGTACGGTGCTGGGGATGGGGCCAAAACGGCCGCCTCGGCTACGGCAACACCGACGACATCGGCGACGACGAACCACCGGCCAGGGCGGGTGACGTGCCTCTGGGTGGCAGGGCCAAGTCGGTTTGCGCCGGGCAATGGCACAGCTGCGCAGTGCTCGACAACGGCGCGGTCCGGTGCTGGGGCGTGGGTCGTTACGGGCGCCTGGGTTACGGCAACGTCGACGATGTCGGAGACGACGAGACGCCGGCCGAGGCAGGGGACGTTGTCGTGGGAGGCAAGGCGGCGCGAGTCTTTTGCGGTGGCCAGCACACCTGCGCGCTGCTGGACAACGGCGCTCTGCGCTGTTGGGGAGCCAATTTCGCGGGTCAGCTCGGTTACGGCCACACCAACAATGTCGGAGACGACGAAGCGCCGGCCACGGCGGGCGATGTCCCGGTAGGCGGGAAGATCCTGGACGTCGGGTTGGCCGCCATCCACACCTGCGTCCTCATCGAAGGTGGGAGGGTGCGCTGCTGGGGCAACGGGGATCGAGGCCGTTTGGGCACGGGAAACACCAACAATCTGGGGGACCAGCCGGGTGAGCTTCCCGTTGCCGACGTCAAGCTCTCGGGGACGGCGGTAGCCTTGGGGGTGGGCGACTCGCACGCCTGCGTGGTGCTCACCTCCGGGGATTTGCAGTGCTTCGGCGACAATATCTACGGCCGGCTGGGATACGGCCATACCAACAACATCGGCGACGACGAGACCCCCTCTTCGGTGGGGGTGGTGCCCTTTGCCGGAGAAAAGTTCGCGGCCGTGGCCGCCGGCGGGGCCCACACGTGCGCGTTGACGACGACCGGCGCCTTGCGCTGCTTCGGGCATGGGGCCGTGGGCCAGATCGGACAGGGCAACACCGACGACGTGGGAAACGACGAGCCCGCGTCATCCATAGGCCCGGTACCGCTGTTCGCGATTCCCGAGGGGTTCGTGGCGCGTCCGTTGCCACCGACCAATCTGAGGAAAAAGAAACATGACGGGGGGAAGAAACTCAAACGGTAAGCGGGGTGGCAGGGCTCACTTCACGCGCATGATCCAGACGACCGAATAGCTGTAGGGACGGGTTTCGCCACCGCCGCCGTTGTTGTCGGCCGTAGTGCGGCTGGTGTCGGTTGTGTATATCGTATAGCCACCGCTGCATGAATTGTGGGACCAGCAATTGGAATCATAAGAAAAACCTTGCTCGACGAAACCGTGGGTATGATTCTCGACAAGATCAGTTTCGGTAGATCCCGAAGTGGTGTTGCCGCGCAGGAAGTAGCCCTTCAGTCCGGCGGACACGGCGCTATTGAGATTGGGGATGACCTGACCGTTGAGCGGCGAGCCCGCGTCGGCAAGCGTCTGTCCGTTGCACTCGACCCAGCCCGAGGGAAGGGTGGGAACGCCGGTCAGGTTCTTTGCCCACGCGGTGATCGAGCCGATGGGCATGAGACCGAAGCCAGCGGTGGTGCAGGACGCCGCGCCGCTTCCGCCAGCGACGAGCACCTGGTTGGCGTTGCACGAGTGGGCTCCGGTGCGGCAGGTGCCGTCGCCGTCGATGTACTGATTGGCCGAGCACTTGTGGCTGCCTTCCTGGCATGTCCCGTCGCCGGCCATGACCTGGTCGGCGGTACAGGCATAGGGTGCCGGGTGGCACAGGCCGTCGCTGCCCATGTACTTGTAGGTCGTCGTGCACATGGTGACCACGTCGGGCTCGGCGCACATCACGTCGCCGTTCGTGTCGATGCCTTCAATCCCGTAGTTGCAAGGCATGTCCTCCTGGTCGATCGGCGCCTGCGTGTTGGCTGCAACCCATGTGTGCTGCGCCGTGGTATACGAATCCGGCACGCCCGGCTCGTTGCACGTCGCGGCCGAGCCGTTCCACCCCTGCATGAACGTGTTGCCGGTGCACGCGTCCGACGCCAGCACGGGCTGGATGTCCCCGGGTTCGAGATCACCCACCTGCGCGCACCTCCCGGCCTCGATGCTGTACGGGCTCGTGTCGATCCGCACACGGGTCATCTCCACGTCCGCACCCACCTTCATGCCGAGCCACAGCTCGGCGTTGTCGTAGAAATCGGTGAAATCGAGCGGCGTCACGGACCCCAGGTAGGCCTGGAACAGGCCATCCTCGAAATGGATTCTCGCCGGGGTCGACGTCGCGTCGTACGTCTCTGACCAGACCGTGGCGCCGCTGGTCTCCTGCGTGTAGATGGTGAAAACCACGTTGAAGTCGCCGTCGACAGCCACTCCCGACTGGTTTGTGACCACGCCGACAACCGGGATGAGATCGGGCACCGTAGCCATGGCTGCGGACCCGAAGCCGAGAACCGCGAGGACGGTTGCAATGAAAATCGAGCGATGCATCGGTTTTTCTCCTTTCACGCAGATTGGTCGGCGAACCGGAGCGCGTCGCGCCTGTCCACCAGAGATAGGCACCTTTATACAATAATACGATCGGAGTGGCTGCTGAAATAATGCACGCCGGATTGAGCTACACAGGGGCTTGGTCTCTCTCCTCCGTCGCCGCCGTCGGCCGCGCCTGTTACTGGACGAGCGGGGCGCAGGTGGACACGCCGGCGCCCACGATCTCGGTGCCCGTGGTCGGGACGTAGTTCGTGAGCGTGCCGCCCGAGAGTTGCCAGATGGCCGTGTTGTTCGAAGGCGCGTAGAAAATGTAAAAGTCGCCGCCCCAGAACGCGAACGCGAAGGCCGCGGTGCCCGAGAGCTGCGGGGTCTCCACGGCGTTCGACTCCGCGCCCGTGGCCTTGTCGAACTGAACGACCTTGGTCGGCGAACTCCACCCGAAGAACGCCCACAGCTCCGCCGCGGCGTTGCCGGTCATCTCGGGCGCGCCCGAAATGGTGCCGATGGACGTGAGCTTGTAGGTGCCGAGGTCGATCTTGCCGAGCTTGAAGTCCCCGTCGGTCTTGCCCACGTAGAGCGTCTCGTCGGTCGTGGTCGTGCTGTTGGTGGAGAACCCCATGCCGAACACCGCGAAGCCGCTCTGGCCGCACTTGAACGCGGTCTTGCCCTTGCAAGACGCGTCCTTGGTGCTCACCTTCCACAGCCCCGCGCAGCTCAAACCGTTCGAGTAGAGCACATAGGCCGTGCCGTCGCGCGCCACGGACATGGAGTACGGAGTGGCCAGGCCCGCCTTGCAGCCCACGGTGCCCACGAGCACGAGCTTCTTGTCCGGCGGGTTGAAGCGGTAGAGCTTCTTGGTGTGGCTGATCGCGTAGACGTACTTGGCCTCCGCGGCGCAGTCCCCGCCGCTCGTGTCCGTGTCCACGAGCTCGTCGGTCTGCCCGTCGCAGTCGTCGTCGAGCCCGTTGCTCGGGACCTCTTCCATGCCGGGATTGACGGCGGGATCCGAATCGTTGCAGTCGAGATCCGCGCACCACTCGTCGCTGTCGTTGTCAGGGCAGCCGGTGCTCGTGTCCGAGCCCGTGTCCGAGTCGCCGTCGGCGTCGGCGTCCGAATCGCCGTCCGTGTCCGTGTCGGTGTCCGTGTCGGCGTCGGCGTCGGCGTCGGTGTCGCCGTCGGTGTCACCGTCCGAGTCACCATCCGCGTCCGTGCCCGTGTCGGTCGATCCGCCCGTGCCGGTCGTGTCGTCCCCGGTCGCGTCGTCCCCTCGCGTGCCGCTCTCGCAGCCAAGGCCCATCAGCACCGCCCATGTGAGGAAAATGACTCGTCGCATCTGATCCTCCGGCTCG
>JAQTNF010000155.1:1803-10955 GCA_028713995.1 Deltaproteobacteria bacterium | reverse complement strand
CACGGGCGTTGCGGACGCCGCGCGGTCGAGGTTCTCATCGGCCGTTTGGGGAACAGAGTTTCCTGCTTTCTTCAACCGACCGGCCGATTGCGAGAAACATCAATCGTTCCAAGATGATCCATTTGGGAGGGAAGAGGGCAGATCGAAGAGGGCAGGCCGGCGCACAAGGGCCATGGGGTCAGTCGGGATGCGCTTCGCCCTACGGCTCGAACCCGCCGAGCGCGGCCACGGCCAGGGTCGCGGCCACGACGGCGGCGGTCTCGACGCGCAGCACGGACGGGCCGAGGCCCATGGGCGCGAAGCCCAGGTCCGCAGAGAGCAGGATCTCGTCCGGCGAGAATCCGCCCTCCGGGCCCACGGCAAGAGTGAGGGGCGGCGAGACAGGACCCTTGCCGAGCGCGGCGGACAGGCCCGTGGATGTCTCGCGCTCGTGGAGGACGAGGCGGGTGCCTTTGCCCGCGAGCTCGCGAAGGACGTCCGCAAAGGGGCGCACGTCGTCCACGGCCATGGGGCGCGCCCGTCCGCACTGGCGCACGGACTCGGCCGCGATGCGCCGCCATCTTGGGGCCCGCTCCTTCCCGGGCCGCGCCACGGAGCGCTCCGACACGACGGGCGCGAGGCGCGCGACCCCGATCTCGGAGAGCTGCCTCACCACGTCGTCGAGCAGGTGGCGCTTGGGAACCGCGATGATCACGTTGACCTGCGCGGCCTCGCGCGCGGCGGGTGCCTCGGCCTCGAGCGCCAGCACGGCCCGCTCCTTGCCGAGCAAGACCACGCGCGCCGAAAAAAGCCTGCCGCGAAGGTCGCGCACCTCCACCGGGTCGCCCGGCTCGAGCCTGCGCACGCGGCGCAGGTAGTGGAGCTCGTCGCCCGTGACCACGGCCTCGCCCGGGCACGAGAGCAACGCGTCGAGGAGCACGCGCGTCACGGCTGCACCAGCGCGAGCGCGGCCCAGCCGTCCGCCTCGATGCGCCCCGCGATTCGCAGGCCCGGGAAGAGCGCGACGCAGGCCTCGACCTCTTCCGCGAGGATCCCGGAGACGAGGACCTCACCCCGGGCGGCCACCCGGGCGGCCACTGCGGGCGCGTCTGTCTCGAAGATGGCGAGCTGCAGGTTGGCGAGCACGAGCGGCCACTCCCCGGCGATCGACCCGGCGGTTCCCAGCTCGGCCCGGATCGCGCTCTCGACGCCGTTGCGCAGCGAATTCTCGAGCGTGGCGGCCACGGACTCGGGGTCCACGTCCACGGCCAGCACTTCGCGTGCGCCGAGCAATGCGGCCGCGATCGCGAGGATGCCCGAGCCCGAGCCCACGTCGAGGACGCGTTCCGCAAGCCCGCGGGCCGCGGTGCGCTCCTCGAGGAGTCCGAGCAGGAGTCGCGTGCTGGCGTGCCCGCCCGTGCCGAAGGCCAGCCCCGGGTCGATCGTGATCGTGATCCGGTCGTTGCGCGGCGGGCTCATCCAGGTCGTGATCACCTGCACGCGCGAGAGCACCACCGGCTCGAAGAACCTGCGCCAGCCCGCGTTCCAGCCGTCGTCCTCGACCTCGATGGCGACGGCTTCGAGCCCGCGCACGGAGGATGGCGCGAGCGCCTTGAGGGCCAGGTCGCGCGCGTCGCGTTCATCGAAGCCCGCGAAAAGCTGGGCGAGGTCCGATCCGGCGGGCGACAGGGTCGACTCGTCGCGCTGCTCGACCGCGCAGGCGCCGAGCTCGATGAGCAGGCAGCCCGCCTCCTCGGCCATGTCTGGCGGGACAATCACCGCGAGCCCGGGGCGCGGGGCTTTCGGCGTTCCGGGCTCAGCCATGGCCGAGCCTGCATCTCAGCACCGCGGCCAGGTGCAGGGCGTCGTCGCGGTCCTTGCCCGCGAGCCCGGGCAGCGCGGCCACCAAAGTCTCGAGGACGTCCTCCTCGGACCAGCCGCCGGTCACGGCCATGGCGTGCGCCAGCCGGTACCAATGGATCGGTCCGAGGGAACGCTCGGGCGCGACCACGCGCAGGCGCTCCAGGCTGCGCGCCGTGCGGGCGTCTTCGCCGAGATCCCAGGCGCAGTCGGCGAGATCGAGCAGCACGTCGGGTTGATCCGGGAGCGCGTCGAGGGATCGTTCGAGCCAGGAGAGGGCGCGCGCGGGGTCGTTCAGGGTGCGGTAGTGGACGCGACCCAGCGCGGCCGCGATCTTAGCCAGGAGGAAGAGCTCCTCGGTGTCGCCGTTCGCCAGGGAGTCGGCCAGGGTCGTGGCGCGATCCGCGAGCGTCGGGTTCGAGGCGCAAGACGGGTCGGCCTCGAAGGCGTACATGAGGGCGTTCGCCGCGGCCTTGGGATCGTCGAGCGGGCCGGCCATGAGGTCCGCGATGCGGATCTCGAGCTCCGCGACGCGCTTGCCGTCGGTCGCCGCGACAGCCTGCTCCGCGAGGAGCGACGCCAGGTCGGCGAACAGGCCCCGCCGCGTGAGGTGGGCTTCGAGGGCCGCGACCACGTCCTTGTCCGCGGGCGACAACTCCCGTGCACGGCGCAGGCACGAGAGAGCCGCGTCGTCGTCGCCGAGACGTCCTTCGAGGAGGAGCAGCGAGACGGCGTCCTTAGCCTCGGACTCGAACCCGAGCGCGGCCTCGATCCACGGGCGCGCCGCGGTCACATCCTTGAGATCGTAAACATAGAGGCGGGCCAGCTCGTGGGCGGCATTGCCCCACCAGGGTTCCTTGCACGCGGGGCCGGCCCCGCGCAGGGCGGCCTCGAGCTCGTTCGCGGCTTCCGAGGTCCGATCGAGGGCGCGCAGCGCGAGGGACAGCCGCACGCGCACGGGCGCGGCATCCGGATCGAGGGCGAGCGCCTCGCGGTAGCGCGACACGGCCAGGGCGGCCTCGGCTTTCTCGAGCCAGATGTCGCCGATCTCCTTGAGCGCCCGCGCCGCCGCCGGGTCGTCGCCCGCCTCGCGCGCCGTGCGCATGAGGCGCTCGAACTGCACCACGGCCCGCTCCGCGTTGCCGAGCCTGGCCAGGGATTCGGCCAGGCCCCAGGCCGCGTCCCAGTCCCGCGGATCGGCGAGGGCCGCGCGCTCGAACTGCCTGGCCGCGCCCGCCGCGTCTCTCAGACGGTCGAGGAGCAGGCGCCCGGCGAAGACGTGGGCCGCCACGCGCTCGGCGCTGCCCTTGTGCGCCGCGATGAAGCGCGGAAGGAGCTTGCCCACAGCGTCGGCCCGGCCTTGCGCCGCCTCCGCCTCCATGAGCGCGGCCATGGCCTCGGGGCTTTCGCGGCGCGCGGCGAGCGCGCCCGTAAGACAGCGCACCGCCCCCGTCGGATCGCGTCCCGCGAGCAGGCGTCCCATGCGCAGGCCGGCCGCCCAGCGCTCGTGGCCGTCGCCCGCCGCGTACAGAACCTCGAGCGCCTCGACCTCGGCCTCCACGTCCCTATCGAGGGCCGCAGCGTGGGCCGCCACGGCCGCGAGATCCGTGCGGGCCGCGTGCCGCCCGCGCGACTCGGCAAGGAGCGAGCGCGCCGTGCCCCGTCGATCCGGATCGAGCGCGTCGACCATGGCGAGCCGGCCGATCACGACCGGGCTGTCCGGATCCTCGGCGAGCAGGCGGCCGTAGATCTGCCGCGCCTCCTCGATCCTGCCCGCGACGAGCGGGAGGTCGCCGGAGCGCACCAGGCGTCCCTCCTCGATGCGCTTCAGGCGGTCGAGCTCGGCCCCCTGCTGCGCGGGCCGCGGTGCGTCCGCGACGTCGACCAGGTCCGGTTGGCCGTAGTCGAGCACGGCGCGATCCGGTAACAGGTCGAGCGAGAGCAGGCGCGCGGACGAGGTGTCCGGCAGGCGCCAGCCTCGGCGCGGCAGGAGCTCGAAAAGCGCGTGGCGCACCGGATCCGGCGGATCGAGGGACGTCGCCGCGGGCCGCGTGCCGAGGAGCGCCTCGAGGCAGGCCGCGACCGCGACGAGCAGGCACGCGGGCAGGGGGCCGTAGGCGCGCGGCTCCTCGACGACCAGGCCCAGGCTCGCGTCGCCGGGCGCCGGGTACAGACGGAAGGAGAGGGGCACGCGGTCGCCCTCGGGGCCGCAGTCCGCGAGCACGCACAGGTGGTCGCGCTCGAACGCGAGCCTCACGTTCGCGATCCACGGCGCGGCGAGGAGCCTGCGGCGCGCCATGTCCTCGAGCCCGTCGATCGAGATGGTGAGCGTGATGCGGCCGAGCGCGTGGCGCCGGTTCTTGAAGCCCGCGATGCCGGACGAGATGTCGAAGGGGAAGGAGATGTTGGGGATGACGAGCTCGAGCCGGTCCACGGTCACGGCCGGCGAGAGCCGCGTCTTGCCGAGCCACAGGATGCCGCGGCCGCCCGCGAACCTGAGGGCGAACCCGTCGCCGCGCCCGTCGGGCGGCGGTCCATCTCCGGACGCGGGGCTCCCCTTGCCGATCGCGTCCACCCGGCGCAGCTGCTTTCGCACCACAAGCCTCCCTCGACCGGACATGGTATCACAAGAACAACAAGCCCACCCCGGCCACGGCGAGGACCGCGCCCGCCACGGCGCGCGGCGTGACCTTTTCCTTGAAGATCAGGATCGACGGCGGGATGACGAGCACCGGCACGATGGCCATGATCGTGGCCGCCACGCCGGCCTCGGTGTATTTCACCGCCGCGAGCGACAGGGACACGCCCAGGAACGGCCCGAAGAACGCGCCGAGCGTGATGCGCTTCATGGCCGCGGCGTGCGCGAGCGCCTCCTTCACCCTGGGCCACCAGCCCACGGCCGTGCACAGGATCGCGAACCCGGCCGCGCCCGCGATGACCCGGATCTGCGTGGCCGCGAACGGGTCGTACCCCCGCATGCCGAGCTTGGAGAGCACGAGCCCGCCCGCCTGCCCGAGCGCCCCGCCCAGGCCCAGGAGCAGTCCCGAGAGCGGCGGCCGCTCGATGCGCCCGTCGCCGTCCGCGCGGCGCTCCATGATCACCCACGCCACGCCGCCCACGGTGAGCCCCATGGCCGCCACGTCCACGGCCGAGAGATCCTCGCCGAGCGCGACGAAGCCGAGGAGCGCCGTGAGCGGCGGCACGAGCGCCATGAGCAGCATGGACAGGCGCACGCCGAGCACCACGAACGCGCGGAACAGGCACAGGTCGCCCACCAGGAACCCCACCACGCCCGACAGCGCGAGGAAGAGCCACGCCGAGGGCGACGCATCGGTCGGCAGGGGCAGCCCGCGCGTCGCGGCGCAGAAGATCGTGAGGAACACGAGCCCGAGCGCGAGGCGGATGATGTTGACCGCGAGCGAGCCCACGAGCCTGCCGGCCGAGGCGAACGCGAGCGCGGTCACGGTCCAGCAGAAGGCCGTGGCGAGGGCAGCGAGCTCGCCGGGATGGGAGAGGGGCATGCACCGGGTCAGTAGCTCCCCGGCGCGCGGGAATCAAGCTGCGAGCTTCACCTGCCGACCGCGAGGTCCACTGACGCGATCACATTCGACAGGTCGGAGACGGCGGCCACGTTCACGAGCTCGGGCGCCACCGAGTAGACGAAGTCCTCCATGAACACGCTGCGCTTGACCGCGGTGGTCGGGCTCGCCCACCACGAGCCGCAGGTCTCGTAGTAGTCGCCGCCGCTCGTGGGCGCCGCGTGCGGGATGCCTCCCAGGAGCGTAAAGCCATCCTCGATCGTGACCTTGTAGACGCGCAGCCCGCTGAAGGTCATGTCGTACCCGTAGCTGCCGTCGCCGCCGCCTTCGCACACGGTGAGCGGCAGGGCGAGCAGCCGGCGCGACGCGAAGTAGTTGAACGCCAGGTGGTTCGTGGCCGCCTCGGACGTGGAGCCGCGCGTGCCGATGAGCTCCTTGTGCAGGAGCGTAGGGGCGGCGGGGTCGGTCACGTCGATGATCTGGAGCTGCATGCCGTCGAACCACGCGAAGTCGCCCATGTCGTCCGCGTCGAAGCCGATCGTGAGCAGGTGGCCCGCGTCGAGGAAGTGCATGTAGGTCGAGAAGCCGGGGATCTTGAGCTCGCCCAGGATCTCGGGGTTCTCGGGATCAGCGAGGTCGAGCACGAAGAGCGGGTCGGTCTTCTTGAAGGTGACCACGTAGCCGCGGCCCTCTCGGAAGCGCACGGATCGGATGTCCTCGGAAGGCGCGATGCCGTCCACCTTGCCCACCGTGACGAGCGCGCCGTTATCGGGCCTCAAGATCGTGACCGCGCTGTGCACGTCCGGATCCGGCACGTGGCCGCTCGACGTGGCGATGCGCAAGCTCCCCTTCCACTCGCTCATGGAGAACTGGTTGAGCACGTGACCTTCGACGACGCCGCTGCCGAGGTACGCGGCGGCGGACTTCGCTCCTTGCAGGCGGAACTCGTGCACCGTGGTCGCCTCCTCGATCCCGGAGCCATCGGGCCAGTATCCGTCGCCGAAGGCGCCGGGGCCGTGGCGCGCGGCCAGGTACAGGTTGTCCTTGGAGGCGTAGATTGCGCCCGGGCGGCCGAGCGCCGACGTGGCGACGAGCGGATCGTCGGCCGCGGGATTGAACGAGAGCACCGAGACCAGGTACGCGCCGTCCGGGTTGTCCGAGAGGTACACGCCCGAGCACGCGGCGAACGGATCCGCAAGCGGCGCGCCGTCGGCCAGGCGGTCGTCCACCTCGGGGATCACGTCGCCAAGCGGCGTGGCGCGCAAGATTTCCTCGTTCTCGTCGGCCAGATCCTCGAACAGCGCGTCGATGACGGATTCCGGGAAGGGGATTCCGTCGCAGCTCCACTGGTACTCCTCGAGCAATGGAGGGACGTCGGGAAGCTGTGGCGTCTGCGGCTGCGGGTGCACGACCACCGTGTGGACGATCCCGTCGATGGCGCGCGCCGAGAGGAACGCGCCCTCGAACACGGTCTCGCGCGCCACCGCGGGCGCGGCCGGATCCGAGAGGTCGAGCACGGTCATCTCGAGGGCGCGGCCGTCGCCCACCATGTCGCAGTCGTAGGCGTAGGTGCATTCGGTGCCGTACTCGGAGGCGTAGAAGGCGTCCTCGAACGCCGGGTCGCCCGCGCCGATCTGTTCGAGCGCGGAGTAGATCACGGCGCGGCCGTTCGCGACGAACATGCGCTTGGGCGTGCCCTCGATCGGCGTGGCCGACAGGCGCGTGGTCTCGGCCGCGGGCCAGGCCTTGAGGATCTGGAAGGCGCCGTCCGCGAGCACGTAGATGTACGTGCCGTCGTTCTTGATGAAGTCGGGCTCGTCCACGTCCATCTCCTGCGTGTTGGTGGTCGAGTAGTCGCTTGCCCCGTCGGCGCTGTTGTCCGAGTCGCCGTCCGAGTCGCTGTCCGCGTCCGCGTCGTCGCCCGTGTCCCCGCCCGCGTCCGCACCGGCCCAGCAATCCGTGCCGAGCCGTGAGATCATGTCGTCGCGGGTGGCCGCGAGCCTCGCGCGCATGGCGGCCACGAGCGCGTCCACGTAGCCGGTGCGCACCTCCTCGCAGCTTCTGGCCTCGTGAAGGGCGGCCGAGATGGGGGACGCCGGGATCGTGGCGGGGGCCTGGTCGCACGCGACCGCGGCGAGGACCAGCCAGGCGGCCAGCATTCCGAGTCGGGATTTCGTCATGACAACACCTCCTTGCAATGTGCCCGGGCCTACGGAGTTGCACGCGTCGTGCCATGGGCGAAGTGCTTGATTTTGCTGGGCTGCCGGGGTCGCGGGTGTCCACGGGCGTGGACGGCAGGGGCCCGGTTTGTCGCAGGGCCCCGCCGAGAATCCGGGAGTCCCGTCACGGCTCCTTCCTGCCGAAGCCGATAGGGGGCTTGGGCTTCGCCGGGGGAGCCATGAGCTGCCTGATGGCGTCGAACACCACCTTGAACTGGGCGTCGTGTCGCTTCTCCAGGTCCGCGAGCCCGCGACCCAGATCCGCGTTGGCCTGCAGCATCTGCCTGAGGCGCACGAAGGCGCGCATGATCTCGATGTTCACCTGCACGGCGCGCGGGCTGCGCAGCACGCTCGACAGCATCGCGACGCCCTGCTCGGTGAAGCCATGGGGTAGGTACTTGCGGTGCTCGCCTCTTCCGGGCCTGTCATCCTCGTTTAAGGTGCCAATTTGGCACCTTAAACGCCTCGCCTCCTCGGCCGTGAGCTGGAACATGAAATCTGCGGGGAAGCGCTCGATGTTGCGTTTGACCGCGCGGTTGAGCACCTTGGTCTCGACGCCGTACAGCGCGGCCAGATCCGCGTCCAGCAGGACCCTGTGACCCCGCAGCACGAGGAAGGTGTCAGGCACTTCCATTTTCCAATTTCCGCCGTCAGGGGGATGGCTCTTCCCGCTCGACCTTCCAGGGCTGAACAGTCCGACATTGCGCATGATATTTCGACTGGCTTCCGAATTAGAAAGTGAAAACTGGAAGTGCCTGACACCCTGAATTGACACCCTGAATCCGGGTGTCCACGGGCGTGGACGGCGGGGCGCGGGTTGTGATCTCAAACGCCGTGCAGCTTCGCGAGCGCCAGCGCGTACAGGAAGACGATCGTCCCCGCGAGCGCGAACGCGCCGCTGATCCAGGGCTCGACGACAGTCGTCCGATCGCTCACCGCCTCGCCATCGGGGAGCCGGGCGTAGCCGGGATCCTCCCTCGACACGAGGAGGCGGACACGGGCGTGCAGGTATACGGAGTCGTAGAACCCCTCCGTGACCGATCGCGTGACCCGGAAGGAGCGGCCTCCTGCCGCGTACTCGATCGCCAGGAAGTAGCCCCCGGTGCCGACGTCGTTGTCCGTGAACATCGTGACCACGGTCCCCTCCACGATCGCGCCGCTCTCCCTGATGCTTCGCATCCCGCGGACGTTGCTCACGCCTTCGACGGTCGTGACCGCCCCGACGATCGCCACGATCGCCCCGACGGCCGCGACGGTGCGGGCGTTCTCTGCGATCCACGATGGCGGGCTGCCGATGCGCGACGGTTCCGTCATGGCGAGGCTCCCTCCGATGGGACGAGATACCTTAGCAGAAGGCACGGCCGATTCCGAGAGCGCCCGGGGCCGCGCGGATCGGCGGGTCGCGAACGCCTTTCGAAAAACCTCGGGCATGATGTAGACTCGTCCGCGTCGAGACGAGGGAGCGCCGATGAAGACGAAACGCAGGCTGGGGCTCGCAGCGCTGGTGATCGCGATCGTGATTGCGGCCGTGGGCATCGGCGCGGCCATGGCCACC
>JAQTNF010000155.1:0-1793 GCA_028713995.1 Deltaproteobacteria bacterium | reverse complement strand
TAGACTCGCCCTGTCGACGCGAGGAGAGCGCGTGCCTAGAAAGATCGGATACAGGCTGGGTCTCGTCATCATCGCGGTCGCGTCCGCGGCCGTGGGCATCGGCGCGGCCATGGCCACGCCGCGCACGGCGAGCCCGTACGCCAAGCTCGCCGTCTTCGCGCGCGTGCTTTCGCACATCGAGCGCAGCTACGTGGACAAGGTGGACGAGGACGGGCTCGTGTACGGCGCCATCAAGGGCATGGTGCGCACGCTCGATCCGCACTCCTCGTTCCTGACGCCGGACGAGTACCGCGCGCTCAACGACGACACGGTGGGCCGCTTCGGCGGCGTGGGGCTCGAGGTGGGCGTGCACGGCGACGTGCTCACGGTCATCGCGCCCATGGCCGGCTCGCCCGCACAAAAGGCAGGCATCCTGCCGGGCGATCAGATCGTGGCCATCGAGGGCCGCTCGGCCCGATCGCTCGGCATCGAGGACGCCGTGCGCCTCATGCGCGGCGAGGCCGGCACCAAGGTCACGGCCACGTTCCGACGCGCCGGGCGGGCCGCCCCGTTCGACGTGACCATGACGCGCGAGGTCATCAAGGTCGAGAGCGTCAAAGCCGAGCTGCTCGCGCCCGGGTACCCGTGGATCCGCGTGCTCGCATTCCAGGACGGCACGACCGCCGACCTCGAGGACGCCGTGGAGCGCCTCACGGCCGAGGGCGGCGGGCTCGAGGGGCTCGTGCTCGACCTGCGCGGCAACCCCGGCGGCCTGCTCGAGGAGGCCGTGCGCACGGCCGACCTCTTCCTCGACCGCGGCGTCATCGTCACCACGCGCGGGAGGGGCGGCGAGGTCTTGCAGACCTTCGAGGCGAAGAGCCGGGGCACGCTCGACGCGGTGCCCGTGGTGGCGCTCGTGGATCAGTCGAGCGCGTCCGCGGCCGAGATCGTGGCAGGCGCCCTGCAGGACCAGGGGCGCGCTTTGCTCGTGGGTGCGCGCACGTTCGGCAAGGGCTCGGTGCAGAACCTCATCGACCTCGAGGACGGCTCGGGCCTCAAGCTGACCGTGGCGCTCTACTTCACGCCGTCCGGCCGCTCGATCCAGGCCGAGGGCGTGCAGCCGGACGTGATCGTGGAGTCGCGCAAGGCACCGCCCGCGGAGCAGCCCGACGCGGGCCTCGGGCTCTACTACGGCGGCGAAGCGGACCTGCCCGGCCACCTGGCGCCCGACAAGGCCAGGGCCGCGGCCGAGGAGGCGCCCGCAATCGCGGACTTCCAGTTGCGCGTGGCGTTCCAGGTTTTGAAGGGGCTCACCACCCCGGCCGCGAAGAAGCTCGGCGGGAAGAAGCCCTAGGCGCCATGACATCCTCCCGGCCGCGCGTGGTCGTCATCGGGCTCGACTCGATGCCGCCGTCGCTCGCGTTCGAGCTTTACGCGGACGCGATGCCTTGCCTCTCGCGCATGAGGCAGGAGGGCGCGTTCGGCGCGCTGCGCTCCACGGATCCGCCGGTCACTGTGCCCGCGTGGGTGACCATGACGAGCGGCCTTTTGCCCGAGCGCCTCGGCATCTACGGCTTTCGCAACCGGCGCGCGGGCTCGTACGCCATGGAGCTTGCGAGCGCCAGGTCCGTGGCCGCGCCGCGCCTGTGGGATCTGGCCTCGGCCGCGGGCCTGCGCTCGGTGGTGGTGTCCGTGCCGCTCACGTACCCCGCCGCTTCACGTCGTGGCCTCAGCATGACGACCTGCTTCCTCACGCCGGGTCCCGAGAGCGCGTGGGCCTCGCCGCCGGAGCTGAGGGCCGAGCTCGAGGCGCG
>JAQTNF010000154.1 GCA_028713995.1 Deltaproteobacteria bacterium | reverse complement strand
GCGGCGGAATGATCGGGGCCATCCTCGTCGAGAACAACCTGCTCACGGACGAGCAGAGGCAGAAGTGCCTGGCCGCGCAGGCAAAGTCGGACGGGTCCATGCATTTCGGCGAGATCGCGGTCCGGCTCGGCTTCATCAACAAGGAGATCCTCGCGATCGTGCTCGACGCGCAGAAGAAGTACGTCCACCAGGTGCGCGAGGAGCAGTCGCGCGTGATCCCTCTCCCGGCCGAGCTCCTCGAGGAGCTGCCCGAGGAGCCGTCCGCGCCTCCTTTTGCCTCCGAGCGCAGCGAGCGGCAGGGACCGGGGCGGGATCACGGCAAGGAGGCGGCGCGTCTGCTCGGGTGGCTGGCAGCGGCCCTGGCGCGCGGCGCGAGCGATCTGCACGTCATGGCCGGCAAGGCGCCGATCCTGCGCTATCAAGGCCAGCTCATGGCGTCCAACAAGGGCGCCCTCGACGGGGCCGCGGTCGAATCCCTCCTCGCGTCCATCCTGGACGAGGAGGAGCTGCGCACGCTCAAGACGCGAAAGGCGGTGGTGAAGTGCGTGGATCTGCCGGAGGGCGGCCGGGCGCGCTGCAACATCTTCCATCATCTGCGCGGAATGAACGGCGTGTTCCGCCTCATCCCCGAGGAGATCCCGAGCCTCGTCTCCCTCAACCTGCCATCGGTCGTCGGAAAGTTCACCACGTATGCGCAGGGGCTCGTGCTCGTCACCGGACCCATCAGCTCCGGCAAGACGACGACCCTCGCGGCGCTCGTGGACATCGTCAACCGCGAGCGGCGCCAGCACATCATCACCATCGAGAACCCGGTGGAGTTCGTCTGCCGCTCCAAGTGCTCCCTCGTCACGCAGCGCGAGGTGGGCCCCCACACCATGAGCTTCGGCAACGCTCTTCGCGCGGCGCTGCGCGAGGATCCGGACGTCATCGTCGTGGGCGAGATGAACGATCTCGACACCGCGCGGCTCGCCACGGCCGCGGCCGAGACGGGCCACCTGGTGTTCGCCACGCTCCACACGCAGAACGCCGTGCGGTCCATCAACCGCCTGCTCGACATGTTCCCCCCCGAGGAGCAGGGCCAGATACGCACGGTCCTCGCCGAGTCCCTGCGCGGGGCCGTCTCGCAGCGCCTCGTGCCGCGCGCCGACGCGCCCGGGCTCATCCCGGCGGTGGAGGTGCTGGTGGTCACGCCCGCCGTGCGCAACCTCATCCACGAGAAGAAGATCTACCAGCTCAGGAACGCCATGCAGGTGAGCCGCGACGCGGGCAACATGTCGTTCCAGGAGCACGCGAACCTCCTGCTCGAGAAGGGCGTCATCGCGCAGGAGACGCACGGCATGCTGTGCGAG
This sequence comes from Deltaproteobacteria bacterium, assembly GCA_028713995.1. GTDB lineage: Bacteria > Myxococcota_A > Polyangia > JAAYKL01 > JAAYKL01 > JAQTNF01. Next base: position 9,699 of record JAQTNF010000154.1, on the reverse strand, counting down.
GCGTAAGGAGAGGGACACCGTGGCGCAACTCGATCAACTGCTCATGAAGATGGTGGAGAGCCGGGCCTCGGACCTGCACCTCTCGGCCGGGGAGCCGGTGCGCATGCGCATCGACGGCGAGCTGCACGCGGTCGCGGACCGGCCGCTTTCGGGCGAGGCGCTCTTTCAAATCATGCGAGAGGTCTGCGGCGAGGACCAGTGGCAGAAGTACGTCGAGACGAACGATCTCGACTTCGCCTACAGCGTGCAGGGCGTCGGCCGCTTCCGGTGCAATTTCCTCAAGCAGGTGCGAGGCATGGGCGCCGTGTTCCGCGTCATCCCCGAGAAGATACTGAGCATCGATGATCTGGGGCTGCCCGAGGCGGCGAAGCGCTTTCCGCTCTTCAGGAGCGGGCTCGTGCTCGTCACCGGACCGACGGGCAGCGGCAAGTCCACCACGCTCGCCGCCATCATCGACGCCATCAACCGGACCATGTCCAGGCACATCATCACGATCGAGGATCCCATCGAGTTCGTGCACACGGACCGCAAGTCGTTCATCGTCCAGCGCGAGGTGGGGCTGCACGCGCCGTCCTTCTCGGCTGCCTTGAAGGATGCCCTGAGCGAGGATCCCGACGTGATCCTGGTGGGCGAGATGCGCGACCTCGAGGCCGTCTCGCTCGCGGTCACCGCGGCCGAGATGGGAGTCCTCGTTCTCGCCACGGTCCACGCGAACAGCGCCGCCAAGACCGTGGACCGCATCGTAGAGGTCTTCCCCGCCGCGCAGAAGGAGCAGATCCGGGCCATGCTGGCCGAGTCGCTGCGCGGGATCCTGGCGCAGCAGCTCCTGCGCCGCAAGGAGGGCAAGGGACGGATCGTGGCGGCCGAGATCATGTTCTCGAGCCCGGGGCTCGCCAACATCATCCGCGACGGCAACGCCTCCAAGATCACGGGGTACATCGACGCGAACCGGGCCATGGGCATGCAGACGCTGGACGTGGCGCTCAAGGAGCTCGTCGAGAAGGATCTCGTCTCGGCCGAGGAGGCCTCCTTGAAGTGCAACAACAAGAGCGTATAGGCGCTTTGGCTCAGCTTGGCGCGATCGCGCGGCCAGCGAGCCTGCGGATCTCCCGAAGGGCGCGCAGGAGCGGGGCAGGGGGCCTTGCGAGGGCGGGCGGCGCGGCGGCGCCGTTCTCCCAGAGATCCGAGGTGCCGAGCAGGTAGGCGTTGATCGCCGGATCGCCGACGAACGCCTCTTCGGGGATCTCCGCGAGGCACGCGGTGTCCGGCTCCGTGGTGGGATCCGCGAGGAAGTCGAGCATGATCCGCAGGCCGCACGGCGTGTCGCCCTGCACGGCGACCGGCGTCTGATTGACCACGCAGTGCGCGGCGCGGGGAATCGTGTAGAACCACTGGCGCTCGCCCGTCAGGTGCTTTGCCGCCTCGGCGCCGACCCAGATCGGCGTCATGGGATCGAGATCGCCGTTCATCATGAGCAACGGCGTCGCCGTCTTCGCCCACGCCTCGACGTAGGAATCGTCCGGGTACGCGGGCCAGGTGTCCTGCACCGCCGCGACGCGGGGCGAGAGACCGGTCGTGACGTACAAGCCCGCTTCGATCGCGTCTATCTCCCCGACCGTCGGGTGCGCCTCGGGGTCGGGCCACAGCTCGGACAGCGCCACATTGTAGAAGAGCGCGTCCGACGAGAGCGTGTCGTAGTAGGTCGTCTCCGGGGTTCCGAACAGGATGTCCAGCAGGTGATCGAGCGCGACGGCGTCTGCGTCGTCGCACCGGGCGAGCCTGTAGACGAACGCCGGAAGGTACGTCCGCGTGGTCGGGCTCATGAGGAGATAGGCGAGGACCGTGCGGGCGCTCGGGGCATCGATCCCCCATGTCGTGGTGATTGCCGGGCAGTGGCCGCCTGCCTCGATGGTGGCGAGCAGATCGCCCACCGCGGCCCAGGGGTCGCCGCCAAGCTTGGAAGAGCACAACGAGTCCTCGGCGCACAGCGCGAGGAAGTCCTGCGCCGCCGCGTCCATGTCCGCGTCGTAGTGGACGAAGTCCTCTCCGGGCGGCGCGATCGAGTCGAGGATCACCGCCGTGGCCTGGTCCGGGTGGATCTGCAGGTACCTGTGCGCCCAGTACGTGCCGTATGACACGCCATAGACGAACACGTCCTTGCCGGGCTCGGCCGCGACCTCGATGAGCCGGCCGAGGTCCCGCGCCGCGGCGGTGGCCGTGAACTCGTCGAGATCGTCGCCCCACACCGCCTCGACCGCATCGAGGCACGCGGCGGCCTCGCCGGGCGACACGGAGATCGACCAGTCGCTCGCCCCGGTCTCCTCATCCGGGCAGGAGAGGCGCGCGGAGCGCCCGACGCCCCGGTGGTCCACGGCGTACAGATCGAGGGTCGGATCGAGCGCGCGGAACCCGTCCATGAACGCGTCGAAGTCCGCGCCCGAGCCGCCTGGCCCGCCCTCGAGCAGCCAGAGCTGACCCCGCGCCGGCTGCGTCCCGGCCGCGAGCCTTTGGACGAAGATGCCGATCGTCGGGCCGTCCGGCTCGGACCAGCGCAGCGGCACGTCGATGGTCGCGCACTCGGCCAGCAATCCCGCCGGCTGGTCGACGTACAAAGGGCACGGCTCCCAGTCGATCCCCTGATCCGGGTCGGTGCCCGCGGCGTCGTTCCCCGCGTCGCCGCCCGCGTCCGGATCGTCCGACGGGGAGCCCGTGTCGCACCCGGCGGCGAGGAGCGCCCCGACGAAGATGAGGAAGGTGAGCTTGCACACGTGAGGCCTCCTTTCGGGTTGGGGTGCCCGCACCCCCGCGGATTCGAAGGAGCAAGGTGCGTGCCAGTATTGGGCGGTCGGTGGGCCTTGACCGCGAACACCGGGAGGAGCTTGATCTCTCCCATGTCCATCATCGACTTCCACATCCACGTCACGCTGGCCTCGGAGTACTCGCCGTGGCTGCTCGAGGAGCTCGGGCGGCGCGTGCCGGGCGATCCGTCCGCGTACCTCGATCGCGTGCTCGGCAGCCCGCGCGGCTTCGAGGAGTTCCTCGACGCCCATGGCGTGGACGTGGCCGTGTGCCTGGCCGAGCAGAACCCGCGCTCGACCGGCGCGTGCTCCAACGACCGGGTGGCCGAGTTCTGCCGCGGCAGCGCGCGGCTCATCCCGTTCGCGAGCGTGAACCCGGTCGAGGATCCTGACCCGGCCGGCGAGGTGGAGCGCGCCGTGACCCGGCTCGGCATGCGCGGCCTCAAGCTCTACCCGGTCTACCAGGGCTTCTTCGCCAGCGACCGGCGGCTCTACCCTGTCTACGCCAAGGCCGAGGAGCTCGGCGTCCCGGTGCTCGTGCACACGGGCTCGTCCGTGCTGCGCGACGCGCGCATCAAGTACGGCGATCCGCTCCACCTCGACGACGTGGCGGTCGACTTCCCGAGGCTCACCATCGTCATGGCCCACGGCGGCCGCGGCTTCTGGTACGACCGCGCGTTCTTCCTGGCGCGCATCCACGAGCGCGTGTTCCTCGAGATCTCGGGACTGCCGCCATCCAAGCTGCTCGAGTACTTCCCCGAGCTCGAGCGCATCGCGGACAAGGTCGTGTTCGGCTCGGACTGGCCGGACGTGACGGACGTCGGCGCCAACGTGAAGGCGGTCGGCGAGCTGCCCCTCGCGGACGACACCAAGACCAGGATATTGGGCGGCAACGCGGCGCGGATCCTGGGGCTCACGGGCTGAGACGGGAAGAGGGGCGGCCTGGCGGCTGCTCAGGGCGAAGCCTCCCACCGCACGAAGATCTCCGTCGCGACGAGGTCGTTCCCGTCGCGGCCGACGCCCAGACCCATGTGGGTGAAGGCCGGATCCACGATGTTCACCCGGTGCGACGGGCTCTCCATGAGGTTGTGGTGCAACCGGGTCACGGAGCCGCTGCGCGCCACGTTCTCAGCCATCCGGAAGGGCGAAAGGCCGAGCGAGGAGAGCCGCAGGGCGAGCGGGCCTCGCGAGGGCGACACGTGGCCGAAGAAACGGTTTGCGACCATGTCGCGGCAGTGGGCCTTCGCGGCCTCGTCGAGCCGCGCGTCCCGTTCGAGAGGGTGAAGGCCCGCCCGGCGCCTCGCGCCATCGATGAGCCTCCCGAGGGCCGCTTCCGGATCACCAGCAGGCGCGGCGTCCACGTCATCGGCGACGATGACCGGCCGCTCGTCGGGCGCCACGCCCACGAAGAGCGGCACGAGCGCAGCGGTCTCGTAGCCCCGGCCCGTGTCGACGAGAACCTCGAGGTCGTGCCTCCCTTTGGACTCGAGCGGCACTTCGAACGCGAAGCGCCGGTCCGAGACGCGCACCGCGGGGAGCCTCTGTACCGATCCGTCGGGCAGACCCAGGTAGGGCTCGAGCGGGGCGTCCGCGTCCGCCACCACGCGACCCCGCACCAGCAAGCGCGAACCGGGCTCGGAGCGGACCGGGAACGCGTCGAGCTCGACCACGCGTCGTACGCCCGCGAACACGGCCACGCGGCGCTCCTTGTTCCCGCCCACGCCGAGGCCGCAGTGGGTCCACTCCGACGCCCTCCTGGCCGCGAGACGCCCGAGCGCTTCACGGCCGCCGGTGTCGAGCACGGCCACGAGCGGCGCCACCGCGTAGTCGGTCGAGCCCAGACGCAGGAGGTTGAAGCGCAGGCGGTCGAGGCCGCCGTCCTCGAACGAGACGGAAGATTTGGAAAGCGCAAGAGCCTGTTGCCGCGCGGCCTCGGTCAGTCTGGAATCGGCCGAGCAGGGGCGGGCGACGTCGCGAAGGACGCGCGCCCAGAGGTCCTGTTCCTCGAGAGTGAGAACGAGCTCCGGCGCCGGGCCGCCGTAGGCCTCTGTCCAGGACGAGGCTTTGCGCGTCCCGGCATAGGAGGGTTCCGGACGCGCGGGCGTCGCGGACGGAGCGGCTCCGCAACGGGCCGCCGCGAGAGCCGCAGCAAAGCACAGCACCCGGATCAGGCGCCCGCGCCGCAGCACTTCTTGTACTTCTTGCCCGAGCCGCACGGGCAGGGATCGTTGCGCCCCACCTTGGGCACGTCGCGCTTCTGGGTCGATGGCTTGGCCGGCGCCTCGCGCGAGCCCACCTCGCCGCCGCGACCCTCCACGACCGACCTCGCGCCCCTGGGCTTGGCGATGCGCTGGACGTCCTCGCTCTTCTCGATCTGCACGTGGAACGTCTTCTGCATGACGTTGGTCTTGATGGCCGCCATCATCTCGGTGAACATGTCGTAGCCTTCGCGCTTGTACTCCTGCTTGGGGTCGCGGTTGCCGTAGCCGCGCAGGCCGATGCCGGCGCGCAGGTTGTCCATGCCCGCCAGGTGGTCGAGCCACTGGCGGTCGATCTCCTGCAGGTAGAAGTGCCTGAAGGCCGCGACGAGCACGTCGGCGCCGGTCTCCTTCTCCTTGGCGAGGAGCAATCGCTCGGCCTGCTCGTAGATCGCGCCGGCCAGGGCCTCCGCGTTGTGGTGCCCTTCGAGCCCCTCGGGGGCAAGGGCAAGCTTGCCCTTCACCGCCTGTCGCAGCTCGTCGAGGGCCCAGCTCGACTCGTTGTCGCCGGGGCAGTGTTCGTCGATGAGCGCGTAGATGACCTCGTCCATCACGTCGAGGAGCCGCTCGCGCTGGGCCGCGAGCGAGCGCGGCACCGAATCGACGAGCACGTCGAGCATCTCGCGCGGCTTGGCCCCGAGCTTCGAGATCTCGGGCCGCAGGCCGAAGAACGCGTAGACCTGGCGCTCGACGCGCACCGGATCCGCGCGCAGCACGTCGGCGATTGTCGGCTCGCGCACGTTCCCGTCCGCGTCCGGGGCCGGCGCGGGCCCGAGCTCGCCGTACAGGATGACGACGCGTTCGAGCAGGGGCGCGACGCGTTCCTTGAAGCGCTCGATCTGCTCCTGCGGCACCTCGATCTCGACGTACTTCTTGTCGCCCTCTTCCTCGCCACGGACCCGGCTCGTGTCGGCGAGGCCCTGTTCGGCCATGTACTTGCCCTCGAGGACCTGCTTGCGCAGAGCGTAGATGGTCTTGCGCTGCTGGTTCATCACGTCGTCGTACTCGAGGAGGTGCTTGCGCGTGTCGAAGTTGCGGTGCTCCACCTTCTTCTGGGCGTTCTCGATGGATCTCGAAACCATCTTGTGCTCGATGGGCACGCCCTCCTCCATCCCGAGGCGCGTCATGAGACCGGCCAGGCGGTCGGCGCCGAAGATGCGCAGGAGGTCGTCCTCGAGCGAGAGGAAGAACCGCGACGAGCCCGGATCGCCCTGCCGTCCCGAGCGGCCGCGCAGCTGGTTGTCGATGCGCCGCGACTCGTGCCGCTCCGTGCCGAGGATGTGCAGGCCGCCGGCGCCGATCACCTCCAAGCGCTCGAGCTCGCACTGCCGCTTGTACTCGGCCGCGAGCTTGCGGTATCCGCCCGGATCCTCCTCCGGCTTGATGCGACCCTTGGCCATCATCTCCGCGTTGCCGCCGAGGATGATGTCCGTGCCGCGGCCGGCCATGTTGGTGGACACGGTGACCGAGCCCTTGCGGCCCGCCTGGGCGATGACGAACGCCTCGCTCTCGTGGTGCTTGGCGTTCAGCACGTTGTGCTCGATGCCCTTGCGCTGCAGGATGCGGTGGATGGCCTCGGACTTCTCCACGCTCACGGTGCCGACGAGCACGGGCTGGCCATGCTCGCGGCAGGCGAGGATCTCATCGACGATGGCCGTGAACTTCTCGCGCTCCGTCTTGTAGATGACGTCGTGGTTGTCGAGGCGCACGCACGGCCAGTTGGTGGGGATGACCGTCACGTCGAGCTTGTAGATCTTGTGGAACTCCTCGGCCTCGGTGTCCGCGGTGCCGGTCATGCCGGCCAGCTTCTTGTAAAGGCGGAAGAGGTTCTGGAACGAGATGGTGGCGAGCGTGCGGTTCTCCTCGAGCACCGGCACGTTCTCCTTGGCCTCCACGGCCTGGTGCAGGCCGTCGGACCAGCGCCGGCCCGGCATGGTGCGGCCGGTGAACTCGTCGATGATCACGATCTCCTTCGTATCGGTGACCATGTAGTGCACGTCGCGCTTGTAGAGGTAGTGGGCCTTGAGCGCCTGATCCACGTGGTGCAGGAAGTCGATGTTGGCCGGATCGAAGAGATTGCCCACGCCCAGCGCGTGCTCGACCGCGTCGACGCCCTCCTCGGTCATCGACACCGAGTGGCCCTTCTCGTCGACGACGAAGTCGGTCTCCTTCTTGAGCCGCGGGATGATCGCGTTGACCTGCACGTAGAGCCCGCTCGACTCCTCGGGCGCGCCCGAAATGATGAGCGGAGTGCGCGCCTCGTCGATGAGGATGGAGTCGACCTCGTCGACGATGGCGAAGTTGAGCCCGCGCTGCGCGTAGTCGTAGATGCTGAACTTCATGTTGTCGCGCAGGTAGTCGAACCCGAACTCGTTGTTCTGGCCGTAGACGATGTCGCTCTCGTAGGCGAGCTGCTTCTCGCGGCGATCCTGGCCGTGCAGCGTGCAGCCCACGGTGATGCCCATGAAGCCGTAGATCTGACCCATCCACTCCGCGTCGCGGCTGGCGAGGTAGTCGTTGACCGTGACGATGTGAACGCCCTTCCCGTCGAGGGCGTTCAGGTAGGCGGGCGCCACGGCCACGAGCGTCTTGCCCTCGCCGGTCTTCATCTCGGCGATGCTCCCGTTGTGCAGGCTCACGCCGCCGATGAACTGCACGTCGAAGGGCCGGATGCCCAGCGTGCGCACGGACGCCTCGCGCACCGTGGCGAACGCCTCGGGCAGGATGTCGTCGAGAGAGGCGCCGTTGCCCAGCATCTGCCTGAACTTTGCGGTCTGGGCCTTGAGCTGGGCGTCGGTGAGGCGCTCGATGCGCGGCTCGAGCGCGGCGACGGCCTCGATGATCGGCCGGATCTTCTTCATCTTGCGGTCGTGGCTCGTGCCCACGATCATTTTGAGGACGTTCATCATCGAGGCAGGAAGCTAATCCCTGGGGGGCCGAAAGGCAAGACCGCGAGCCCTTGAGGCACGATCCGGAAGCCGATAGCATGGGAAGGACGGGCGGCGGAAAGAGGTGGAGCGATGAGCACGAGATCGGACATCAAGCGCGAGTACAAGGAGACCCCGAAGCAGGCGGGCGTGTTCGCGATTAGGAACACGGTGAACGGCAAGGTCTACATGGGCAGCAGCCTGAACCTCCACGGCCCGCTCAACAAGCACCGCTTCACGCTCAAGATGGGCTCCCACAGGAACACGGCGCTCCAGGCCGACTGGAACGCGTACGGCGAGGACGCCTTCACGTTCGAGATCCTCGAGGTGGTGAAGGAGACGAGCGAGCCGGGCTTCTGCGTGGACGACGAGCTCACCTTGTTGGAACAGATCTGGATCGAGAAGCAGGGGCCGTTCGGCGAGAGTGGCTACAACACCGGCACCCGGATCCGTGAGGCGTAGGGCGCGCGCGCTCCCGCGGGCCAGCGCGGTGTCGGCAACCACGGCGCCCACTTTCCGGCCTCGGCGAGGGCCCTTGCGGATCCTTTTTCGTCGCCTGTGTCGTGCAGCGCGAGGGCGATCGAGCTCCAGGTCCGTGCGTAGGTCTCGAGCAACCGCGCGGACGACGGATCGAGCCCGGGGTCGGGCGGGAGGCCGCGGTGTACGAAGCGTGCGTAAAGGCGTCGATTGAGCTCAGCGAGCTTTGCGGGCGCGGGCGGCGGCTCGTCCTTCGGAAGCAGCCTGTAGAGCGGCCCCACGGGGTACCCGCCGAACGCCCGCAGGACCTTGTCGTTGTACGCCGCGGCCAGGTACACCGGCGTCCCCGCGGCAAGCTCGCGGCGGATGAGGCCCAGGGTGTCCACGTTGCCGGGCGTGAACTCGTAAGGGAAATCGGGATGCGCCAGCTTCTTCTGCGCCACGTACCAGGGGTACAGGAGCAGCCGCACGTCCACGTATCGCACGTCGGGCCGCACGTGCAGCATCTCCTGCGCGTACAGCTTGCTGAAGAGCTGCACGTCGCCCTCGCCGAGCACGAGCGCATTTTTCTCGACCGAAAGGAGCGAGTTCACTGCGTGATCCTCGATGGCGTAGCTGCGGCTCGCGTCCGCCCGGCCGTACGAGAAGAACGCGGACAAGACAGGGACCGCGAACGCCACGCCGCGCCAGGCCCGGGACCGCAGGCGCTCGCCGGAGCCGAGCCATCTCGCGTCCGCCGCGGCGAGGCCCACCCCCGCGCACACCGCGAGGAGCGCGTTGGGCAGGATGTGGAATCTCTCGGTCAGCTGGCCACCGACCCCTTCGGAGCCCAGGTTGAACAGCAGGAAGAAGGCGGGTCCGGCGAGAACCGGCAGCGCGGCGAGCGCGATCGATATGGCGCGCCGCGGTCCGCGTCGCGCGAGCACCGCCATTCCCAGGAGCGCCGCGATCCACATGACAAAGGCGGTCTGCCCGGGCAGGTGCCGCAGGTAGTGCCACAGGTTTTCAAGGGGCGCGGGCTTGCCTGAGAGCGCCAGGCTGAAGGTGCCATAGTCGCGGCGCAGCACGTGGTGGACGAGCCCGTACCATGAGGACGTGTCGCCCCAGCGCGGCATGCGCGCCTCGTCGGCCAGCAGCAGGTGGAGATAGGGCGCAAGACCCGCGAGGGCGCCCGCGAGGCTCGCGAGGAGGCGCGTCGCCGCATGGCGCGCCGTGCGCCACGGCAGGATCACGGCCAAG
>JAQTNF010000153.1:8684-11110 GCA_028713995.1 Deltaproteobacteria bacterium | reverse complement strand
TGTGTTGCGTGCTTATTGTCAATATGATAATTGCTTATTACATGGCTACAATATTACACTCACAATTCACCCATCTCCTCGTTCACACTCATCTTTCAGGGAAAATCGCCGGGGAACTTCAGGCTAGGCCTCGACGAGTGCATCCGCTCGAAGAACCGGCGCGGGCTTACCGCCCTTCTCAAGGCCATCACGGTCAAAGAGCGCGATCCGGAGATCAGGGTCGTCTACGTTCAGCCCCAGCCGGACAGTCCCGAAGACGCGCAGCGACGGTCGGAGCACGATCGCAGGTTCATCGGCTTCGACTGCTTCGCGGCGCATGTGGAGAAGTTCCAGGATCCGCTCAGCCAACGGTTTGCGAAAAGCCTGCGCGGCTGGATAGCGCTCGCCGGCTCCTTGCGGCCGGAACCCTAAACCCGCTCCAACACCTCTAACAGCCTGACCATGGCCAGCGTGTCGAGCGCGCAATAGTCGAGCAGCGCCTTGCGGATGCGCGCGATCTCCATGAGGTCGGTCTGCGCGGGCAAGCTCGCGTATGCGCCGCTCGCGACCATGCCCTCTGCGATCTCCATGCCCGCGTACGACATCTCGGGCACGAGCGCGGGCAATACGGCCTTGATGGACGAGGAACCCTTCATGGCCGCGCTGTAGTAATGGCGCCCCCGGAACACCGCGTTCAGGTCCATGAGCCGCGCGATCCGCGAGCGCAGCTCGTCCGCGCGCGAAGGGATGGCCCCTGCGAGCCCGTTGAGCTGCGTCTTCTCGAAGCCCGAGTACGTGAGGATGCTCCCGTCGCCCGCGGTGTCCGCGAGGAGCTGCTCCACGAGCGCCGGTCGCGGGTCGGTGCGCCCGTCGCCGAGGAACGCCGTGTGCGCGAGCGGGCCTTTGGGCACGTCCCTGCGGTGCAGCGAGTACTGGAACGGGAGCTGCTGGTACGGGCGCATGCCGTCGAAGAGCGGCACCGACGGATTCACGGTCTCGAAGTCGAGGAAGCACAGAGGATAGCGCAGCGACGCCACGAGCTGCCGCACCTCCTCCACGTCGATGTGAGGCCGGCCCGTGATCGCGGCCTGCACCTCGATGCGCTGCGACTCGTAGAGCGGGAAGCCTGAAGGCACGTCCTCGATACGCACGACGCCGCTGTTGTAGAGCTGCCACGCCTTGGCGCCGATGCCGCCGATGTCGAACACAGATTTTTCGGGCACGGACGCCCAGCAGTGACCCCTGAATGAACAATTGTAGGGGGCGGAGCAGTACGGACCGATGGCCACCTCCGGCTCGGCGGTTCGTTCGAGCACCTCCTTCAGCCTCGCGACCTGCCCGCCGATCTCGTCTTGTCGCGCCCGGGCCTGCTCGAGCACCGAAACGATCTTGAACAGTCGGTTCACGTCGATGTCGCCCGAGCGCACGTAGCTCGTGTCGATGTGCACGATGGACGTGTCGCGGATGTCGAGCCCCGAACCGCAGAGGACCCAGTGCTGGAGCGCCGCGTCGGTCTGGTACACGTCCTTGGCCGATGTGCCGCTCTTGACCTCGTAGGCCTTCCACCCGGCCCCGTCGCGCACCAGGATGTCCACGGCCACCAGCACGCCCTCGTGCACGACCGCCGCCTCGTAGAGCACCATGGCGCCGCCTCGAATCGCTTCGGCAGTGCGCGCGATCGCCTTGCCGAACACCGGCACTCCGTTCACGTGCTCGGGCGACAGGTCCACCCCGCCCGGGAACAGCTCGTGCGCCAGCACGCCCACGTTCGAGCCCTGATCGAAGATCGCCTGCGTCCCGGCCGAGACCTCGTCCTGAAGGTCGAAGCGATTGCGATAGAGCCAGAGCGACTTCTCGCACTGCAGCCCGCGCATGAAGGTCGACTTGCTCAACTGGTGGGTCTTGGCCATTTGTCCGTCAGTGTAACCCAGGCACGAGACAGGCGGTGTCGCAATTGAGGTCGACTCCCCCGCCCTTGACGGCGCTTTGGGGCTCGCCCATCATGCCGGCGAGGTTTTCGGAGGTTTTCGAATGTACGTGGATCACCTGGAGCGGATACAGGCGGCGGCCACGCGGGACGGGCTCGACGAGGTCAAGCGCGCGCGCGAGGAGTTCCACGAGCTGACGGGCCCGTTCGAGGACGGGGAGCCGTGGTTCGAGCTGCGCATGACCATGTTCCTCGACTGGTACCTGCTCGACCGCCGGGGGGGGGACGATCTTACGCCCGCGGAACGCTTCCTCGACGAGACCTGGAACGATCTCAAGCCGCAGGAGCGCGCCGAGTTCGAGAGCCTCACGGTCACCTTGCGCAGCGTCTTTCGCGTCGAAGACCAGCGCGGCGACCAGCTCACCCTCACGGATCTCGCGGGCGGAGGCCGCTGGGTGGCGCGCTGCACCATCCCCACCGTGGGGCTCGCCAGAGAGAACATCTTCGACTCGAGGCTCGC
>JAQTNF010000153.1:0-8674 GCA_028713995.1 Deltaproteobacteria bacterium | reverse complement strand
GAGGCTCGCCCTGTTCCGGGGCTCCCTCGTCGTCGGGCGGGGAACGGTCCTCCACCCGGCGGAGGCGCACGAACCCATTCGCAAGATCGTCGAGAGGGCGCGTCGCGACGGCGTACCGGCGCGAGAGATCGTAGATCATCTCGACAAGATGCGCCTCAAGCTCGACCGTTACGCCAGCATACGCGTGCAGCATGTCTACCAGTACCCGGGCAAGGCGCGCCTCTAGGGCCGCGCCGTTCGCGCTCGCCCTCGCCGTCGCCGCGGTCCTGCCGGCCGGCGCGGACCCGACCGCCCCCGCGTCCGCTCCCGGACAGCGCGGCGCGGCCCTGGGCCTGTACAGCGAGGATCCGAATTGGTCCTACGTGGACATGCTCGACGAGATGAAGGCCGCGGGCGTAAGCCACGTGGCGATCGTGTGGCCGTGGTACATGAAGACCGATCACGATCCGGAGATCTACAAGCACCCGCGCTACACGGTGCCCGAGCGGACGGTGACGCGGACCATCGCGGACGCGCGCGCCCGGGGCATGGAGATCATGCTCTTCCCAATCCTCAGGATGGAGGACCAGTCCACGGGCGGGTGGCGCGGCACCCTGCACCCCGCCGACCCGGATCGCTTCTGGAGCAACTACCAAAGGCTCATGCTGCGGCTCGCGACCATGGCCGAGCGCCTCGCGATCCCGCTCCTCGCCGTCGGCTCCGAGATGGCGTCCTTGGAAGCCGAGGACGCGCGCTGGCGCTCGCTCATCGCGGCCGTGCGGGGCGTGTACCGCGGCAAGCTCGTCTACTCCGCCAACTGGGATCACTACTTTGCCGTGCCGTTCTTCGACGCGCTCGATTACGCCGGCGTCACCGGGTATTTCGAGCTCGTGCCGAGGGGAGCCGAGCCCACGGTGGAGGAGCTCGTCCACGGCTGGCGCGAGCATTACGTGCGGCTCATGCGCTTCGAGCACAAGGTGAAAAGGCCGCTCATCCTCACCGAGGTGGGCTACCTCTCCCAGAAGGGGACGGCCTCATGGCCGTGGAAGGAGGCCGCGGACGAGCCGATCGACCTCGAGATCCAACGCCGCTGCTACGAGGCCTTTCGCCGCGTGTGGGCCTTCGAGCCGCGCCTCGCGGGCAGCTACTTCTGGAACTGGTTCGGGTGGGGCGGGCCCACGAGCAAGGAGTACACGCCGCGCAACAAGCCCGCGATGAGGGAGGTGGCGGCGTGGTATGTGGGAAGCGCGAGCACACGCTAGCCCCGTGCAGGCGCTTGATGCGCTACCAGGTCTTGGTCCCGTGGCAGCCGATACCGGAGCAGGTCGTGCCGTTCCAGGTTCCGCCGTTTGCGAACGACACATCGGTCGTGGAGTTCCGGTGCGTGCCGCCGGAGATGATCTTGTTGGAGGAATCCACGGTCGTCGAATGGCACTGGTGGCACGAGAACCCTTGCCCGTCCACGTGCAGGCTGTGCCGGCCGGTGCTCGGCGGGAAGCCGTGGCACGAGCTGCAATCCAAGCCCGTACCGGTGTCCGTATCCGAGCCCGTACCGGTGTCCGTATCCGAGCCCGTACCGGTGTCCGTATCCGCATCCGTGTCGCTGTCCGCATCCGTGTCGCCGCCGCCGTCCGCTTCGGTGTCGGTGTCGCCGTCGGTGTCTGCGTCCGCGCTCGTATCGTCACCCGCGCTCGAGTCATCGTCGCCGCAGCCGATCGAGCCGATCGCTAAGAGAGCGACCGCCGCCATCAGAGCAAACCAGAATGCCTTGTTCATGTGGAACCTCCCTTTCCGGAACGCCTTGTCCGGCTCCGAAGAAAGATACCTCGAAGCTTACACCGGAATGCCCGAGCGGCAAGGGAGGCGAGAGGGCGCGACCCTGTCAGCGGCTCCGACGATACCGAAAGGCTTCCCCCGGTTGCGCGGCGCGCTTTGAGGGCCTACAGCAAAGACATGAGCACGGCTCCAAGCACAGCCTCGCGGCTCGCGTCCCTGTTCCTCCGCGCCCGGCAAGAGGGCCGCCCAGTGATCCTGGACGGCGGGCTCGGCACCGAGCTCGACGATCGCGGCGCGGACACATCACCGCCGCTGTGGTCCGGGCGCGCTCCCCTCGCATATCCGGTGCTCCTTCTGGCGATCCATCGCGAATACGTGGACGCGGGAGCGGACATCATCGACACCTGCACGTTCCGCACCACGCGGCGCTCGTTCGAGAACGCCGGCGAGAAGGAAGACGAGTGGCGACGCGCGGCGCGGGAGGCGGTGAGGCTCGCACGCGAGGCGGCGGGCGATCGGGCGCCCGTGTCCGGCTGCGTCGGACCGCTCGAGGATTGCTTCAGGCCGGATCCAGCTCCGACGGGAGACGGCGCGCGCGACGAGCACCTCGAGCTGTGCCGCCAGCTCGCGGACGAAGGCGTCGATCTCATCGTTCTCGAGACGTTCGGGACCATGGGCGAGTCTTTGGCCGCTGCCGACGCCGCGCGCGAGGCCGGGACGCCGCGCGCGATCCCGTTCGGGCTAAGCTTCACGACGCTCGCGGACGGCAGACTCCTCTCGGGCGAACCGCTCGAGGGCGCCGTACGAGGCGTGTGCGATCTCGGCGCGGCGTTCGTGTGCGTGAACTGCATTCCGCCCGCCCATGTCACCTCTGCGCTCGATATCCTCGCGCGCGCGTCCACGGTCCCTTACGGCGCGTACGCCAACCTGGGCCGTCCCGAGCCCGCCCAGGACTGGCGGGGCAGCGCATGGCTCCCTCCCTTGGAATACGCGAGGATCGCCGCGTCGTGGGTCGCGCGCGGCGCGTCGATCGTGGGCGGCTGCTGCGGCTCCGGCCCCGAGCACATCCGCGCGCTGTCTACAGCAGCATGGACGTGATCAGGTAGTCGAGGATGAAGATGACCACGAACCCGTGCACCACGGCCTGGGTGGTGGCGGTGCCCACGCCTGCCGCGCCCCCGCGCGCGTTGTAGCCCCGCTGGCACGCGATGAGGCTCACGAAGAAGCCGAGCACCGTCGCCTTCACGAGCCCCCCGATCACGTCGCCGGGGTCGACCCAGGTCGCCACCGTGTCCTCAAACACGCCCGGATCCAGCTCCATCATCCACACGCACACGCCGTAGGCGGCGAGAATGCCCACGAAGTTGAACATCATGCACAGGAAAGGCGCCATGATCGTGCAGGCCATGACGCGCGGCACGACAAGATACTGGACCGGGCTCAGGCCCATCGTGGCGAGGGCGTCGATCTGATCCGTCACGCGCATGGTCCCGAGCTCGGTGGCCATGGCCGACCCGGCGCGGGCCGTGATCATGAGCGCGGTGAAGACCGGGGCCATCTCGCGCGTGAACGACAGCCCGATCACGCCGCCCACCATGCCTTCGGCGTCGAACCTGGCGAAGCCGTACACGGTCTGCAACGCGAGAACCGCGCCGACGAACCCGCCCACGAGCAACACGATGAAGATGGAGCCCACGCCGACGAAGTAGAGCGCATCCAGGAAGACGGCGAAGCGGTACGGCGGGCGCACCGCCCAGAACAGCACCTGCCCCGCCAGGATCGTCAGGTCCCCTACGCCCTCGAACAGGGCCGCCGGCGCAAATGCGACCTTGCGCAACGTACGCCGGAGGCCTCGTTCGCTGTCGTTCGCTCCCACGCCCCGATCGTTTCTTTTCCACAAGGCCAAGTCAAGGAACGTGCCTCGCCGCCTGACGCGGCAGGGTCACCCTGACGACGGTTCCACCGCCTTCGCGCGGCTCCGCGTCGATACGGCCGTTGTGGCCCTCGACGATGCGTTTGCAAAGCGCGAGCCCGATGCCGAGCCCGCGCTCCCGCGTGCTGAAGAACGGCTCGAAGATCCGCCTGCGGTCCTCGGGCGTGATGCCGGGCCCGCGATCCTTCACCTCGATCTCGACCCGATCCCCGGCGTCCCGGACCGAAACGTCGATCTCGCCTCCGGCATCGGTCACCTGCGCGGCGTTCCGAAGGAGGTTCCACACGACCTGCCGCAGTCGCGAGGCGTCGGCGAGGATTTCGATCGATCCGCCCGCGTCGATGATCACCTCCCTGTCCTCGGCCTCCTGGCTCAGGCGGAACGCCTCGACGACCTCGGCGACGAGGGCCGCCACGTCGCACGGGTTCCTGTCCGCCTCCTTGGGCCGCGCGAAGTCGAGCATGTCGGCGATGAGCCGCTCCATCCTCCCGATCTCGCGCGAGATGATGTCGAGAAGCGCACGGTCTTCTTCCCCCAGATCCTTCCTTCCGGTGAGGAGCTGGAACGACCCCGACACGGCGCCGAGGGGGTTGCGGATCTCGTGGGCCAGGCTGACCGAGAGCTCGCCCAGGGCCGCGAGACGCCTCGATCGCTCGAGATCGGCCTCGAGCTTGCGGACGATGGTGAGATCGCCGAAGACGACGATCGCCCCACGCCGGCCTCCGTCCGCCCCGAGCAGCCTCGCAACCGTGTATTCCACGGGCACGCGCCGGCCGTCGGGCCGCAGCAGGACGCCGTGTCCCCTGCCCCCTTCCATGTCGGGGATCGCGAGCAGCTTGCCGGCTTCGGGCATGAGCCGGTCGAGCGGCTGGCCTTCCACATCGCCCGCCCCGGGACCGATCATCTGTAGGCCGGCCGGGTTCATCGTCACGATCTGGCCCTTGAGTCCCGTGGTGGCGAGCCCCACCGTGAGGGAACGGATCGTGTCGGAATGGAGCACGGCGAGATCGGCCCGGCGCTCCCTCTCCCGTTCGAGGCCCCGGCCGGTGCGCTCGAGGCGGGCCGAGAGAGAGGAGACGAGCGTCGCGACGATGACGAGTCCGGTGACGTTCACCCCGAAAGCATAGGACAGCTCGCCGGCGGTCGACTCGGGGACGATCTGATCGGCGAGCGGTACGACGATACCGGCATGCATGACGGCCGCGAGGGCGAGCAGGATGGCGGCGGATGCACCCGCGACATAGAACGCGGCGCGCCCGCCGAACACGACCGCGGCCAGGATCACCCACAGGTCGAAGAGGAACGTGAACCCGGACAACACGCCGCCGGTCGCATAGGCGAGGCATCCCCACAGGACGAGGTCCAGCCCGAACTGGATGCGCGCGAGCATCTGGATGGCCCGCCCCAAGCGGTACCAGAGGCCGTAGGCGATGGTGAGGACGTACGTCGCCGCGATGAGCACCAGCAGGAATCTCGGGGAGGGAGCTTGCAGCAGATCGGAGGATTGGTAATTGAGCACCATGGTGGCGGTGAGGAGCACCGAGATGAGCCCCACGCGCAGCAGCATGACCCAGATGAAGCGCAACCCCAGCCTGCCCGAGGCCGCGGTGACGGGAATAGCCGTTCCTGTGTCGCCGCTCCCGTCCATCCGCCTCGGCTCTAGTCGGCTTTGATGGTGCCGGCGAGCGAGAAGATCGGCAGGTACATGGCGATGACCATGCCGCCGACGAGGCCGCCGATGACGACCATCATGAGCGGTTCGAGCATACTCGTCAGCGCCGCCACGGCCACGTCGACCTCTTCCTCGTAAAAGTCGGCGATCTTGTTGCACATCACGTCGAGCGAACCGGTTTGCTCGCCGACGGCGATCATTTGGATGACCATGCCCGGGAACACCTTGGCCTCGGCGAGGGGCTCGGACATGTTGCGCCCTTCCGAGATGCGCTCTCGCGCAAAGAGGATGGCGCGCTCGATGATCACGTTTCCGGCGGCTTTTGCGACGGTGTTGAGCGCGTCGAGGATCGGCACGCCCGAGGAGAGGAGCGTGCCGAGCGTGCGCGTGAAGCGGGCCACCGCCGTCTTACGGACGACCGGTCCGATGACGGGCATGAGCAGGAAGAGCCGGTGCATGAACGTCTTGCCTGGACGACTCTTATAGAACGCGCTGTAGCCCACCACGATGGCGATGATGGCCGCGAAAATGAAGACGAAGTTCTCCTGAAAACCATTACTGAGTCCGATCACGACCTTGGTCGGAGCGGGAAGCGCGTCGACCGCGCCGAAGTCGGCGAACATCTTTTCGAAGGTGGGGATGACCCACTTGAGGAGCACGGTGACCACGACGACGGTGACCACGAGAATGACCGCGGGGTAGACCATGGCGCCCTTGACGCGCCGCGCCAGCCGCTCCTTCTTCTCGATATAGTCGGCGAGCCGCTTCATGATGGTGTCGAGGATGCCGCCCAGCTCGCCGGCGGCCACCAGGTTCACGAACAGGTCATCGAAGATCTTGGGAAACTTGGCGAGCGCATCGGAAAACGTCGAGCCTCCCTCGACAATCCCCTTGATCTCCAGCAGCTTTACGCCGAACCACTTGTTCTCGCTCTGGGATCCGAGGATCTCGAGGCATTGGACGAGTGGCAGACCCGCGTCGATCATCGTAGCGAACTGCCGCGTGAACGTCTTCAGGTCCTTGGACTTGACCCTCCCGCCGAACTTGAGGTTGATGTTGACGTTGAGCCCGCCGGCCTTCTTCTTGGCCGCGGCAGCCGCCCCGCCCTGCCCCCCGGCCTTGCCGCCGGCCTCCTGGCCCGTGCGGGTTCTCGCCTCGTTCTTGACCTCGGCCATGTTCCTCACGCCCTGCCGCGAAGAAGGAGCCGCGACAGTGAAACCCATTCTACCCCGCGGGATCGCCCGCGGTCAAAAATCGTCATCAGCCCTGCCCCGAGGGTTTCGCGGCCGCCTGGGTGGCGATCATCCCCTTGAGCTCGTCCGGATCGTGACTGCGGCCCAGCGCCTCCTCGAGCGTGATGATGCGCCTCTGGAGCAGGCTGAACAGTGACTGGTTGAAGGTCTGCATCCCGTGCTTGCCCTGGCCGACCTGCATCTGGGAGTAGATCTGGTGCACCTTGTCCTCGCGGATGAGGTTGCGGATGGCGGGTGTGGGCACCATCACCTCGCACGCGACGACGCGCCCGGGCGCCCCGGCACGCGGCAGGAGCTGCTGGCTCACCACTCCCTGGAGCACGAACGAGAGCTGCGCCCGTATCTGACTCTGCTGGTGCGGGGGGAACACGTCGACGATGCGGTTGATCGTCTGGGCGCAGGAGTTCGTGTGGAGCGTCGTGAAGACGAGGTGGCCCGTCTCGGAGATGGTCATGGCCGCCTCGACCGTCTCCCGATCGCGCATCTCGCCGACGAGCACCACGTCCGGGTCCTGTCGGAGCACGTACTTGAGAGCGTCCTTGAAGCTCATCGTGTCGGTGCCGAGCTCCCGCTGGTTGACGAGGCACCGCTTGTGCGGGTGGAGGTATTCGATAGGGTCCTCTATCGTGATGATGTGCTGGCGCGTGTTGGCGTTGATCATGTCGATGACGGCCGCGAGCGTCGTCGATTTGCCCGCCCCGGTGGGGCCCGTGATGCACACGAGCCCCCTCGGCTTGTGGCAGAACTCCTCCACGACCGGCGGCAGCCCCAGCTCGTCGAACGAGAGGATCTTGAAGGGGATCGAGCGGAACGCGCCCGCCACCGCGCCGCGCTGGACGAAGACGTTGGCACGAAACCGCGAAAGGTTCTTCACGCCGAACGAGAGGTCGATCTCGTTGTTCTTCTCGAACTTGATCTTCTGCTCCTCGGTGAGGATGGAGTAGCACAGCTGCTTGGTGTCGACCGGCGTGAGCGGATCCATCTTGAGCGGAACGAGGCTCCCGTCGATGCGCAGCTGCGGCGGCGATCCCGTCGTGATGTGCAGGTCGGATGCGCCCTTCTCGGTCATGGCCTTGAGAAGCTGGTGTAGGTTCGCCATGTGCCCCTTCCTTCGCCCTTCAGTCGGCGGCCGTCACGCGCAGGATTTCCCGCAGGGAGGTCATGCCTTCCCCCACCTTCTTGAGCGCGGCCGCGCGCAGTGTCTGCATCCCGAGCCGCACGGCCTCGGCCTTGAGCTCCGCCGTGGAGCTCCCCTGGAGCACCATGTCCTTGAGCTCCTCGTTGAACACCATCACCTCGTAGAACGCGATACGGCCCTTGTAGCCCGTGTTTCCGCACGCCGGACAGCCGTCCGCGTCGTGCGCCTTGTAGCCCGCGTCGATGGCCTCCGGGGTCACCCCCGCCGAGAGCAGGGCTTCGTGAGGCAGCTCCACCGGGTGCTTGCACTCCTTGCACAGCGTGCGCCCGAGGCGCTGGGCCATGATGAGGTTGACGGACGCGGTGACGAGGAACGGCTCGACGCCCATGTTGAGCAGGCGGCTCACCGAGGACGGCGCGTCGTTCGTGTGCAGCGTGGAGAGCACCATGTGGCCGGTGAGAGCCGCCTTGACCGCGATCTCGGCCGTCTCGAAGTCGCGGATCTCGCCCACCATGATGATGTCCGGGTCCTGCCGGAGGAAGGCGCGCAGGGAAGCCGCGAAGTTGAGCCCGATCTCGTCGTGCATCTGCACCTGGTTGATGCCGTGCAGGTTGTACTCGACCGGATCCTCGGCCGTGGAGATGTTCACGTCGACCTGGTTCAGCTCCGAGAGGGCCGAGTAGAGGCTCGTCGTCTTGCCCGACCCGGTCGGGCCCGTGACGAGCACCATGCCGTACGGCATGTGGATGGCGCGCTTGAAGTCCTCGAGGGGCTTGGGATCGAAGCCCAGCTTGGTCATGTCGAGCTGCAGGTTCGATTTGTCGAGGAGCCGCAGCACGACCTTCTCGCCGAAGAGCGTGGGCAGCACCGAAACGCGAAAGTCCATCTCGCGCCCCTTGCCCAGCTTGAGCTTGATGCGGCCG
>JAQTNF010000152.1 GCA_028713995.1 Deltaproteobacteria bacterium | reverse complement strand
GAACGCCGTGAAGCGACCGGCAACGCCGGCGTCGAGCTTCACCTCGAAGGCCGCGCGCAGGTCGAGGGTGTCGTCGCCCGCGAGCGGCAGGATCGCGAGGCGCGGCTCTCCAGCCAGGGCCGCCACTCCCCGGGTGCCGAGCGCCAGGACCGCGCTCCTGCGGACCAAAGCCGACGGGACGGACGGGTGCGGATCCACGGGCTGCCAGGGGAACGTGCGCGACAGGACGAGGACGATCCGGCCGTTGACCATGGCCACCGTGGCGCTCGCGCCCAGGACCTCGAGGCCCTCGATGGTCTGCGCGAGGCGCACGATGCGCACGCCTCGAAAAACCGAGGTCGCGGCGAACGAGAGATCCCCGGGAAGCACGCCGTCCGACAGGAGATCCGCATTGTCGCTCCAGAAGCGTTCCGCCGCCGCGAAGGCGACGTCGGGGTCCGTCATGGCGGCCGGCTCGACCGGGATCCCGGCGCCATGCAGGGCGCGAAAGGCCCCGACGGGTCCGCCGCGGCGCTCGATCCACGGGGCGCCGGAGCGCCGCGTGAAGGACGCAGCGGTCGGAAGCGCGACGAGAAGAGCGACAATCATGGATGCGATGGACAAAGCAGGACATGCGGGCGTGGTTCGCCTTTTCATGTCGCGAAGTATGACCGCACTCGACACCCGGGGCAACCCGCGAGGGAACTGCTATACTCCGCCCGTGACGCAGGGCGCCGACAGGATTCTCGACGATGCATGGCTCGCGCTCGACAGGGGGCAGGCGGGCCGGGCGCGCATGCTCGCGAGGCGCGCGCTCAAGGACGGGCGTTACGGGCCCGAGGCCCTGCACGTCATCGGCCGGGCGTTCCTCGACGAGGGTGACGGCAGGGAAGCCGCGGCGCACCTCGAAAAGGCGCTCGCGGGCGGCGGCGACTCACCCGACCTGCACTACGACCTGGGGCTCGCGTTCGAGCTCCTCGGCCGCGAGAAGGACAAAATGCGCGCGTTCCTCGAGGTGCTGGCCCGCGATCCCGGGTACGACCGCGATTTGCCGGCCTGGCTCGACGAGGACCGGCTCGTGGCCGTGGCCGAGGCCGCGCTCGAGGAGCTGCCCGAGGGGATGCTGTCGCGGCTGGGGCCCGTGCCGATCCTGGTCGAGGACCGGCCGGAGAGGCAGCTCGTGGAGCAGGGTTTCGACCCGCGCGCGCTGGGGCTTTTCGACGGCCCGCCGTGGTCCTGCCAGGGACTGACAGGCCCGGCCTTGAACCGCATCGTCCTCTACCGCGTCAACATCGGCGCCGCGTCGCGCAGCGAGGAGGAGGCCGCGGAGGAGGTCCGCATCACCCTGCTGCACGAGCTCGCGCACTTCTTCGGCATCGAGGAGGATGGCATGGAGGCGCTCGGGCTCGCGTGAGCGACGCGGCTTTCAGATCATGCTGAAGTCGAGGGTGAGGCTCACGCCCGAGGCGATGCCGCCCGCGGGCACGTCGACCTCGGCGCAGGACGTGTAGGTCACGGGATCGCCGGTGTCGGGCTGCGGGGCCTCCGCATCCGCGTTGCCGTCGGCGTCGAGGAACGCGAACAGGGAGGACGTGCCGGCCGGCACGCCGGTGAAGGCGAACGGGTGCGACGCGCCGGCGGTCGTGAAGTCCATGTCCTCGATCGCGAAAGACGCGTACACGGCGGGCGTGTCGAGCCCGGTCGGGCAGGCCGCCAGAAACGAGAAGTAGACCGTGCCACTGGCGTAGGACGCCGCGCTCAGGCCGTCGGCGATGGCGAGCGTGCCGGACACGTCGCCCGCGGCGCCGCCGTCCCCGGCACCCGAATCGCGCGCGTCGGTCCCGGTGCCCGTGTCCGTGGAGGCGTCCGCGTCCGGTATCTTGGAGCGGTCGACGTCGTAGAAGCAGCCCGCACCGAGGAGCGTTGCGGTGAAGGTGGCGAGAATGGCGCGCGTCATGGGCTCCTCCTAGAACTCGGCCGTGAGGCCGATCCGGCCAGGGCCCACCACGGGCTCCACGTGCGCCGTCTTCGCCCCGGCCTGCTCGGGCGCGTCCTCGCCGCTGTCCGAGAGCAGCCACCACAGCACCCCGCCGAGGACCAGGGCGCCGCCGCCGAACATGAGCACGTCGGCCACGAGCGCGTGCATCTCGACGTCGTCGGCCAGGGCCTTGGTCGGGGTCTTGTTGAAGTCGTCGTTCTCCTCATCCGCCTGCCAGCCGAATCCCGCGCCGACCGCGACCGTGACCACGCCGAACGAGCCGAGCAGGATGGGGCCCATGGGCAGGCTGGTGTCCACATCGGTCGCGTCCGTTTTCGTGGTTTCGGGCCCTGCCTGCTCCTGGGCCGCTGCCGCTGCCCCGGAGAGGACGATGCCAAGGACCGCGGCGACGGGCACAAGCGTCTTCATCATTCGACCACCTCCGGCACGTTACGTAACCCGCCGCGCGGGGCGTGACAAGGAGAGGGATGGGGTCAAAGCTGCCCGATTGACAATTACCTAGCGGACCGGCTAGGAGGAACGTCATGCCCCGACCGATTCGAGACGACTATCCGGGTGCCTGGCACCACGTCATGCACAGGGCGGCGCGGCGCAAGGCCGTTTTCCGCGTCGAAGGCGATTTCCTGATGTTCCTCGACACGCTCGAGGACACAATCAGACGTCACGGCATCGAAGTACATGCCTATTCGTTGATGCCCAACCATTATCACCTTCTCGTGCGCTCGCCGGCTGGCAGCCTCTCGCGGGCCATGCGCCACCTCAACGGCGTTTTCACGCAGCGCCTGAACAAGGCGAACGACTGGGATGGGGCCGTGTTCCGCGGGAGGTTCACGAGCAGGCTCGTGCTCGACGAACGGCACCTCGTCTACACGATCGCATACATCCACCTGAATCCGCTGAAGGCAGGGCTCGTGACGCGGCTCGACGCGGACCGGGCGTGGACCAGCCACCGGGCCTACCTTGGCAAGGACTCCAAGCCCGAGTGGCTGACCTGCTGGACGGTTCTCGCCGGCATGCATCCTCAAGCCTTTCACGAGCTCGTGCTGGGGTTACATCGAGGGAAAACCGATTGGCCCGACGGGCTGTCGCCGGAAACCGGGTTCCCGACCGTCCCCATTGCCGCGCCGACAGGTCAAGCCAAGGCACACGAGCGTTCGAACGATGACGTGATCGGCAAGATCTGCGAGATCACCGGCGTGAGCCGCAAGCAGTTGCGAAGGAGCGTTCGAGGTCCAGGCGGCAATCCGGCGCGAAGGTTCGCAGTGTGGGCGCTCTCGAGAGCCACGAGACTCACACAGCGGGAGATCGGGGCTCTCCTCGGCATGAGCGCTACGGCTGCGGCCAAGGAGTTCTCCCGGGTGGGCAGGGCTCTTAAAAATTTTCGGGAGTGGGAGAGCGCCCTGGAGGAATATTTGTCAAATGGGCAGCTTTGACCCCGGTTTGCTGACCGAGACGTACATCCTGAGCGGGAACGTGGTCTTCACCACCTCGCAGAAGGCTCAGCAAGAGGATGGGGTCAGAGCTGCCCGATTGACAATTTCCGGACCGGGAGAGACAGAGGAGCGGGGTTTAAGGAATGAAGGAAAACACTCCGGAGAAGATCGCCACGCGTCCGCTGCGTCCGGCGCTCCTGTTCCTCGGGCTCGTGGCCGGGTTCGGGGTGGTCATCTACTGCACGTACATCTCGCTCGTTGATCGTCCCGATCCGGGGAAGGAGATGCGCTCGCTCGTTTCGGACATCAAGCTCGCGGAGCAGGCCTACCACGCCACGTTCGGAGTCTGGGTGTGCCCGGACACTCCCGGCTGGACCCCGCCCGGCAAGCCCGGCTCACAGAAGCGCGACCGGCCGCTCCTGCGCACCACGGCCGACGGCTGGAGCAAGCTCAGCATCTCCTACGACAAGTGGACCTTCTACTCCTACGACTGCGTCTGCGGCGCGCGCAGCGACCCGGAGCACCGCCTGGCGCCCTTCTCGTCAGTGCCCGGCGCGGACCGCATCGCGGCCGAAGGAGACTGGCTCGCGTGCCGCATCGTGGAGGACTACGACGAAGACGGCGCGTGCAGCGGGGTCGATTACGTGGCCGCCGGGCCGGACTTCTTCTCCGGCGCCTCGGTCACCTATCCTTTGTCCGAGGATCCGCGCTGGTGCCCCAAGTGACGTTTCGGCCGCGCCCCCGCCGGAACATTTCGCCCCGCAAAGTGTCCTTTACCGTGCGGGATGCTCCTCTGGTATGATTGGCCCGCGGTTCTTCGAGAAAGGCGCGCAAATGGTCTATCATCTGCACATCACCCGCAGGGAGTTCTGGTCGTACACGGCGAGCGGTCTCGACATCACGGCCGACGAGTGGCGCGCCGTGGTCGACGCGGATCCGGATCTCACGTGGCGCCCCGAGCGCGGGCCGCACGCGGCCGAATGGAAGGGTCCGACCACCGCGGCCGAGCCGTTCCTCGATCTCGAGCACGGGAACGTCATCGCAAAGAACCCGGACCACCGCCTCATCGACAAGATGGTCTCCATCTCCGAGATCCTGAAGGCCAAGGTGCAGGGCCTCGACGGCGAGCTCTACGGCGCGTGCGGCGCCCCGCTCCCCAAGGAGCCGAAGATGCTCGAGAAGATTGCGGGCTTCCTCATGCCGCGCAGGCGACGGTGATGAACAAGTCGGCGAAGTGCCGCTCCGGGCGCGCGCTGCCGTCGTCCTGCGCGAGCACGACGCGCTCGGCGTAGAACTTCGACGACCGCTTGTCTTTGGTTCCCTCGCGCCACGTCGAGCGACGAAAGCCGCGCCGACCGAGCCGATCCAGCCGCCACGCCGTCGTCGTGCGGTGCAGGCCGACTGCGACAACGACCTCACCTGCTGCATCGCCATCACCGAGTGCGTGGCAAAGGGCCATACCTGCGTCGCGACCGTGGGAGAGTGCGGCGGAGGAAGCTCGCGCGAGAGGGGATGCCCCTCAGCCACACCGATCTGCTGCGGCGCCTGAGCCCTCCCTCGACCTAGACGCTGTCACTTCACGCAAAGCACCGGAAACGCATATTCTTCGCCCATGTTCTCAAAATAGAGTCCGCTAAAATTGAATGCGAATTCGTATCCGTAATGCAAGGTGCCGCTCGCATAGTCTGCAACTGAGCTCTGTATTCCGCCGAAGACAATCGAGCTCATTCGCAATGTGTTTTTGGGGAACGGACACATATCAAAGATGGTCAGCAGCTCTCGGAGCTTCGGAAGGCGCCAGCCGGCTCCCAGGGGTTCGCTGCAAGCAGCCTCGACCTCGGTGTGGAAGAAGCTGTCTTCCAAGCCGTCGCACGCGCTTCCGTCCCAGGTCGTTCCGAGCGGGCATCTTTGCCATGTGAGCCCGCTCCATTCGTCCCGGAACACAGAGCCGTCGTCCGCAACAAGACGGAACCTGGGCCGCGGGTTTGAAAGCGGCTCGCTGCGTATGCACGCCACGGTGGCCGGGTCAATATCCATATTGGAGGAAAAGGCGGGTCCTGTCAGGTCGTAGAACCAATGCGATCCCGCGTTCGCCGCGTTCGATGACCAGAGTTTCCCGGTTCTCGTCCATCCTGGGAAAGTCGTCAGATCGACGAATGGCTCGTCTGAAGAAAAATCGATGAGGCTCAGGATCTCGGTGAGATCCGGGACGCGCCAGTCCGAGTGGCCCCCGTAGGCCGACGCGCACGCGGACTGGGCAGTTGTGTAGCTGAGGTCGCTCGCTGATCCTGTGCACGAGACGCCGTTCCAGCTTTGACCTTCGCGGCAGCGTCGCCACGTGAGGCCGGTCACGGTGTCGACCACCGTGGGCTGGATCATGGTGCCGGCGATCTGAAAGTCGTCGCCGCTGTGCGCGTCGGCCGGGAGCGCGCCCGGATCGAGCCACTGCCATTGCATTTTGCACATGAGATCCGGACGGCACTCCACGCCCCCGTCCGGCTCGACGCCTCCGTCCTCCACCCACGCGCATCTCCCGCAGCCCAGGCCCGTGTACCCGATCTCGCACGCGGCACAGGACGGTCCGCCCCAGCCGTGCTCGCAGGCGTCGCAATCCCGCGCGGGATCGAAGTGGTGGACGCACGTCGTGCAGGAGGTGGCCATGTCCCAGTGCGTGAGGCAGCGGCACTCGGCTGTCGTGGCCGTGAGATCCACGCACTCGGCGTGCGCGTTGGGGCAGTCCACGGCCACGTCGCCCGGCAGGCCGCAGGAGTCGATGAAGCTCACGTCGCCCTCATGGCACTGCTCGTACCACTCCGGCGTGCAGCAGGCCGCCTCTTCGACCGAGATCTCTTCGCAGGTCTCGATGCCGGTGCAGCTCTCGGCGAGAGCTTTGGCCCGGCCGCACGAATCGATCCAGCGCACGTCGCCGTCCACGCAGGCCTGCGAGGCCATGGGATCGTATCCCCCGTCCGCATCGACGCAGCCGTCCGCGGCCGCGTCATGACCCGCGTCAGCAAAGGTGTCGGTGTCCGCGTCGGCATCTGTGTCGGCGTCCGTGTCGGTGTCCGCATCCGCGTCGCTCCCCGTGTCCGTCGCGCCTCCGCCGTCGGGCCCCGAGTCGTTCCCATAAAGATCGTTTTCCCGAATGCATCCCGCCGCGAGCACCACGATGAAAACCGCGGCCAGCCCGTTCCGTGGCGTCGCCTTCCCCGCTGCCATCATCCGACCTCCTTCCTTACGTGTCCGGAGCGCAATCGCATTCCCGCTCCCCGTCCCGGCCCTTCTTATCGACCGTTCGCCGAAAAAGTTTCCGGTTTTTCTATCCGGCCGGCGAAAGGAACGGAAGTGTTTTCGTGGAGACGTGGCGTAGGCGCGCGGCGAGGGTGCGCAGCAGGGCGAACGAGATCTCGGGCTCCGTGGCAAGGAGCTGGCTGAAGTCCTCGGCCCAGAGGCGAAGCAGCGCCGCGTCCCTGGCCACGCGCGCGGTGGCCGAGCGGGCCGAGGCGCCGATGAGGGCCATCTCCCCGAGGCAGGCGTTGCGCCCGAGCGTCGCGACCTCGCGGCCGTCCACGATGACGTCGATCTCGCCCTCGCAGACGAGGTACAAGGCGTCGCCCGGATCGCCTTGCGCGAAGAGCTCCTCGCCCGCGTCGCACCTCACCTCGTGCACGATCCCGGCGAGGCGCGTGAGGCTCGGCAACGGCAGATCCTTGAACAGCTCCACCTGGCCGAGGAACGAAATGACCGGGATGAGCTGCACGAGATCGGGCGAAGCCACGAACGAGACGTGCGACAGGCGGGCACCGCCCTCGCCCTGCGCGGACGGCTCGGGCCGGCCGGCCTGGGTCTTGCGGATGCGCGCGTCGAGCGTGCGCAGGAGGGATTTGGCCACGGCCGGCTGGGCCGCGATGAGGAGCTTCAAGTCGTCCGCGTCCACGGCGAGGAGGAGGGAATCCGCCGCAAGGTCCACGGTGGCCGAGCGCGGCGAGTCGTCGAGCAGGGCCATCTCGCCCACGCAGTCGGAGGGGCCGAGGCGCGCCACCTCCTTGCCGTTCACGACCACGCGCAACTCGCCCTCGGCGATGACATACAAGGCGTCACCGGCGTCGCCCTGACGGAACAGGACGTGGCCCGCCGGCAGGGTCAGCCATCGCGCGATGCGCGCCTGCTCGACCAGGTCGTTGACCGGTACGCCTGAGAAGAGGGGCGCCTTCTTGAGGAACGCGACGAGCTCGAGCCGCCCGTAGAGCTCCTGCTCCATCGGGCCGAGCGCCGCGCCGCTCGCATGAGCGTAGGAAACGCCGCCCGAGAGGTGGAAGACCGTGGCCGCCGTGAGCCAGGGCTCGGCAGCGAGGAGACGCTCGCGGGTCTTGTCCGCAAGGCCGCCGCCCGCGGGCGCCTCGTCGTCCACGAGCGGCTTGAGCAGGGTGACGACCCGGTGGGCGACGTCGCGCGGCAGGACCTCGTCCAGCAGCTCCACGGCGCGCGAGCGCAGGGCCGCCGCGTCGGAAAAAAGGTTGAACAGGATGCGATCGATCTGGCGCGGATCGTGGCGCAACCCGTACAGGGACAGGAGCAGCTCCACCGCGAGCCGCGCGTGGTCGCCGTACACGTGCGCCGCAAACGGATCGGCCGCGCCGGTTTGCGAGCGGGCGTCGTTGAGCAGGGCGAGCGTCGCGAAGAGCTCGCGCTCGACTGCGCCGAACCCTCTCAGCTTGAGACCGTAGAGACCCCGGCGACGGCGCAAGGAGGAGAGCGCGGACCCGGCCGTGGCCCGTTGCGCCAGGCCCGCCTCGTGGCGGCACACCTCGTCCCACAGGAAGGCCGCGGCCGCGGACCCGCCGACGCGCGCGGTGATCCGCAGGAGGAGCCGCCGATCCGCCGGGGACGAAGCGCTGTCGCGGAGCCGGGCGACGAGCACGGCAACCGCGTCCTCGGGCATGGAACGCAGCGCACGGATCGCGGCGGGCCGCAGCTCCATGTCGCCGAGAGCCTCGAGGAGCTCGGGGACAAGCCCGATGTCGGAGGTGGAGGCCACGGCCTGCACGGCCTCGGTGCGGACGTCCTTGTCCGCGTCGGCAAGGAGGCCGCGCGTCACGTCCGTGAAGTCCGGACGGCCCATCGAGCCCAGCAGGCGCGCCGCCGAGGCGCGTTCCAGGACGTCCGGGCTCCTGGCGAGCGCACGGACGAGGGGCGCGATCCTGTCGCGGCCGGCCGGCCCGCCGTACTTGCAGAGCGCGACGATCGCGGCGCGTCCCACGGCCTTGTCGCGGGAGTCGACGAGCGCGGACAGCTCGACGAACGAGGCCTCGCCCAGGGTCTCGCCCAGCGCCAGCACCGCGGCCCGCCTCACGTCCGGGTCGCCGTGCGAGAGGGCCTCGCGGATGGCGGGCAGATGGGCGCCGCCGCAGCACGCGCCGAGGCACTCGACCGCGCGCGCGGCCACGGCCGGATCCGGACCACGCGCGAGCTCGGACACGGCCTCGGTCAGGGCGCCGAGCGGGCGGCGCCGCAGGAGCCCGAGCGTGAACTGCACGACCGCCGGATCGCCCGAGCCGAGCAGGCCGAGCACCACCGGATCCGCGTCCGGCCCCAGGACCGCGCGCTCGATATCGCCGGCGTCCATGTCCTTGGCGCGCAAGGTCGCGGCCAGCGCCTCGCGGTACCTCGGCCGCAGCACGAGGAGCGTGCCGACCGCGAGCAGCGCCAGGATGACGACGATGGCCGACAGCGTCTCGACCGCCACGCCCACGGCGAACAGGACGACCAGCACGGCCCCGCTCAGCCCTCGGGCGCCTGCTGCGAGCGCGCCGTCCATGAACGGCTGGGCTCGCATGCGGATGCGAGTCGGCAGCGGCAGGAAGAGCAGCTCCCGCGACGGCAGATCGAGCGTCTCCGCGAGGGTGATCCGCAGGAAGTTGGCCGTGGCCGAGAACGCCAGGATCCCGAGGCCGAAGAAGCCCGCGGCCGAGCCGGCGAGGACGAGGACGCTCGCGAGGCCGATGGCCACGGGCAGGATCATGAGGCAGTTGACGATGCCGAGCCGCTTGAGCAGGCGGGGCACCACCAGGAACTGGAAGAGGATCTGGGCCACGCCCACGAGCCCGTAGAAGGTCCCGAAGAACTCGGCCAGGTCCTGCTCGCCCATGCGGCTCGCGACCCACTTCATTTGGTAGTCCACGAGGACCGCGACCATGATGGCCGTCGCGATCATGACCGCCACGAGGCGCACGTACGGCCGCTCGAAGATGGCCGCGAGCGGCACCTTCTCGCCCGCGCCCGCGTCCGACTCGACCTCCACTGGCGCCGGCGTGGCGAAG
Source organism: Deltaproteobacteria bacterium (assembly GCA_028713995.1). GTDB lineage: Bacteria > Myxococcota_A > Polyangia > JAAYKL01 > JAAYKL01 > JAQTNF01. The sequence goes on along the minus strand of JAQTNF010000152.1, from coordinate 1,427 downwards.
CCATGGATGTGCCAGCACACGAGCGCGTTGGCGGCGAGGAGCGCCGCGCCCACGTACAGGAGGTTGCGCGTGCCCACGAGGACGACGGCCACGCGGATGGCGTTGCCCGCGACGATGGTGCCGAAGGCCATGCCGCCCGCGATGAAGCCGTACAGGCGGCGGGCGTCGCGCGCGCCGAAGTAGTCGCCCGCGAACGAGAAGAAGAGCGTGATGGACAAAAGCGCCGCGACCTCGAGCCACACGCACAGCGCGAGGTAGATGAAGCGGCCCTCGCCACCAACGACGAAGCGGAACGCGAGCACGGAAAGGGCCAGGAACACCTGCGTGCCCACGATGGCGCCCCGCCGCGAGACGCGGTGCTGCAGCGCGTCGTACGCCATGGCCGCAAGGAAGCTCGTGACCGCGATCCCGGCGTACACCCACGGCAGCATGACCGGGACCTGGTCCTTGGGCAGGCTCGACAGAAAGAGCGTGTCGCCAACGGTCGCGCCGACCGTGTAGAACATGCCGATGCCCGTGAAGAAGAGGAAGAACCACTCGACCAGCCGGAGCTCGCCCCCCCGGATGTCACATGTCCGTTCGAGCCAGCGTTTCATGAAGCGAGCCGCGCGGCCTCCCGGGACAACCGTCGGAGACGAAGCGCCAAGGCGTCACTCGCACTTGAGCGATTGCAGGTTCGAAAGCTGCGAGGTGCCGGCCTGCACGCCGACCACGCGGTGGCACAGATCCGTCACCGTGCGGATCCGGTTCGGGTTGCCCTTCTCGACGAGGATGCCCGAGCCCAGGGCCATGTACGGGATGAAGTCGACGCGCTGCTCGCGCTCGGGCGTGATCGCCATGGCCGACGCGACCACGTCCACCTTGCCGGTCTCGACCGCGCCGAGCAGGGCGTCGAACGGCATGTCCACGAACTCGACCTTCACGCCGAGCGCCTTGCCGAGGGCCTGGCCGAGCTCCACGTCGACGCCCGCCTCGCGCTTGGTCTCGTCGTAGAACTCCATGGGCGCGTAGCTGAGCTCCATGCCCACCTTGAGCACCCCGTCCTTGAGCTGCGGCACGTCGCCAGGCGCAGGCACGCCCGCCGGGGCCGCGGGCGCGTCGACCTCGGCCTCGGTCACCGCCCACGTGACCATGATCGCGTGGTAGGTCTTGTCCGCGACGATGCGACGCAGGGCGTCGGTGATTGCCGCCTTGAGCTGCGGCGCGTCCTTGGCCACGCCCATGCCGAGCGTCGCGATGTCGTACTGGCGGCCCGCCACCTGGAGCTTGCCGGCCGACTCGCGCGCCTCGAACGCGATGACCGGGTAGTCGCCCACCACCGCGTCCACCGCGCCCTGCTGCAGGTCGCCGACCGCGCCGCGGGCCGTCGGGAACGTCCGGATATCGGTGTTCTTGGTGCAACCCGCCGCGGCCAGCAGGGCGAGCAC
>JAQTNF010000151.1 GCA_028713995.1 Deltaproteobacteria bacterium | reverse complement strand
CAGCAGCGCGCCTTCGACCTCCTCAAGGAGATCGCCGTGTAGACAGGCGCGTGCACCCGATTTCCAGCCTATCTCCCGATGATCACTGACGAACTGTGTCCGGACCGCGGGGGAACTTCAGCCTAGAAGCCTGTCGGGAAATTCTTTCCGACAGGCTCCTAGATCGCCTCGATGAGCGTTCCGAGGGGCTCGCCCATGGCCGCGCGGCCGATGGCGCCCGGCTCGGCCATGCGGTAGACGCGCATGGCGATGCCGTTGTCGCGGCACAGGGCGGCCGCGGTGAGATCCATCACGCCCAGCCGGCGATCGATGAGTTCGGTGGCCGTGAGCCGATCGAGGCGGCGCGCGTCCGGGTGTTTGGCCGGGTCCTTGTCGTAGACGCCGTCGACCTTGGTGCCCTTGAGGAGCAGGCCGCACGACAGCTCAGCGGCGCGCAGCGCGGCCGCGGAATCGGTGGAGAAGAACGGGTTGCCCGTGCCGCCGGTGATGATCGCGAGCGCGCCGCCGTCGATGGCACCGGAGGCGAGATCGCTTCTGAACGGAGTGCCCACGGGCCCCACGGCCCATGCCGTGAAGAGCTCGGCCCGCCCGCCGGCGCGCCGCACGGCGTCGCAAAGCGCGAGCCCGTTCACCATGGTGGCGAGCATGCCCATCTGGTCCGCGGACACCCGGTCCATTCCGCTCGCCGCGCTCGAAAGGCCGCGGAAGATGTTGCCGCCGCCCAGCACGATCGCCGCTCGGGCGCCCTTGCCCTGCGCCCGGGCGAGCTCCCCAGCCACCGCGCCCAAAACACCTGGATCGAGCCCCGCGCCGGAGGGACCGGCGAGCACCTCGCCGGAAAGCTTGAGCATCACGCGCAACGCAAGGGACCTTCTCAGCCGCCCTGCTGCAGCTCGGCGATCTCGGCGGCCAGGTTGCATTCGCGCTTGGCGAGCCCCTCTCCCACCTCGAACCTCGCGAACCTGCGGATGGTCACCTTCTCGCCGGTCTTGGCCGTGGCCTGGGCCACGAGGTCGCCGACCGTGATCTCGTCGTTCTTCACGAACTGCTGGTCGACGAGGCACACCTCCTTCTTCCACTTCACGACCTTGCCCTCCACGATCTTGGGCGCGATCTTGTCGGGCTTGCCCTCTTCCTTCACCTGGGCCACGAAGATCTCGGTCTGCTTGTTCACGTCCTCGGCCGGGATCTCGTCCTCGCGCACGTAAAGCGGGTTCATGGCCGCGATCTGCATGGCCACGTCCTCGCACAGCTCTTTGAACTCGGGCGTGCGCGCCACGAAGTCGCTCTCGCAGTTGACCTCGACGAGCACCGCGATGCGGCCTCCGGCGTGCACGTAGCATCCGACGTGGCCCTCGGCCGCGATGCGCCCAGCCTTCTTGGCCGCCTTGGCGATGCCGCGCTTCTGCAGCTCATCGACGGCCTTGTCCACGTCGCCGTCCACCTCGGCGAGCACCTTCTTGCAGTCGACCACGCCAGCGCCCGTGCGCTCGCGCAGCTCCTTGATCATGTCCATCGTGATGGCCATATCGATCACTCCTTTCGGATCAGCCTTCCTTGTTCGGTTCCGCGTCGGGCTTGGGCTTGTGGGCCTGCTGCGGCCTGGGCCTGCGCGCCATCTCCACCTTGGGACCGGCCACCGCCGGCCCGCTCTCCATGCCGCCCTTGCCGGTCATCTCCCTGCGGCGCTTGACGCCCTCGATGCAGGCGTCGGCGATCTTGGAGGTGACGAGCCGGATCGACCGGGTCGCGTCGTCGTTGCCGGGGATGGGCAGGTCGATGAAGTCCGGATCGCAGTTGGTGTCCACGAGCGCCACGAGGGTGATGCCGAGCTTGCGCGCCTCGGCCACCGCGATGGACTCGTTGTTGGGATCGACGACGAACACCACCGCGGGCAGCGAGTTCATGTCCTTGATGCCGCCGACGAACTTGAGAAGCTTGTCGTACTCGCGATCGATGGCCAGGATCTCCTTCTTGGAAAGGCCCTGGAAGGAGTTGTCCGCGCGCATGGTCTCGATGGTCCGCATGCGCTCCACGGTGGTCTTGATGGTCCGGAAGTTGGTGAGCGTGCCGCCCAGCCAGCGGTTCGTCACCGAGTGCATACCGGCGCGCACCGCCTCCTCCCGGATGGTGTCGATGGCCTGGCGCTTGGTTCCGACGAACAGCACGTGCCCGCCCTTGGCCACCAGGTTGGTCACCGAGGTGTACGCCTTGTTGAACAGCTCCGCGGTCTGGCGCAGGTCGATGATGTGCACGCCGTTGCGCGCCCCGTAGATGTAGCGCCGCATCTTGGGGTTCCAGCGCTTGGTGTGGTGCCCCAGGTGGACGCCCGCCTCCAGGAGCTCTCTCAAGGTGATGGCCGGGCCGGCTTGTTCGGGCGGCAAGGCCGCGATGGTGGGGTCGCTCATGATCTCCTCCGGGTTCAAAGGGTCGCGGCTTTTCGCCTCGGCCCGCCTCCGCCCCTTTCTCCGAACCCGACCCCTACTTCGCCCGCGAGCGGGCTTCGAAGGGCACCCGGGGTGCGGCCGCCCGCGCGAGGCGGGCGGACGGGGCGTGTGCATTCCCCGGCCTCATTGCCGGGGGCGACATCCATAGCACGGCGGTTTTTCACGAGCAAGGAGCAAGCGGACGCGAAGAAACGGGGCGGCGAAGAGGACCCTCAGCCCTCGCGGATCTGCTCGGCCAGGTACTGCTGCGCGCCCATCTGACGGATCTGGTCGCCCTGGGCCTCGAGCCAGTCGATGTGGTCCTCCTCGTCCTTGAGGATGGCCTCGAGCAGCTCGCGCGTGCCGTTGTCGCCCACCTCGACCGCCAGCTTGATGCCCGTGTTGTACGCCTTGACGGCGCCGTCCTCGGCGGCCCAGTCGTTGGCGATCTGCTTCTCGACCTCGGCGCCGATGTGCATGTCCTTGAGGCGGTTCACGATCGGCTTGCCCTCGAGGAACAGGATGCGCGCGATGAGCTTCTCGGCGTGCTTCATCTCGTCGACGGCGCGCTTCTCGATCAATTTGTGCAGACGCTCGTAGCCCCAGTTGTCGCACATCTCGGAGTGCACCATGTACTGTGGAATGGCCGTCAGCTCGTCAGCGAGCAGGCCGTTCAGGACATCGAGGATCTTTTTGTTGCCTTTCATCTCGAACCTCCGTTTTGTTTGTTAAGTATCGGATGACATGGGAACGCATGATCGTCAAGGAGGCTTCGATGCACGATATGGACAGGTGGCGCGGCAAGGTGGCGCTCGTGACCGGGGCGTCGGCCGGCATCGGGCGGGCCGTTTCGCTTGATCTGGCGAGGGCGGGCATGCGCGTGGCGCTCCTCGCGAGGCGCGCGGGAAGGCTCGACGCGGTGCGCTCCGAGATCGAGGCCGGGGGCGGCGAGGCCCTGTGCGTGGTCGCGGATCTGCGCGTGGAAGCCGACATCCTCGCCGCCTTCGAGGCCGTGCGCGCGCGCTTCGGGGGAGTGGACGTGCTCGTCAACGACGCGGGGATCGGCCGCCTCGCCCCACTCATGACCGGCGCGACCTCGGACTTCAGGGCGCTGCTCGAGCTCAACGTGCTCGCCGTGGCGATCTGCACGCGCGAGGCGCTCGCGGACATGCGGCGGCGCGGCGCGGCGGGGCACGTGGTGCACATCGCGTCCATGTCGGCGCACAGGGTGCAGCTCGGCAACGGCATGTACGCGGCCACCAAGCACGCGGTGCGCGCGCTCACCGAGGGCCTGCGGCGCGAGCTGCGAGAGGCCGGAAGCGAAACGCGCGTCTCGGCCGTGAGCCCGGGCGACGTGGAGACCGAGCTCAAGGCGGTCATGTACGGCAGCGTGGAGGCCGCGCGCGCCAAGGCCCCTCTCTATCGGCCACTCGACCCCAGGGACGTTTCCGCGGCCGTGCTGCACGCCCTGTCGGCGCCCGCCCACGTGGAGGTCCACGACATCCTCTTGCGTCCCACCGGCCAGCCCGATTAGGGCTTGAAGGTCACGCGGAAGATCACGCCCGCGGCGTTCTCGAACACCGGTTCGAGGTCGGGACGACCGCGCAGGAGCGCTTCGAGCCGCGACTCGCGGTCCCGGGCGCGCACGAGCGCGACAAAGGTGATCCCGTGGCGTGTGACGAGATTGCCGAGCATTGCGGCGCCGCTGGCCGGATCTTTGAGGGCGTTCCACTCCCGGACCTTGTCGCGATAGTCGCGCGTGTACGCCCAGTGGCCCACGAAGACGCGCGTGTCCGCGTAAGCGGGCAACTCGTTGCCGGTGATGGGATCCGTGAGCGTCACGTCGGCGGCCGTGCTCTTTTCGCCCAGGAACGCGTACAGATCGCGCTGCGGCCCGGTGTGGTAATAGCGCGCGCGCGGCTTGGCATCCGCTGCGAGCTGGGTCTCGTGGTCGTGCGCCATCTTGAGCGCGCTGCCCGGCGCGCACAGCAGGATGAACGCGAACGCCGCACCCGCGGCCGCGCGGCCATTCGCCCGCAACGCGTCGAGGCACGCGCGAAGCGACCAGGCGAGGACGATCGCGAGCGGCACGTCGATACCCATCAGGAACCTCCGCCGCAGGTCGAACGACGACAGGAAGACGAGCGCGAGGACCAGGCAGAGGTGCGCGAGCGGCTGCGCGATCGCACCCGACGAGCCGCGGCGCGCGGCGAGCCCGAAGAGCAGCAGCACGGGCGCGGCGAGCAGGGGAAGCCCCATGCCGAGCGCGAACTGAGCGGCTCCGAGAACGGTCTGCCTGTTCTGCGCGAAGAAGCCCTCGAGCCCGGGCGAGCTCTCGAGCAGGGCGAGCTGCGCGATCGCGGGCGGCGCCGAGGCGATGCCGATGATTGCCAGCGTCGCGACGATGCGCTTCCACGCCACGGGCTCGCGCGCGAGGGCCATGGCGCCGAACGCGATCATCACGGCGTAGACCGGCACGAGATCGAACGGGTGCACGAGCGCCAAGCCGAACGCGGACGCCCACGACAGGGCGACCCGGCGCCGCGCAGAGGCGGCGAGCGCCTGCTTCGCGTGGCCGATCGCGAGGAGCATGAGGGCCGTGGCGAGCACCAGGTGCGGGTAGGTATAGAGCGTCTGGAACACGAAGGCCTCGGGCACCCAGAAGTCGATGGGCATCTCCATCAGCTTGTCGCCGAACGATACGCCGAGCGCGTGGAGCGGCAGCCCCAGGCCGCCCATGGTCACGGCCAGCCCGGTGGCCAAGAACCTGTCGCGCGTCGAGGCGAGGAACAGCCCGGAGAACCAGTGGACCACGCGCACGAGCGCCGGGACGAGCAGGACGCGCGCCCCGTGGAAGACCGCGACGGCCGGCAGCCCGGTCAGCCGCGAGATCCACCCGAGCACCAGGAAAAACGGCACAAAGAAGGCGGGCGGCGTGGGCTCGGGCGTGTAGCGGTTGGTAAAGATGACCTCGCCGCGCGCGCCGTCCCTGATCCAGGCCAGGTACTGGTTCGTGTCCGTGCTGTTGAACGCGATGCCCGTGAAGACCTCGCCCGGAGCGGCCGAAGCCCATGCGATCAGGTACGGGAGCGACGTGGCGAGCGCGAGCAGCGCGCCGAATCCCCACACCGCGGCCTTTTCCCGGCGCGGGTCCCAGGCCGCCGGCTCCGGCTGCGGCACGACCCGCGGCCCGGTTGGGGCGCGGCGCTTCTTCTTCGATCCCATGGGGAACGAGAATACCGTATCATCGGCTTTCAGCCCAAGAGCGCGGGCAGCCGGGATTTCCATTGACCGCCGCGAGCGCGCCTGGATAGAATCGGCGCCCCGCCGTCGAGCGTGGGTGAGGAGGTTCCCCTTGAGCCGCACAACCCCGGAAATCTGCCTGACCTTCGACGACGTGCTCCTGCTCCCGAGCTACAGCGAGATCATGCCCTCGGAGGTGGCGGTCGGGACGCGCCTGACGCGCAAGCTCCCGCTCAACATCCCGCTCGTCAGCGCGGCCATGGACACGGTCACCGAGTCGGCCACGGCCATCGCCATGGCGCAGGCCGGCGGTCTCGGCGTGATCCACAAGAACTTCACCCCCGTGGAGCAGGCCGCCGAGGTGCGCAAGGTCAAGAAGGCCGAGTCGGGCATGATCGTGGAGCCGGTCACCGTGACCCCGGGCCAGTCCCTGCACGAAGCCCTCGACGCCATGCGCCAGTACAACATCTCGGGCCTGCCCGTGGTGGAATCCAAGACCAAGAAGGTCGTCGGCATCATCACCCACAGGGACGTGCGCTTCGAGACCAACCTCCGCCTCAAGGTCGAGGAGCTCATGACGCGCAAGGTGATCACCGTGCGCGAGCACCTGCCCCTCGAGGAGTGCAAGCGCCTCCTGCACCAGCACCGCATCGAGAAGCTGCTCGTGGTCGACGGCGAGAACCACCTCGTTGGCCTCATCACCATCCGCGACCTGCTCAAGGCCGAGCAGAACCCGTTCGCCGTGAAGGACGGCATGGGCCGGCTTCTCGTGGGCGCCGCGCTGGGCACGGTCGAGGAGGATCGTCGCGAGCGCGCCGCGGCGCTGGCCGAGGCGGGCTGCGACGTGATCTTCATCGACACGGCCCACGGCCACACCAGGGCGGTCCTCCAGGCCGTCGAGCGCACCAAGGCCGAGCACCCGCGGTGCGAGGTGGTGGGCGGCAACGTGGGCACGGCCGAGGGCACGCGCGCCCTCATCGAGGCCGGCGCGGACGCGGTCAAGGTGGGCATCGGGCCGGGCTCGATCTGCACGACGCGCATCGTGGCCGGAGTGGGCGTGCCCCAGGTGAGCGCCATCATGGCCTGCGCCGAGGAGGCGGCCAAGGCCGGCGTCCCGATCATCGCCGACGGCGGCATCAAGTACTCGGGCGACATCGTGAAGGCCATCGCCGCGGGCGCGGACACGGTCATGCTCGGCAGCATGTTCGCGGGCACGGACGAGGCGCCCGGGGAGATCATCTTCTACCAGGGCCGCAGCTACAAGACGTACCGCGGCATGGGCTCGCTCGGCGCCATGCGCCGCGGCAGCAAGGACCGCTACTTCCAGGCCCACGTCGAGGAGCGCAAGCTCGTGCCCGAGGGCATCGAGGGGCGCGTCCCCCATCGCGGCACGCTTTCATCCATCCTCTACCAGCTCGTGGGTGGGCTGCGCGCCGGCATGGGCTACACGGGCTCGCCCGACATCACGACCCTGAAGACGCGAGGGCAAAGCTTCATCCGCTCCACCCCGCAGGGCCTGCGCGAGAGCCACGTGCACGACGTCATCATCACCGAGGAAGCCCCCAACTACCGCCTGGAGCCGTAGGTGCGCCGCGCATTTGCCACCCTGGTTCTTTCTCTTGCGGCGATCGCGCTCGGCGCGTCCTGCGGCGGCGCCCAGCGGCCGGACGCGGGTCCTCGCGGCACGGTGCGCTTCAAGGCCGTTCCCTCCGACGCGGTCATCGAGGTCGACGAGACGCTCATGGGCCCGGCCTCCATGTTCGAGAAGGAGGGCCTGCTGCTCAAGCCCGGTCCGCACCGCGTCATTTTCCGGCGCGAGGGCTTCTTCCCCGCGTACAAGCTCTTCGACGTGCGCGAGGGCGGGGTGGCCGTCGTCTCGGCCGAACTGCGCCCCGTGCCGGAGTAACCGACGGTTCCTAGACTCGCGGGCGCGGGGTCTGTAGACTGATCTTCATGTTGGAGTCGCCGGAATCCCGTCGGATGGTGCGGCGCTGGGCCATCGGGCTCGGCGTGGCGGCCCTCTTCTTCATCCTCATCTCCTCCCTCGAGCGGGTCGCGACCCTCACCCTGCTGTCGTTCCTCGTGGCCTACGTGCTCGATCCGCTCGTGACGCGGCTCGCGCGCCTGCGCTACGTGAGCCGCTTCACGGCCACCCTCATCGTCCTCATCGCGCTGGGCGTGGGCTTCTTCGCCGTGCTGTTCGTGGTCATCCCGGACATCGTGGACGAGTTCCGGCAGTTCCTCACGCGCATGCCGGACAAGGTCGCCGCCTTCAACGACTCGGTGGTCCCGTGGTTCGAGAAGATCACCGGCCTCGACGTGCCGACCTCGGTGGGCGAGGCGCTTACCCAGATCCGGAGCTATGTCCAGGCTCTCGGGCCCAAGCTCATCGAGCCCGCCACGAACGTGCTGACCGTGGCCTTCAGCCGTACGTTCTCGATCATCTTCGCCGTGGTGGGGGCCATGATGTTCCCCCTGTTCGTGTTCTTCCTGCTCAAGGACTTCCCGCGCATCATCGACGCGGTCGACGGCCTCGTGCCGCTCAGGTTCCGCGCCCCGGCGCGCCAGATCGCGGGGGAGGTGGACGAGAGCCTGTCCGCGTTCCTGCACGGGCAGTTCATGGTCATGCTCGTCCTCGGCACGCTCTATTCCGTGGGCTACTCGATCGTGGGCATCCCGGTCGCCATCGGCGTGGGGCTGCTCACGGGGCTTTTGTGCTTCATCCCCTATGTGGGCGCGGCCACGGGCTTCGTCCTCGCTCTCACCCTGTCGGTGCTCGATTTCCAGGGCGCAGGAAGGGTCGTGGGCGTGGCCGTCGTGTTCGCCGCGGTCCAGCTCTCCGACGCCGTCTTCATCACCCCGAAGATCCTGGGCGGCAAGCTAGGCCTGCGGCCCCTGTGGATCATCGTGGCCCTCATGGCAGGCGGCGAGCTGTTCGGGTTCCTGGGCGTGCTGCTCGCCGTGCCGACCACGGCCGTGCTCAAGATCCTCATCAGGCATTCGATCGAGCGCTACAAGAAGAGCAGCCTCTTTCGCGAGCCTCCCGCGGGAGAGAGCAAGGACCCCGGCGAGGCCGGATGACCCCGGACACACGTTCCCCCCCCGCCTGGCGCTGGCCCGTCTCGCTCGCGATCGGCGCCGCGGCCGGCGCGCTCAGCGGGGCCGTGGACGGCGCGCTCGCTTCTCCGCCAGGCGAGGCCGCCCACGCCGCGCTGCTCGCCGCGGGCGTCACGTCGTTTCTCGGGCTCGCGGCTGGGCTCGTTGCCCCCCTCGCCCTCACGCTCGCCTTTGGCCGCGATCCGGTGGGCCTCTTCTCGCGCGGTCTTAAGCGGCTGCGCGCTTCCGCCGCGGACGGCGCGCGCTTCCTCGCCCGTTCGCTCTGCTTCGGCCTCGCATCGCTCGTCTTCGTCGCGGCCGCATACCATTTGACGCGTTTCTCGCTCGGGCGCTTCCACCACATGGGCCTTGCGGCCCTGCTCCTCGTGGCCGCGTTCCTGGGGCTTGGCCTTTCGCTCGCGGTCCTGGCCGGCGCCGCGGCGCGCGCCCTCGCGGCCCCCCTTGCGCGTCTGCCGGCCCCGTGGCTCGCACGCCTGGCCGGACCTTCACTGCTCTTTGCGCCCGCGGCCCTCGCCCTCCTCGCGTTCGTCTCGCCCAAGGACGGCGCTGGCGCGCTCTCGTTCATGGGTCTTCTGCGGCGCGACGAGCTCGACCTCAGGTTCGCGGGCTACGCCGTCTTCCCGCTCGCCGCGTCGTGCGCCGCATTCCTGGGCGCCGCGCCCGGCCGCGCGCGAGTCTTCATCCCGGCCGCGGCGCTCTGCGCGGGTGCGGCCATCGGCGCGTCCCTGGCCGCGGCGCTCTCGTTCGGCTCGTTTGAGGGGGCCGCGATCGCGGTGGAGTCCGACACCGCCCTCTCCTCGCGCCTGCTCCCGGCCCTGCGGAGAATCACGGATCGCGACAAGGACGGCGCCTCGGCCCTTTTCGGCGGCGGCGACTGCGACGACCGCGATCCGGCGCGCTTCCCGGGCGCGCGCGACATCCCCGGCAACGGCGTGGACGAGGACTGCTCCGGCGCGGATGCACCCGTCAAGAGGCCGCGCACCGCGATCGCGGCCGCGCCACCGGCGCAGCGGCCGGCTGGCATCCCCCAGGATCTCTCGCTCGTGCTGATCACGGTCGACGCCCTGCGATGGGACACGGGCTACATGGGCTACCCGCGTCCCATCACGCCGAACATCGACAAGCTCGCGGCGCGCGGCGTGGTTTTCGAGCGCGCCTACGCCCTGTCGTCGTTCACGGGCCGCTCGCTCGCACCCATCTTCATCGGCAGGTACCCGTCCGAGGCCTACTGCACCTACTCCCACTTCCCCAGGTACCTCCCCCGCAACGACATGATGGCCGAGGCGCTCAAGGCCGCGGGCTTGCGCACGGCGGGCATCGGCTCCCACTTCTACTTCACGTTCGGCGGGCTCGATCAGGGCTTCGAGCGCTGGCGGGTCGCCGTGCCGCCCGGGCCCGAAGATCAGGATCAGAAGGTGACGAGCCCGGACGTGGCCGACGAGGCCATCGCGGCGCTCGACGATCCGGCGTTCACCTCGGGCCGCTTCTTCCTGTTCGCGCACTTCATGGACCCGCACCGCGACTACCTGAAGCACGAGGGGTACGGCTTCGGCGAGAGCATGCGCGACCTGTACGACGGGGAGGTGGCCTTCACCGACCACCACGTGGGGCGCGTGCTCGACGCCATCGAGAGGAAGGGCCTTGGCGGCCGCACGATGGTGGTGCTCACGGCGGACCACGGCGAGGCGTTCAACGAGCACGACATCATGTTCCACGGCCGCAGGCTGTGGGAGGAGGTCGTGCGCGTCCCCTGGATCTGGGTGGTGCCGGGCCTTGCGCCGCGGCGCGTCAAGGCGCGCGTCTCGCAGATCGACCTGCCCGCGACCGCCTACGATCTCCTCGCCGTGAGGCCGCCGCCCCAGGCGCACGGCTTCAGCCTCGTGCCGCTCATGACCGGCGCCGACGACACGGATCGGCGCGTCTTCCTCGACCAGCCGCCGGGCGAATACATCGAGGAGATGTACGCGGTCATCGATCGCGGCATGAAGCTCATCCACTCGATCAACGGCAACCGCTACCAGCTGTTCGACCTCGCCGCGGATCCGGGCGAGAAGCTCGACCTCGCCGTTACGCGGCCCGACGAGCTCAAGCGCATGAAGGCCGTCTACGAGGAGACGCGCGGCGCTCTCGAGGTGAACGCTCCGAGAAAATAGGTCCGATGGGTCCAGCCCTTTCAAGGTGCCAACCTCGCGAATTCTTGGCCGAAAAGTTGTCCCCGGCTGGCGGGGTATCGTAGCCGGGTTACATGCTGATGGCTGAGATCTTCGATAGGTTTGCCAAGAATCTTCATGGGGGCGCGGCAAGCCGTGAAAGCATACAACTTTCGCATCTTTCGGAATACCAAGCTGGCAACTTGTCTTATAGCTTACGAACTGGCGCGG
>JAQTNF010000150.1 GCA_028713995.1 Deltaproteobacteria bacterium | reverse complement strand
CGATCTATGACGGCTGGATGACCTGCGATGCGCTGGCCCTCTAGCGCGCTCGCCCTGTTCGCGCTCCTCGCGGCGCGGTGCGAGGACGGGCCCACGGCCGAGGATCGCCGGGACTTCGCAGAGCTGGAGCGGGCGATTGGGGAGATGTCCGACGTCGCGGATGCGGAGCAGGGCGACCGGCTGCAACAACTGGCGGATCTCGCGGTCGGGTCGGCACGCGTGCGGATCGTGAGGGATCTGTGCGTGAAGGCCTACCGCGCGTTCGCGGTGTCGAACGGAAAACTCGCTCTCGCGCGGGCCGAGACCTACGAGGTGGAGTCCGCGGTGGCGCGCGCCAAGGCGTCGAACCCGGGCGACGGGGGCCTCCCGCCGGGCGAGGCCGGGCGGCTGCGCGGACTGCAGGCCGACGCGGTCAAGGCCCTCGACGGTGCCACGGCGTCGCTCGACCGGGCCGAGGGTCTCGTGAAGGCGTGCCAGAAGGATCGCGCTGCTCTGCGTGCCTTCGTGGGCCGTTGATCGCTCGCGGAACAAATCCGAGAGCCCGCGTGTTCGGAAATTCGAGCATGATGGACGCACGAAGCACGATCGTTTTTCTTTTTGTTGCGCTCGCGGCAGGGTGCGTCTCGCGCGGGAGGTCGGACGGGACCGACGGCGCCAAGGCTCCGGCTCCACCGGTCGTCGACGGCGCCCGCAAGGACCTGGTGCTCAGCTGGTTCGCGGACGGTGGGCCGCATGTGGCCTCCTCGGTCGCCGAGGTTCCGGCCGAAGCGCGCAAGGAGGTGCGGGTCCAGGATCCCTCGGTGCCGCCCGAGAAGCGCGACCCGCGTTGGATCTTCCTCGCCGATCTCACCGCGCCCGGCAAGGACGGACGATACCCGGTGCGGGCCGAGCCCAGGGACGCCTACGAGGTCCGGCACCGGCCTCCTCCCGCGACCTCCGCGTCTGCGGCTTCCGGCCCCGTGGCGTCCGGCAATCCGACGGGAGCGGATGTCGTCATGTACGCCACGCGCACCTGCCCCGTGTGCCAGAAGGCGCGCCGCTGGCTGCTCGACCAGGGCATCCCGTATGTGGAGCGCGACCTGGATGCGGATCCCAAGGCCTTAGGCGAGCTGGCAGAGAAGGGACGCGCCCAGGGAGTGCCCACCTCCGGAGTCCAGGTCTTCGAAATCCGCGGCAGGCTGCTGCCGGGCTTCGATCCCGCGGCCATCGTCAAACAGCTCGGTCCGCAATCGCCTTCGCGGACCATCTGAGTCAGCCCCGAATCAGCTCCACGGTATACAGATGCGTGTTTTGAGGATAAACTTCCTCATCTTGTGCGGAGAAAACGAACGTTCAACGTCTGTAAAGAGGAGCTTCGCCTTGATGACGAGAAAGAACTTTTTCATCTTTGCGATTGTTTGCTTCGTGGGGCACGCAGCGTCCGCCCGGGCCGGGACCTGCACGCGGGTTGGTGACTGCGGCGAGGACGGCATCTGCGCGTCTGGGACCTGTCGCAGCGCCGCGGAGCTGAGCCCGTCCGAGAGCATGTTGCGCGTGTTGCTCGATCAGCCCGTGCTTGGCGCGTCCCTTTACATCGACGATCAGCTCGTGGGCCAGATCCCTTGGGAGGGCGTGATACCGGTCGGCCCGCATGCCATCCGGATCGAGGCGCCGGGCATGCAGCCCCAGGTCTTCGATGGCCAGAGCCCGCCGCAGAAGCTGGACACGCTCTTCGCCGCCCTGGTCGCCGCGCCGCCCGCACCCGCGTCTCAAGGTCCGGCGGTCACGGAAGGGACGGCGGCGCCCGCGGACGGCGGCCTCTTCTATGTGGGACCGGTGGGAGGCGTCTCGCTCGGAACGGCCATGTGGGGCAAGGAGGGGCGTCCCTACACGACCTTGGCGGGCGGCCTGAATCCGGGCTTCCACATTATCAGCGATCCGATCTGGCTCGACCTCGGGCTCACGGTCGCCTTCTCCACCACTCGAATCGCGGAGTGGAAGCCACTCTGGGGCCAGTTCCTGGGCCTGCGTCTGGGAATCATGCCGCGCCTCATGTTCCAGGTCGGGCCGTCGTGGCTTTCCCTGGCCGTGGAGCTCGAGGGCGGCTACATGATCAGCAACAACAACTACCTGTTCGCGATGGCCCGGTTCGGGCTCTCATTCATTCCGCTCGACTGGCTCGAGATCCGCCTGAATCCGGCAGGCGGCGAGTTCCTCCAGGAATTGCAGATGAAGGGGCTCATGGGAGGCTACCTGGCGCAGCTGGCCGTCGTCGCCCGCTTCTGATCTGGACATCCGCACTGCAAGTCGCGGGTGCGAAGCGGGCTATGCAGGTGCGTAGCCTCAAGCACTCTCCAGGGGTGCGGTCGGTACGACATATTCGCATGACGACGCATCAGGTTGAGGGGCGAACACGCCGTATCCACACAATTCTCGCGCAACCCGGAAAACCTGCACAAGGGATCAGTGCCCATGGCTTGGAAATTGCTACCCACGGCGAGCCAAAGGCAGGTTCGAGGCGGGCCTGCGGGGTGGCTTCCAGATCCAAGGAGAAAATCATGTTTGACGTGCCCTCGAACGAGCTTCGCAAAAAGAGCAGCGATCCGCCGTCGGCGGCGGAGGTGGGCAAGGAGCATCACCCCAAGCTGGAGGTCGTGAGCGAGGATGGGATGCCGAACCTGGCGAGGCAGCGGCTCGATCTCCTTTTCGACGACGGCACGTTCGAAGAGATCGGCGCGAGCGTGGTCAACCGCTCGACGGACTTCGGGCTCGAGGGAAAGAAGTTTCCTGGCGACGGCGTGATCACGGGCAGCGGCGAGGTGAACGGGCGCGTGGTGTTCGCCTACTCGCAGGACAGACGGGTCATGGGCGGCTCGCTCGGCGAGGCCCACGCCCGCAAGATCACGCGGCTGCAGGATCTCTCCATGCAGGCCAAGGCGCCCATGGTGTGCATCAACGACTCGGGCGGCGCGCGCATCCAGGAGGGCATCGACTCGCTCGGGGGGTACGGCGAGATCTTCCGGCGCAACGTGCGCATGTCCGGCTTCGCCCCGCAGATCTCCATGATCATGGGCCCCTGCGCGGGCGGCGCGGTGTATTCGCCGGCGCTGACCGACTTCGTGGTCATGGTGCGCAAGCAGAGCTACATGTTCCTCACCGGGCCCAAGGTCGTGAAGACCGTGACCTTCGAGGAGGTCGACGCCGAGACGCTCGGCGGCGCGGACGTGCACGGCCGCACGACCGGCATCGCGCACCTCGTGTACAACGACGACGCGTCCGCGATCCGCGGCGTGCGCAGGCTGCTCGAGTACCTGCCGCAGAACCACCTCGAGCACCCGCCCTACGTGGAGGCGACCGATCCGGTGGAGCGCGATCTCGGCGAGCTCGACAAGATCATCCCGGAGTCGTCGAAGCAGGTCTACGACGTGAAGAAGGTCGTCGACGCCGTGTTCGATCGCAACACCTTCTTCGAGATCCAGAAGAATTGGGCCAAGAACGTGGTGGTGGGCTTCGCGCGGCTCGGCGGCATTCCCGTGGGCATCATCGCCAACCAGCCGGCCATGATGGCGGGCGTGCTCGACTCGAACGCCTCGCGCAAGGCGGGTCGCTTCATCCGGACCTGCAACGCGTTCAACGTGCCCATCGTTTCATTCGTGGACGTGCCCGGGTTCCTGCCCGGCGCGGCGCAGGAGCACAGCGGCATCATCGCGCACGGCGCCAAGCTCATGTTCGCCTACTGCGAGGCCCAGGTGCCCAAGCTGGCGGTTATCATGCGCAAGGCTTACGGCGGCGCGTACATCGTCATGAGCTCCAAGCACGTGGGCGGCGACGTGAATCTGGCGTGGCCCACGGCCGAGGTGGCCGTGATGGGCGCGGCCGGCGCGGTGGAGGTGCTCTTCCGCAAGGAGATCTCCGAGGCGGAGGACCAGAAGGAGGCGGCCAAGGAGAAGCTCGAGGAGTACGAGAGCAGGTTCCTGAACCCGTACCGCGCCGCGGAGCGCGGTTACGTGGACGCCGTGATCCAGCCGTCCGAGACGCGCGCCAAGCTTTTCCGCCACCTGAAGGCCCACCTCGGCAAGCAGGGCGAGGCCTGGCCCAAGCGCAACGGCAACATCCCGACCTGAATGAACTCTACCGCGCCAGCATCGACTCGCGCCACGCGAGCACGGGGCCGGGCGCGTCGCGACGAAGAGGAGGAGGATCCCTCCACGCCGGCGATACGAAGAGCCCGCCATGCGGAGCGCGCGTCGACGCCGACTTGAGCGCCGGGAGGTCCGGGCCGGAGTGCTCGGTGGGGAACGAGCTCCACTCCTGGTTGCCGTTGAGCGCGACCAGGAGCCCGCCCGGGCCAAGGGAGAAGGGCGCGGCGAGATCCGTTTCGCCGGAAGCGGCCACGCCGGCATAGACGATGTCCGGGCCCTGCGTTCCGGGGTAGTCCACCGTGTCGGCGAAGAGCCCGAAGAAGGCGCCTGCATACGGCTCGAGATCGAGCGAGTCCGTGCCGCTTGGCGCGTGGGGATGCGCGAGCAAGCCGGGCTCCACGAGTCCGTTGAAGCCCAGGTCGCCCTGCGGCGCCTGGACCGCGATCGCGATCATCTCGTCGAGCTGCACCTGCGCGAACCCCTCGCCGAGCCGCGCGTTGAGGAATGCGCCCACCTCGTCCGGACGCCCGATGTCGAGGTCGAAGATATCGCCGTAGGCGTCCACGCCCCCCATGCGGCCCGCCACGTAGGTCCAGAAGAGGTAGGCGACGGCGTAGTTCTCGTAAAGCCCCCAGGTCCAGTTGACGAGCGAGAGCCCTTTCGCGATGAGACCCTGGTAGTCCGCGGAGTAGAAGGTCACCGCATAGTCGTTCTCCCCGTTCACGGCCATCGCGGCGCACTCGGCGAGCCCCTCGTCGTGGTAGGCCCAGTACTCGGCGTTCGTTCCGTGGCGAAAGTTGTAAAGCAGGTGCTGATACTCGTGCGGAATGACCAAGGAGTAATAGTCCACGGCGGACAGGGCATCGACGTAGATCATCTCCATCTCGTTGGAGTGCGTGCCCCACATGGCCATGGCCTCGGCGTCCGAGAACGTGTTGGTCGGATCGAAGTAGCCGCCGTACTGACCTTTGCCGTCGAGCGCGAGGAGCACGATGCGGTTGTTTCCGTCCTTGTCCGGCGGGGCGGTGAAAAACGCGCTTTCCGTTGGCTCCACCTTTTCGTCGAAATAGGCGACGATGTCGCTCGCGGTGTTCACGACCTGCCCGTCCTCAACATAGACGACGCAATGCTCGCCGATGGCCGCCCGCGTTGCCGCGAGCGTGTACTGGCCCATGGTCGTGAAATCGGAGGCGTAGAACGATGCCGTGTCCGCCGCCGGGAAATCCGCGCTGCGTCCATCACCATTGCCCGGGATGGTCGCGGTGTAGGTCACGCCGAGCTTCTGCTTCTCTGTGGTGAGGACGACCACGGCCCCTTTCGCGTCATAGCTCACGTCCGTCACCGCGAGGGCGCCGTTCGGCGACGAGAGCTCGTATGCCTTGGGGTCTTTCGCCAGGGCCGCTCCGGGATCGGCGGAGAGCTCGATGCGCACCATCGTCCGGTCCGGGGCGTTCGCCGCGTCGACGGACACCGCGTCCCAGCCCGAGACTCCGGAGTCCGGTGCGGCGTCCGCGTCCGAAGAATTCCCGTCGTTGCAACCGAGGAGCAGGAGCCCGACTGCGGCGACAAGAAGGAGGTGTGTGGCATTCATGTCGCACCTCTCGCGTTGGGGACAGCCTGTCCCGTTTCTTTGATTCGTGCAAGCCGCGGGCCATCTCCCCGGTCGTGTTCGCTTCTCGTTTGCTTTATGCGTCCATCCTGATTATCATGGTCATATGACCATGGTTATAGAAGGAGCAAGGCCATGAAGAAGATGGGAGCGGGCGAGTTCAAAGCCAAGTGCCTCGCGGTGCTCGACAGCGTCGCGAAGGAGCACGAAACGGTCTACATCACTAAGCGCGGCAAGCTCGTGGCTGCGCTCGTCCCGCCGCCGGAGACCAACGACGATCTGGTGGCGAGCCTGCGCGGCAGCGTGGTGTTCGAGGATGACATCGTGTCGCCCGTCGACGAGAAATGGGAGGTAGGGGAATGATCACCCTCGACACGCACGCTTGGATCTGGTGGGCGTCCTCCCCCGACAAGCTCTCGCGCTCGGCGCGAAAGGCATGCAGCGACGCGGATACGCTCGTCGTGCCGGCCATCAGCGCGTGGGAGGTCGCCATGCTCGTCAGCCGGGGGAGGCTCGGCCTCGATCGGGACGTGGAGGAATGGATCCGTCTCGCGCTCGTGCTACCCAAGGTTCGGCTCGCACCGCTCACGCCTGTCATCGCGGTCCTCTCCACCCGTCTTCCCGGAGCATTGCACGGCGACCCGGCCGATCGCATGATCGCCGCCACTGCGCTCGCGAACGGCGCGCGGCTCGTCACCAAGGACGAGCGCCTCGCGGCTTACCCGCACGTGCACACGGTGTGGTGAATCGGACGGAATAAACCGGCCTTCGGCTTGTTCTCTTCCGTCAAGGACGCGCCGAACTGCGCCGGCTTGACTCGTTCTTCCGGGTCCGTAAACTGGCGCTCGCCTTTGAAAACGAAAGGGTTGTCATGACGGCCATTGAAACCATGATCGAGGTCAAGAACCTCACCAAACGCTACGGCAACGTGCGCGCGCTCGACGCGGTGTCGTTCGAGGTCCCGCGGGGGCAGGTGCTCGGGTTCCTCGGGCCCAACGGCGCGGGCAAGACCACCACGATGAAGATCCTGACGTGCTTCATCGCGCCCACCTCGGGCGAGGTGCGCGTGGCGGGTCTCGATATTTCCGAAGATCCGCTCGGCATCCGGCGACGGCTGGGCTACCTGCAGGAGACCGCGCCGCTCTATGTCGACATGCGGGTGCGCGAATACCTCGATTTCGTCGCCGACGTGCGCGGCATCGCCGTCGACGCCAAGGACAAGGCGCTTGCGCGCGTCGTGGAGGTGTGCGGGCTCGGCGACGTGCGCGACAAGGAGATCCGCACGCTGTCCAAGGGCTTCCGCCAGCGCGTGGGCCTGGCCCAGGCCATGATCCACGATCCGTCCATCCTGATCCTCGACGAGCCCACCTCGGGTCTCGATCCCAACCAGATCGCGGAGATCCGCGAGCTCGTGAAGTCGCTCGGGCGCGAGCGCACGGTCATCCTGTCCACGCACAACCTTACCGAGGTGCAGGCCACGGCCGGCCGCGTCATCATCATCCACCAGGGCAAGCTGGTGGCCGACGGTTCGCCCGAGGAGCTCGAGTCCTCGCGTGGCGGTGCGCGCTACGACGTGGTGTTGGCCGCGCCCGGGGGCGGCGTGGCGGCGGTCAAGGAGGCGTTCGGCCGCGTCGAAGGCGTGCGCGGCGTGGACGCAGCCGAAAGCGGCCGCGGGGGAGAGGTCGACGTGACCGTGCACGGGGACGCGAGGGAGGACCTGCGCGCCCAGATCTTCAAGGCCGCGGTCGACAAGGGCCTCGTGCTGCTCGGGCTCGGCCGCAAGCAGGTCGATCTCGAGTCGATCTTCCGCAGGCTCACCACGGCCGACGGCGCCGCGGGAAAGGAGGCCCACTAGATGCGCACGACCATGGCCATCTGCCGCCGGGAGTTCAAGGCCTACTTCAACTCGCCGGTGGCCTACTTCGTCATCGCCATCTTCCTCGTCATGGTGGGAGTCCTGTTCTTCATTCCGTTCTTCTCCCAGGATCGCGTGTCCATGCGCGACTTCTTCGGCCTCGCGCCGTTCCTGTTCGTGTTCTTCGCGCCGGCCATCACCATGCGCCTCGTGGCCGAGGAGCGCCGCTCCGGCACCATCGAGATGCTCATCACCATGCCGGTGCGCGACGTGGACGTGATCCTGGGCAAGTACATGGCCTCCGTGGGGCTCCTCGCGGTGGCGCTCGCGCTCACGCTGCCCTACGCGTTCACCATCGCGGCCTTCGGCCCGCTCGACTTCGGCCCGGTGTGGGGCGGCTACCTGGGGCTCCTGCTCGCGGGCGCCGCGTACCTGGCCCTGGGGCTGCTCGCGTCGAGCCTCACCGAGAACCAGATCGTGGCCTTCGTGGTGGCCCTGTTCCTGTCCATGCTCTTTTTGATGGTGGACAAGTTCACGATCTTCCTGCCGGCCTTCCTCTCGCCGTGGGTGGAGTACCTGGGCTTCGGCAAGCACCTCGACTCGGCCGTGCGCGGGCTCATCGACACGCGCGACGTCGTCTTCTTCCTCTCGTTCGTCGTCATCTGCCTGTTCCTGGCGTTCAGGTCGCTCGAATCCAGGCGGTGGAGGTAGGCCATGCGGACCAAGACCAAGCTCAAGAGCGAGTCGGCCCTGTTCGTGGCCGTGCTGTTCGGCATCCTGGTGCTCGTCAACCTGATCGGGGTGCGCTTCTTCGCGCGGGCCGATCTCACGCGGGACAAGATCCACTCCCTGTCCAAGGCGTCCACGGCGCTCGTCTCGAACCTGCCGGACAAGCTGGTGGTGAAGGCCTATTTCACCAAGAACCTGCCGGGCCGCTACGCCTCGCTCGAGCGCCAGGTGCGCGACCTGCTCGACGGCTACAAGAACCGCTCGAACGGCAAGATGCAGGTCGAGTTCATCGACCCCACGGGCGACGAGGAGGCCGAGAAGGTGGCGAAGAGCCTGGGCATCCAGAAGATGCCCAACCCGGACATCGACAAGGACCAGGCCACGGTCAAGGAAGGTTATCGCGGCATCTCGTTCAGCTTCGGCGAGAAGACCGAGGTCATTCCGGCGGTCGAGTCGCCCGTCGGTCTCGAGTACGACGTCACCACGTCGCTCAAGGAGGTGCTCGGCCGCAAGCCTGAGCTCGGCTTCCTCGTGGGCCACGGCGAACCGGAGATCGAGCCGCCGCCCGACCAGAACCAGCAGCAGATGATGGAGGATCCGTCGAAGCGCGGCGCATTCCGTTCCATCCGCCAGAACCTCACGACCTACGTCTACAGGCAGCTCGACCTCGGCAAGGGCGACGTCGAGATCCCGTCCGAAATGAGCGCCATCGTGGTCGTGGGATCCGGCTCGAAGCTCGATGAGAAGGAGCTCTACCGCCTCGACCAGTTCCTGCTCTCGGGCAAATCGATCGCCTTCTTCGTGTCCGGCACCAACGTGCAGACCGAGCCGCCGCCCTTCCCGGGCATGCCGCCATCGTACAGGACCTCGGCCAACGACACGGGGCTTGCGGGCTTCCTCGCGCACCACGGCATCAAGCTCGGCGACGATCTGGTCTTCGACGCGCAGGCCGCGGATTTCGTGTCCATGTGCCAGCCCATTCCGCTGCCGTTCCCGAGGCCGTACCCCGCGTGGCCGCTCGTCACGCAGTTCGGCAAGTCACACCCGATCACGCATCGGCTCGGTAGCCTCACCTTCCCGTACGTCTCGTCCGTGCGCGCCGCGGACAAGGGCGGGGTGAGCGCGGGGCGGCAGGTGCAGGAGATCGCGTTCAGCTCGGGCACCGCGTGGACCTCGTCTCCGTCGAGCGCCGTGGTGGACCCCTGCGCCGTCAAGGAAGGCTCGCCGCTCGAGAGCGGCATCCCGCTCGCGGCCGTGGCCTCGGGCACATTCACGAGCTTCTGGTCGGGCAAGACGCCGCCGGATCTCACGAAGACCGCGGACGGCAAGCCCGTGGACAAGCCCGCGCCGGCGTTCATCGAGAAGAGCAGGGCGCCCGGAAGGCTGGTGGTGGTGGGCAGCCCGGGCCTGCCGGCCGACGAGATCCTGAGCTACCTGGCGCGTTCCGACAGGCGTCAGGCGCTAGGCAACTTCACCTTCGTGCAGAACGTCCTCGACTGGATGACCAACGACGAGGATCTCATCGCGGTGCGCATGAAGAACGTGGACGATCCGCCGCTCGCGAAGGCGAGCGATACCGCGCGGGCGTTCGCCAAGTACGGCAACATCATCGGAATTCCGCTGGCCTTCATCCTGTTCGGGGTCATCCGGTGGCGCCTCCGTTCGGGCAGGGGCGGCGCGAAGAAGGCAGCGTGAGGGAGGCAGCATGAACAGGAACATCGTCGCATTGGCCGTGCTCGTGGTGCTGGCGCTCGTGGCGTTCCTCGTCTTCCGCAAGCCCGTGGACGGACCGCAAAAGCCCGTCGACGTGCTGAGGCCCGTGCCCGCGGACAAGCTCGACGGCATCCGCGTCGTGCGCACCGAGGGCAAGGGCGCGCAGGCGAAGAAGGAGGAGATCGTCCTCGCGAAGGGCAAGGACGGCTGGCGCATGGCGAAGCCCGTGCCTTACGCCGTGACCGCCACCTCGGTGGAGGCCATGGTCAAGGCGCTCGCCGAGCTCAAGGTGGTGGACGCCATCGCGGAGAACAAGTCGCGCCACCAGGCGTTGCAGGTGGACGACGAGATGGGCGTGGAAGTGACCGCGCTCCAGGGGACGACCGAGCTCGCGCGTTTCGTCGTGGGCATGACGACCTCGGACATGACGTTCGTCCGGCTGCCCGGAAAGGACACGGTCTACCGCGTGACGGGCTCCTTGCGCACCGCGTTCAACAAGTCGGCGGGACTCTTGCGCGAGAAGACGATCTTCGATCTCGACAAGGACAGCGTCACGAAGATGGCGTTCACGAATGCTGCGGGCGAGCTTGCCGTCGAGCGCAATGGAGAGGGTGAGCAGGCGGCGTGGACACCCGTCGGCGCCGAGATCGCAAACTTCGACTCGAAGAAGATGGACGGCATCGCGCGATCGCTCGCACAGCTCACGACCCGCGATTTTCAGGATGCGCCGCTCGGGCCCGAGACGACCGGGCTCACGGAGGGCGCGGCCAAGGTGGTCTTCGACGCGGCCAAGGCCGGGCAGAAGGGGACCTTCACCTTGTGGATCGGCAACAACCTCGACAAGGAGCGCGAGACGTGGGTGAAGACGTCGATCTCGGACCAGATCTTCCTCGCGTCGACCTCCATGATCGAGCGTTTCAAGGCCAAGGGCGACGAGTTCGCGCGCACGGACAAGCAGGTGGCCGAGGAAGCGGAGCGCGAGAAGAAGGCGGCCGAGGCGCGAGCCCAGCGAGGCCAGGGTGCCACGCCGCCGCCTGGCATGGGGTGGGCGCCGGGCGCCGGTCCGCCCGGTGGAGGTCAGATCCCGCCCGAGGTGCTTCAGAAGCTGCGCGCCCAGATGGCCACCAAGCCGTTGCGGCCGCCACCTTCCCAGAGCAGGTAGGCGCGCCTTTCTTCGGCCTCAGCCGAAATCCCCCAGTTGAGGAGTGAAGGTAAGAGTGCATCGTCCTGAATTCCGATTGCTGTACGCTGAGTTTGCGAAGACTGAGCAGCAGCAAACGGAGGGACAGGACGATGCGGGAGAATCA
>JAQTNF010000149.1 GCA_028713995.1 Deltaproteobacteria bacterium | reverse complement strand
GTAGATCTCCTCGTCCGACATGAGCTGGCCCACCGTGCCCTGGCCCTTGCGGATGCGCTCCACGAGGCCCTGCACGTCGCCCACCGTGGCGTCCGCGCGCGTGGCCACCTCGTCGAGCTTGGCGAGCGCGTGCTTGATCTTGGCCTGCTCGTCCGGGCCGACGGAGTTGCCCAGGCGATCCACCGTCGCGAGCGCCTGGCGCACGTCCTTGGGGAGCGGGCCGATGTCCCCGTTCACCTGGTTCGAGATCTGCTCCAGGTTGTCGAGCGTGCGCGCCACGCCCGGGTCGTCGACGTACTTCTCCTTGGCGCCGTTCACGAGCCCGCGCGTCTCGTTCACCAGGCTCTCGACGCCCTCCATGATGCGGTCGAGCCGCGCCACCTCGGTGCCGCCGTCCACGGCCTTGTTGATGGCGCCCATCAGGCGCGCGCCGCCGCCGAGCAGGGTGTCCAGGTTCTCGGCGTTGCGATCGAGCAGCCCGGTCAGGCTGTTCACCATGCGGTAGGCGTCTGCCATGAACAGATCGAGCCGCGGCGGATCCACTCCGAAAAACGGCGTTCGAGGATCGACCGCCTGGGCCGACGCGCCGGGATCGATCTCGAGAAACGGATCGCCGAGCATGCCCTTGGTGGTGATGTAGAAGCGCGCGTCGCGTCGCAGGGCCGCAAACACCTCGTCGTCGATCTCGATGCGGGTGCGCATCAGGGCTTTCTTCTTCGTGGTCGGGTCGACCGGCCCGTTCTGGCCGAGGAACGTCATTTCCGTGATGACGCCCACCTTGCGACCCGCCACCTTGACCGCGGCGCCGGGCGAGAGCCCGCCCGGGTTCTGGAAGAACACCTCGACGCCCTTGCGGCTGCGGAAGGAAAAGTCGCCGAGCACGAGCACGAACGTGACGAGGAGCGCGAGCGCCACGAGGATCACGGCCCCGACCTTCAGCTCCAGGAGTTTCTCGTCGCCGCCGGGCGCGCTCATTGTTCCTCTTTCCCGGGATCGCCGGTGATGAACCCTCGTACCACGGGATCGGCGGAATTGGCCAATTCCTGGACCGTTCCGAGAAAGCGCACCCCGCCTTCGTGGAGCATGAGCACGCGCCCGCCGATGTCGAAGATCGATCGCACGTCGTGCGACACAACCACCTGCGTGACGCCCTCCTCGGTGAGGGGCCCCGTCACGAGCGCGTCGAACTTGCGCGCCGCGAGCGGATCAAGGCCAGTGGTCGGCTCGTCGTACAGGATGGCTCTGGGCTCCATGGTCATGGTGCGGGCGATGGCCACGAGCTTGCGCAGCCCCGGGCCGAGGGTGGACGGATCGCGGTACGCCAGGTGCTCCACGCCAACGCGCGCCAGGTACCCGAGCGCCCGCTCGCGGGCCCGGTGCGGCGGCAGCCCGAGGTGCTTGCGGATGGGCAGGGCCACGTTGTCCACGCAGGTCATGGAGTCGAAGAGCGTGGCCTGCTGGAAGACCATGCCGCACCTGCGGCGCAATCCGGCCAGCCGCCGCTCGTCCATGGCGGTCACCTCGTCGCCCTCGAAGCGGATCGATCCCGAGTCGGGCTGCAGGAGCCCCACGAGTTGCTTGATCATGACGCTCTTGCCCACGCCCGACTTGCCGATGATGCAGAACACCTCGCCCTCGCGGACGGACGCGCTGACGCCCGTGAGGACGGGCCTGCCGCCGAGCGTAATGGAGATGCGGTCGAACTCTATCATGTGCCCGCCGCCACGTAGCTCACGAGGGAGATGACCGAATCGAGGACCACGATGGCCACCGAGGAACCCACCACCGCGTCGGTGGTGGCCTGGCCCACGCCGCGCGCGCCGCCCCGTGCGTGCAGGCCGCACGCGCCGGCGATGATCGGCACCGCCGCGCCGTATACGAGGGCCTTGGCGAGCCCCTGCACGAGATCTGATATGCCGATGAGGTCGAAGTTCCAGTAGGTGCCCGGGCTCATGGCGAAGACCGCCATGCCCGTGAGCAGCCCGGCCAGCATGGACGCGCCCGATCCGATGACCGCGAGCGCCACGCCAGCCACGAGCCCGCCGCGCAGGCGCGGCACCATGAGCGCCTCGATGGGATCCGCAGCGCACATGCGCATGGCGTCGAGCTGGTCCGTGACGGCCATGGCGCCGATCTCGGCCGCAATACCGGCGCCCACGCGGCAGGCGACGAGCAGTCCGACCACCGTGGGACCAAGCACGCGGATGAGGAGCTTCAGGAACGACGCACCCACGAGATGCGTGTCGCCCACGGCGCGCGTAAGCTGCATGGTGGACTGGTACACCATGATCATGCCCACGAAGCTCATGGCCACGACCACGAAGGTCACGGACTCGTTCGTGAACCTGTGGGCCATGCGCCACGACTCGCGCTTGTCGACGCGCGCGGTGGCCATGCATGCCACGGTGCGGCCGAGGAGCACGCCCATGGCGCCGATCCGTTGCACGACCTCGACCGGGCCCGAGAGCGCCTTGGGCGACCTGGACGCGTAGCCCGCGTCGGCCAGGGTCTGGCTCCGAAAGAGCGTCTGTTTCTTGGCGGCCATGGCGACGACAAGTGTAGCAGCCGGACGTCGGAGGTCCAAGTGGGTGTGGCGCCCATCCTGACCATCAGGCGACCGCCTTCACGGAGCGCATGAGCGGCGAAAGCACGAGATGCATGGCCTGATCCCAGCGGTCGCTGAGCGCCAGGGCGCGAAGATGCACGATGTGAGCACCACACGCGGCAAAAGAGACCTTGACACACGCAGCCCCCGGGAATAAGTAGAAACGCTCCGCGGGACCGGCGGCGGTCCTTTGAAACCCGAGGGCGGAGCTGGAAAACCGAGCAAGAGCGTGGAGATGGCGATGAAGACGTACAATGCCAAGCCCGGCGAGATCGAGCGCCGCTGGTACATCGTCGATGCGGCCGGCAAACCCATCGGACGGACAGCAAGCGCGATCGCCATGATTCTCATGGGCAAGACGAAACCCACTTTTACGCCGAACACGGACGTGGGTGATTTCGTCGTGGCCATCAACGTGGGCAAGGCCGTGCTCACCGGCAAGAAGATGAAGAACAAGCAGTACCACCACCACACGGGTTGGGTGGGCAAGCTGTTCTCGGTCTCGGCCGAGGAGCTCCTCGAGACGAAGCCCGCGGACATGCTCAAGTTCGCGGTCGAGGGAATGCTTCCGAAGAGCAGGCTCGGGAAGGCCATGCTCAAGAAGCTCAAGGTTCACGCGGGCGCTTGCCCGGCCCACGGCTATACGGCCCAAAAGGCCCAGCCGCTGGAGACATGAGGAGAGGGTCCAAGAGATGACCTCCACCATCACTGAGAATCGCTGGTACGCCACGGGCAAGCGCAAGACGGCCGTGGCGAGGGTGTGGATGACGCCCGGCACCGGGAAGATGGTCATCAACCGTAGAGCTGAGGAGATCTACTTCCCGCTCGCCACCTCGCGCATGATCATGCGCCAGCCGCTCGAGGTGATCGAGATGGACGGCCAGTTCGATTTCCTCATTAACGTGCACGGTGGCGGTCACGCGGCGCAGGCGGACGCCATCCGTCATGGCATCGCGCGCGTGCTGGTCGAGTCCAACCCGGCGCACCGCAGTCCGCTCAAGAAGGCCGGCTTCCTCACGCGCGATGCGCGCATCGTGGAGCGCAAGAAGTACGGTCAGCCCGGGGCACGCAAGCGCTTCCAGTACTCGAAGCGTTAGATCAGATCTCTTCCCTCGAAATTCGCGCAAACAAGACTCTTCCCTGTTTTTATTCCGGAATGGGGCGCATTGCTCGTTTATGCTTTGCACCCTATGGATATTCAGTGTACAGTATTTTTGTATTTTCAATCCAGCCGGTGCCGGATTGACGATCAACCAGAGGAGCTTGCCATGCGCAACAGCGGCCCTGTCTTTTCCATTTCCGGGCTCGCCCCGATCATCCTCCTCGCAGCATTTGCGCTCAATTGCCAGGCGGTCGAGAACGACACGATCTCGCCAGGTCTGCGGCCCGGCCCGGACGGCTTCCAGGGCATCGTCGGCGGGCAGCCCACGAACGGCGAGACCTGGAAGGGGGTGGTCGCGGTCAAGAGCTGGATGGGAAGCCTGTGCACGGGCACCCTCATCGATCCGCAGATCGTGCTCACCGCCGGCCATTGCGTGTACCTGCCCTCGGAGAACATCAACTTCGCGAGCAACCCGGGCATGCTGCGCATCATGACGGGCGCCCAGGGCCGCACCAACCTGGCCGGCGTGTCCAAGGTCAAGTACCACCCGGCGTGGACCGGCGACATCAACAGCAGCATGGCCGACCTGGCCGTGCTGCTCCTCAACAAGACCGTGACCGCCGTGGAAACTTACGGGATTCGCGACGCTCCCAAGCCCGCGAGCGGCATGAATGGGGTCATCGTGGGGTACGGCAACGACAGCGGCAGCAGCGGTGCCGGCACGGCGCGTTACGGCGACACCACGCTCCTCAGCGTTTCGCCGACCCTGATCGAGATCGGCAACCCAGCCGGCACGTGCCAGGGCGACTCTGGCGGTCCGCTCTTCACCGAGCAGACCGCCGGATCGGGCAAGTGGGTGGTCACCGGCGTGACCTCCTTCGGAACCGACACGAACTGCAGCCCCTTGAGCGGCAACTTCGATGTCAATGTGTTCTCCCACTGCGACTGGCTCGACAAGACCGTGACCGAGCTCACGGGTCACGGCCTCGGGCTCACGGGATGCGAGAAGTGCGAGTACGAGAAACCCGCGCAGTGGGGCCTCGGCT
This sequence comes from Deltaproteobacteria bacterium, assembly GCA_028713995.1. Classification (GTDB taxonomy): domain Bacteria; phylum Myxococcota_A; class Polyangia; order JAAYKL01; family JAAYKL01; genus JAQTNF01. Next base: position 6,655 of record JAQTNF010000149.1, on the reverse strand, counting down.
GCGGCCCCGGGCTGCCCGAGTGCCCGGCGAACAGTGAGTGCGTGACGGTCAACGGATTCTCCACGCAGTACGGCTATTGCGGCCACAAGTGCTGCGGCGCGCTGACCGTCGTCGACCCCGAGTACTGCTTCGACATGGGTAGCGGGACCGAGCAATGCTCACTCAAGAGGACGGACGGCGACACTTGGTGCCAGATGAAGTGCACCAAGGACGAGGACTGTCCCGAACGCGCCAAGTGCCTCTCGTCCAAGTCGATTCCGTCCTACAAGCTGTGCATGGCGCCCGATCCGGCGGACTCCGACACGGGCACGGACACGGACACGGGCGGCGACACGGACGTGGACACCGGCGGGGACACGGACGGGGACGCCGACGGCGATGGCGACTCGGATGCGGACAGTGGAGACGGAGCGGACGGCTCGAGCTCGTCCGGGTGCGGCTGCGCTCAACCCGGGAGCGCAGGTTTCGCGGGCTCCCTGCTCGGTTTCATCGTACAATTGCTTCCGTAAGCCCGTAGGGAAGGAGCGCCTCATGTCGAGAAGAATCCTTGCAGTCGTCCTGTTGGGAGCCATGTCCGTGCTGCTCGCCGGCGCTTCCGGCGAGGGTTGCGAGGCCATCGAGGAGGAGACGATCGAGTCAGGCCCGTTGCTCGACGCGCCCGGATTCAACGGCATCGTGGGCGGCACGCCCACCAACTGGCAATCGTGGAAGGGGGTCGTCGCCGTGTATGCCTCGGCGGGGAGCCTGTGCACGGGCACGCTCATCGACCCGGAGGTCGTGCTTTCGGCGGGCCACTGCGTGTACCTGCCCGGCGAGGGCATCAACTACCTGAACAACCCGGGCGGCCTGCAGATCCTGGGCGGTGCCAGCCTCAAGACCGGCGCCGTTCTCATCTCCAACGTCCAGGCGATCAAGAAGCACGACACGTGGACCGGCGCCGTGGGCGAGGGGACCGACCTCTCCCTGCTCCGCCTCAGCAAGAAGGTCGCGTCCGTGGAGAGCTACGCGGTGCGCGTGGCGCCGCAGCCGACGGTCGGCACACCGGGCAAGATCGTTGGGTACGGCCTGTCGAGCTCGTCGAGCCAGAGCAGCTCGGGCGTGCACCGCATGGGCGACACGACGCTGCTGCACGTCTCTTCCGACCTGATCGAGATCGGCGACCCGGCCGGCACGTGCCAGGGCGACTCGGGCGGGCCTTTGTTCACGGAGCAGGGCGGGCAGTGGGTGGTCACCGGCGTGACGTCGTTCGGCACGAGCGAGACATGTTACGCCACGAAGGGGGGCTACGATGTGAACGTGACCACGTACCGCAGCTGGATCAACGACGTGGTGACGCAGTGGACGGGACATGGACTGTCAGGCGGCGATACCGACACGGACTCGGATTCCGACTCGGACAGCGACTCCGACGGGGACAGCGACTCCGACTCGGACAGCGACTCCGACGGGGACAGCGACTCCGACGGGGACAGCGACTCCGACGGAGACGGCGATGTTGACGGCGACGCTGACGGCGATGCCGACGGCGACGGGGACGATGACGCCACCCGGCACACGGAGTTCGGGTCAGGTGGCGACAACCCGGTCTTGAGCAGCTGCGGCATGTCCCCGCGCGCCCCGGCCCGATCGCTTTTCGCGACAGCCCTCGACAGCCTCATCTGAACGATTCGACACGACCTTTTTTTGACCCGGCACGGCGTCGGCGGCTAGGCTCACGCAAGGAGGAATCGCATTGCCACGACGAACCCTGTTTGCAGCCCTCGCGCTGGCGATCATCTCCCTGACGGCCCCGCCGTTTTCGTTCTCCGGAACCGGAACGTCCGTGCGGGATGCGACAGGGAAGGCCGCCGGCCGGCCCGGCGCCAGGACGCCTCGTGCCCGCCCGGATCCGCTCGCCGGCGTCGATCTCGGGATGATGGTCCTCGCGAACGGCGGGTACGGCGAGACGCTCGCGGACGGCCGCCGCGTGTTCTTCACGCTGATTCCGGATCTGCAGCGTTTCGCGGACGACCTGCTCGCGGATAACGAGGTACCGACGGGCGCGGCGGTCGTGCTCGACGCGGTTACCGGTCGCGTGCTGGCCATGGCCCAGCACCGGGAGCGCCCGGTCGCGCATGGGACGCCTGACGTGGCGCTCGATCCCTCGCCGCCGGTCGCTTCGGTCTTCAAGATCGTGACCGCCGCCGCGCTGCTCGAGCGTGGCCTCACCGTGAACGAGGAGGCCTGCTACCACGGCGGTTCGCACCGGCTCTACGCCTCGAACCTGGCCGACGCGCCCGGCGACACCCTGTGCGCGTCCATGGCGGCGGCGCTGGGCCACTCGATCAACGCGGTCTTCGCCAAGCTCTCGGATCGCCACCTCACGCGCGGCGCCATCCAGGCCTACGCGGAGGCCTTCGGCTTCAACCGCGACATCCCGTTCGACGTGCCCGTCCCGAGGTCCAAGGCCGAGATACCGGACGACCGGCTCGAGCGCGCGCGCGCCGCGGCCGGGTTCTGGCACTCGAGCATGTCGCCGCTTCACGCGGCCATGATCGCGCAGGCGGTGGCCAACGGCGGCGCCATGCAGCGCCCGTTCATCGTCGACCGGGTCGAGGACGCGCGCGGAAAGGTGCTCCACAAGGGCGCCCCGCGGCTCATGGGGCGCTCGATCCGCGAGGGCACCTCCCGCAACCTGCTCGGCGCCATGGTCGAGACCGTGGAGAGCGGGACCGCCCGCAAGGCCTTCCGCGACGGACGCGGCCGGCCCTACCTGCCCGGCGTGAGCGTCAGCGGGAAGACCGGCACCCTGAACGGCTCGGATCCCTTCCGCGCCTACAGCTGGTTCGTGGCGGCCGCGCCGGCGCAGAAGCCCGAGGTGGCCGTGGCCGTGCTCGTGGTGAACGACTCGGCGTGGCGCATCAAGGCGGCCGGCGCCGCGGCGCAGATCCTGAAGCGCTACTTCGAGAAGGGAGCCGCGAAGGGGAAGGCCGAGAAGCCCTAGCCCAGCACCGCGTGGCAGATGTCGCCGCGCGAGATGGTTCCCGCGAGCTTGCCGTCGTCGACCACCGGGAGCACCCGGATCTGCTTGTTGACCATGGTCGAGGCGGCCTTGAGGAGCTCCTCGTCCGACTTGAAGGTGATCGGGTTGCGGATCACGAGCTTCTCGATGCCCGTGTCGCGCAGCTCCTTGCCCTTGTCGAGGAAGATCTTCCATGCGCCGCCGAGCGACGTGCCGTCGCGCATGAGGTCGTCGTAGTTCGGCAGCGCCGCTCGGATGATGTCGCCCTCGGAGAGGACGCCGACAAAATGCCCGTCGCGGTCGACGACCATCAGGTCGCTCGCCTGGGTCTCGGCCACGACGCGCGCCGCGTCCTTGAGGGTCGCCGTGTTCTCGATGCGCACCGCCCGCTTGTTCATCACGTCGCCGATCTTCACGTCCCACCTCCCTCGCTCGTGGTTGCGAGCGAAGGGATTCTACCATCGCAGCCGCAGCAATCAACAGGGATGAGGCTTTTGCGGGGGAAAGGGGAGGCGTCAGATGGAGCCCTGCAGCATGAGGAAGACGTCGTGGGTGGTGGGGACGTCGTCCGGGCTCTTCTTCACCGGATCGAGGGCCCTGTTCATGCGGTACATGAGCTGGGCCTTCAGGTTGTGGCCGAAGAAGTAGTAATTGAGGCCGAACGCCGGATAGATGAAGGCGCCCTGGATGTCCACGTCCTTGTCCACGAAGTCGAACCGCGCCGCGGCCTCGAGCTGGTGCGGCAGGACGAAGTAGCCGAGCTGGCCGTACGCGCCCATGCCCGTCAGGTCCGGGACCGCGTCCTTGATGGCGGCGTCGGCGTCGCTCTGGACCCACGTCTTGAGCGCGAAGAACTCCGCCAGGAGCGACGCGCCCATCCACTGGAAGCCCAGCTCTACGCCGCCCTTGAGCTGGTTGTCGTAGTAGAGGGTGTCTCCATTCGTCGGGAGGGCGACGACCCGATCGTGGCGCTTGTTGTAGAGCAACGCGCCGCCCACTGCCAGCTTGGGCTTCTCGGCCCCGTCCAGGTCTGGCTCCTCGCCGACCGGGAGCGCGGCTCCCACGCCCGCCGCGGACAGCGGGTGGATGACCAGGCGGCCGCCCATCTCGTAGTCGATGTTGGCAGGGACATCCTGGTCGCCGACCACCGCGTCGGAGTCGAGCGTGTAGGTCTTCTCGCCGTTCCAGATGCCCACGCCGTACTCGATGGTGTCGACGATCATGCCGTGGACGGCCGCGCCGAGATCTCGCCCGTTGCCCAGGCCCATGAGGCCGGCCCACGCCTGGGCGTTGTCCACCATCTGGAGCCGCGTGCTGCCCATCAGCACCTGGCGGCAGAACCACTCGCGGAAGCGGCCCACGCGCAGCACGACCAGGCCGTTGAACGGATCGAGGTCGAGGTAGTAGTCGACCAGGGCGGCGGTGCCGTCCTTGAAGTCCGCGTCGAGGCTGATCTGGGCCAGCTTGAACAGCCCGGCCTTGAAGCCGAACCTGGCGCGCTTGAGCAGGAAGCCGCTGCCGGCGAGCTCGTCGGTTGCGTCCGGAGCGATGTGCAGCAGGTACATGGGCTGCACGAAGCCCGTGGGCTGGAACGAGAAGAGGCCGTCGTCCGTGGCGAAGACGAGCTTCTTGGTCCACGTGCCCTGCACGATCTTCTTTTCCGGTGCGGTTGCGGGTGCGGGCGTCGGCACCGGCTCCACGACCTCCTCCTTGGCTTCGACCGCCGGGGCCGCTTCGGGCGCGGGAGTGGGCGCGGGCGCAGCGCCAGTGTCCGTGTCCTTCTCCTCCTCCGCAGGCGCGGGCGCGGGTTCGGCCTTCTTCTCGGCCGGAACCTCGGCCTTGGCCTCGGGCGTTGCCTCGGTCGCCGCAACGGGGGCGGCCTCGGTCTTGGGCGTGTCGGTCTTGTCCTTGGTCTCCTCGTAAGGGTCCTTCCCCTGGGCCGCGGCCGAGCCCGGCCACGCCGCTGCGATCGCAACAAAAAGGGCCACGAAGAGCACCAGATGTCTCGCCATGCGCATGGGATTCACCTCCTTTGCGTTTGGCCGTGAGCGTAGTCGAAAAGCGATCGGGGTCAAAAAAAAAGGCGACGCGAAACGGGAACGGCTGGATTGCCGTCCGACCCGCATTTAGGTATTTTCATGGACACTTTCCCAAAACACGCAACCGGTTTCAACCGGCGTAATCAGGAGGAAGCCATGTCCAAAGAGCTTTTATCGCATTTTTCATCGGCCTCGCGAGCACGGCGTCGGGCTGCACGAACGGCAGAGTTGCGGGCGGTTCCGACGACGACACGACCATGTGGCTTACGGACGGCGGCACGGACGGCGGCACGGACGGTGACGCGGACGGCGACACGGACAGTGACACTGACAGTGACACTGACGGCGACACGGACGGCGACGCGGACGGTGACACAGATGGCGACGCGGACGGCGACGCGGACGGTGACGCGGACGGTGACACGGACAGCGACACCGACAGTGACACCGATGGCGATACGGATACGGACACGGACACTGACGGCGACACGGACACGGATGGTGACGCAGATTGCGCCGAGGAGTGGGGCGATTCCACGAGCAACCTTTCCTGGCAGGTGACACCGTCCGGCGGCAATATGACCTGGCAATCAGGCATCAACCACTGCGACGGGCTCACTTTGTGCGGCCACGACGACTGGCGTCTGCCCACGATGAGTGAGCTTCGATCGCTCATCCGCGGCTGTACCGACACCCAGACAGGCGGGACCTGCGGCGTGACCGACGATTGTCTGTCTGATTCCTGCAAGAGCTCGGCATGCGATAGTTGTTCTTCCGGCGGAGGACCGGGTAACGGGTGCTACTGGCCGGCCGAGATCGAAGGAGATTGCTCCTTGTATTGGTCGTCGTCGTCCAACACCGATTTTGCATCCAACGCGTGGCTCGTGGCCTTCTACGACGGCTCCCTGGGCAACTACGACAATACCCTCTTCTACTATGCTCGTTGCGTTCGCGGAGGACCGTGAGATTGGCGTCTTTGTGCCTTGGGCCCTTGGCCGCGTGAGCGCGACTATTCGACCACCGTCTCGCCGCGAATCCCGAGGATCTTGATATCCACGGAGCCGGATGCCTTCTGCGCCGCGCCGGGCGCTGGAGCCTTGGTCAGAACCATGGAGGAGCCCAGGTTGACCACCCCTTCCACGAACGCCTGCGTGACCGTCTTGCCCTCGACCTTGCCGCTCGTGAGGATGCCCGTGAAGTCCTTGTCGGACAGCGCGCCGGCCTTCCACTTGCCTTCCGGGACAATCAGCTCGAGCGCCCAGGCCGTGTCGGCCTGCATCCCGGAGAGCAGGATCACGACCGCCTTCTGGCTGGTGTTCGGAATCTTCGCGAGCCCCCCGACCGCCGACCATTTGTCGACGGCGATGGTCTTGCCGTCGAGCGAGAACGCGAGGCCCGTGTTCTCGGTGAGGTCCGCCGCCTTGGCCTTGACCCCTTCCGCCAGGATCTTGGACTCGAACCCGCCGGTCACGGTTCCGGTCGGCACGCAACCGTAGGTGGTCTTCTGCGCGTCGAACGCCACGCACGCGTCCGTGGCCTTCGCGCACGCCTTTGCGGGATTGCCCGGGGCGCATCGGGCATAGCAAAAGTGGGCCTTGCATTGGTCGCTGTTGCC
>JAQTNF010000148.1 GCA_028713995.1 Deltaproteobacteria bacterium | reverse complement strand
TGCACCAGGCCATGTTTGCGATCGAGCCGCGAGTCGCGCCCCAGGTTCACCTGCTTGGCCGACGCGCCCGCGAGTCGCGCCGCGAACTCCTCGGCGAGGCGCAAGGTCTCGCGCAGCGCGGGCGGCACCTCCTTGGGGCACAGGTAGTCGTCGAGCGAGGGATCGCCGATGCGGCCTCCCACCTCCCACGACGCCTCCGAAGCGCCGTGCGAAAGTCCCGGCGCGGGCGGCGCGCCCGTGACCTTGAGCACGGCCGCGGCCAGGCTGGCCACCTGATCCTCACCCTTGACCGCCAGGATGCGCTGGATGTTGCGGTAGAGCTCGGGCCTCGAAGGCTCGTCCGGCAGCGCCGCGGCCTGGCTCGCGAGCGAGCGGTCGAGGTGGATGTTCAGGGCCATGGTCGCGCTCTCGCGGCTGTACAGATCCGTGAGCGCGCCGACGGGGGCGTAATCGAGGGGCGACAGCTTTCGCGCCTCGCCGAGCATGTTCTCCGCGTCCTTGGTGCGGCCGAGGTGCCGGTCGAAGATGCCCGCCAGCGACACCATGTGCGCGATCTTGACCGCCGGGCTCGGGGCCAGGTGGACGAGCCGGTCCTCGGCCTGCGCGGCGCGCTGCCAGTTGCCTGCGTCGGCGTACAGCCGGGCGAGGCGCTCCACCGCGCCGAAGTGCGTCTTGTCCCAGCTCAGCACCTTGAGGAAGCTCTTCTCGGCCAGATCCAGCCTTCCTCCTTGATCCTGGTAGAGCTCGCCGAGGGCGAAGAACACGGGGATCCCGTTTTGCGGATCCTGGGCGAGCCTCGCCGCCTGCATGAGCTCGTCGATGGCCTCCTGCCACTCGCCGTCCTCCCTGTGCAGCTCCGCGAGCCTGCGGCGCGGCGCGATCTGTGACGGGTCGAGCGCGATGGCCGATGCGAGGTGCGTCTTGGCCTCCTTGCGCTCGCCCTGCCCGAGCAGCACCTCGGCGAGATCGAGCCTCAACCGACGCTCCTCCTCCCTGTCGTCCGTGCCGCGCAGACGCGCCTCGATGAGCCTCGCCAGCATGGGCGGGTCGAGGTCCGAGGCGAGCAGCTCGCGCCCCATGGCGAACGGCTTGAGGCTCGAAGGTGCGACCGCCAGCGCGTCGAGGCACAGGGCCGCGGCGCGTTTCGGATCCTTGAGGTCGTCCCGGGCGACCTCGGCCGCCTCGAGCAGGTCGTTCTCCCGGTGGGCGCCCACGCGCGCGCGCTCCGCGATCCGGCACAGGGTGTCGATCACGGCCTGTGCGTTGCCGGCCTGCCTGTGGCCGCGCAAAAGTCCGTGCAGATCGAGCTCGGCAATCCCGTCGAGCTCGAGGGCCTTGGTGCGACAGGTAATGGCCTCGTTGTTTCGGCCCACGCTCTCGAGGGCGTCCGCGAGACGCGAGACGAAGAGCGCCGAGCCGGGCGCAAGCTCCCGCGCGTGCTCCAGGATCCCGATGCGCTCGGCCTCGCTCCCGGCCCGGGCCTCGAGCTCGACGAGATCGAGCACCGAGACGGGAGGCGCGTCGAGGGCCATGCGCGCGAGATCCGCGTCCGGCACGCCCCCGTCGCGGGCCGCCGCCGCGAAGGTGGTGGCGTCCACGTCGTTGAGGACGGTACGCGCCAGCAGTCCGAGGGCGCGCGCGGTCTCCTCGCGGCGCCCCTGCTCCGCGTGGCGCAGGGCGAGGGCGAGCAAAGTGGGGCGGTGCCCCGGGAGCCGCTCGGAGAGCGAGATGAGCGAGAGGATCTCCGAGGAGCGATCGCCGTCGTCGCGGGCGTCCAGGTCCGCGAGGCGCGCGTAGAGCCGGGCCTCGTCCTCGGGCGTGGTGGCGCTCTTCATCGCCTCGAGGATCGCGCCCGAGACGACGCTGGCGCGGCCCGATCGCAGCCTGGCCTCGGTGAGGGCGGCCGCGGCGAGGGCGTCCCTGGGATCGGCCTCGAGCACCTTCTCGAACCAGCGCAAGGCCTGGGCCGGCTCCACGGCGAGCGCGAGAGATCCCAGCGCCATCATGTCGGTCACGTCGGGCGCGTCCACGCCCGGCGGGGGCTTGAGATCCGAGGCCGTGGCCGAGCCCGTCTCGGTGAGGCTGCGGCGCAGCACGGAGCGCCACAGGAGCGCGTCGCCGGGCAGGAAGGCGAGCGCCTGGCGCCAGCACTCGAGGACCGTGCCGCGTTCCTTCGCGAGCATGTGGTGGGCTCCGGCGCGCAGGTAGAGGCGGGCGCGCTCCACGCGATCCGGGCAGGTGTCCGCGGCCTCGGACGCGGCGCGGGCCAGGCTGCGGTGGTCGGCGCCGCCCCGCTCCAGCGCGGCGAGCGACATGCGGCACGTGGGATCGATGTCGAGGGCCTGCCTGTGCACGGCCTCGGCCTCGCGCGGATCGGTGGCCTCCATGTGGCTCGCGGCCCACGACAGGAGTGAGGCGCGGACAAGCGGGTCCGCCGCGGCGATCGCCTCGGCAAGGGCGAGATCCGCGAGAGCGCGCGGCTCGCGGCCGGCGCGCCGGACGAGCGACGGCAGGGGATCGCGATCGATTCGTTCCTCCGCGCCCTTGAGGAGCGCGAGGGCGTCCTGCGGGCGCCCGAGCCGCTCGACGAGAAGCGAGGCCTCGGCCACTGCGAGCGCCCAGCGATCCATGTCGCTTCGTGTGCGCTCGCGCAGTTGTGCGAGGACTTCGGCCAGGCGGCCGGCGTCGCCCTGCCGCGCGGCCCGATCCATCGCCGCCGCGAGATCGGGATGTCCATCCACCTCCGCGGCCGGGAGCTCCTTGATCCCGAGGAACCGTTCGGCGGCGCGGGAGAACGCGCAGTCCCGTACAATCCCCCCGGGCAGCGCGTCGGGCTCGCCCGCGGGCGAGAGCTCGCAGGAGAGGGCCGCCGACGTGAGCGACTCCGTGGCGAGAGCCGCGGCCGCGTCGCGGACCGAAGCCGAACCCGCTGGTTTGCGCGCGAGGAGCGCGAGCAGGGGCTCGCGGGACGCGGCGTCGAACGACGGCGCTTCGACCACCAGGGAATCGACCGCGGCCAGGTACTGTTCGAACGCGGAGCGCATGACCGGATGATCGAGCGCGGAGACGACCGCCAGGATGGAGGAGCGCGCCACGTCGGGTCGCGACAGCCTGAGCGCCAGGCGGGCCACGGCCACGTGACCGGCGAGCGGGAGCGAGGAGCCTTTCGCGCATGCGAGGAGGCGGTCGAGGGCCGCGTCGTGCCGCCCCAGCCGCTCCTCCAGCAGCGCCAGGATGAGCTGCAGGCCGCCCGCGCCCTCGGGCTCGGGCCACCGATCGGCAAGCGACGACAGCGTCTCGGCCAGCTCCGCGTCGTCCTTCTCGCGCACGGCCGCTCCGATGCGCAGGAGCAGCGGAACGAGCGAGTCCGGGGCGGACCTGGTGGCGAGCCGCAGCGCGTCGATCGTCTGCCCCGCGCGGCCCGCGGCCATGTCGAGCACGGCGCGCTCGGTCCATTGCGACGACGCCTCGGCCGGGTGCGAGCTCCTTTCGCCGGCCGCGTCGAGCACCACCGCGAGCACCGCCGCGTCGCCGGCCCGGCGCGCGAGGCGCCGCAGGGCGTCGAGGGAGCTCTTGTGATCCGGGTGCAGGGCGAGCGCACGGCTGTGGCAGATCCATGCCTCCGAGGGTCGCCCGGCGCGGCTGTCGAGCAGGCGCCCGGCCTCGTGCCAGCACAAGGCCGCGTGGAGCGGCGCGCGGCTCCCCTGCTCGTTGGCGTTCGCGGCGAGCGAACGGACGAAGCGTCGGATGTCCTCGGCCACCGGGCCAGACGAGGCGTCGAGCGCGGCGAGCCCGGCCGGCGCCGGGCCGAACGGAAGGTCTTCCAGTCCCTCGGGCGTCAGCGACGGGGTGATCGCGCGCGCCGCGTCGTCGTGCGTCACGTCGCTCATGCCCCACCTCCGTTCGAAGGTCCCTCGAGCCCGAGATCGCGCAGCGCGCCGAGGGAGTCACGCGACAGGGCGAAGGCCACGATCTCCTTGCAGCGCGGGATCCTGCCGCAGGCCTTGACCCGGTTCTCGGCGAGCTTCTTGACGCCCTCGGCGCTCGCGGCGTCCTCGGCCACGAGGGGAAGGACCCGCGCCAGATCGCCCGCGGCCAGAAGCCCGAAACGATCGGCGCCGTAGCTCGCGGCCTGGGCCCACTGGCGCAAGGACACGGCGTCCTGGTCCAGCAGGGCGCGGCACGGCTCCTCGAGGGCCCGGCGCTGCTTGCGCGACATGGCCTTGCGCGCGCGGTCCACCAGTTCTCGATCCGTCGGCACCGGCAGGCGCGCGTTCTCGTCGAGCGCCGCCGAGGCCACGGCCATCACCCAGCGCACGGGCATGGCGAGGTCGCCGTCCACGAACGCGCCGAGCCCGTCGGCGGCCCTGTAGACGCTGCGTGCCAGGAGGAACCTCTCGCTCGCGCCGAGCGGGAACATCACGTCGGGCGACACGGCGACGGCGGGCGCCGATCTTGCGAGCGCCACGGCCGTGGTGCTCCCTGCCCTGTGGAACTCCACGTCCTCGAGCCCGAGCGCCTTGCCCCAGGCGAGGACGAAGTCGCGGACCGGATCGGCCGCCTTGCGCGGCACAAGGGTGGTCTTGCCCACGGGCGGGGCCGCGGTCCTGCCCTCGAAGACCGAAGCGGCCATCTCGGCGGCGAGGAGCGCCACCGTGGCCGCCGGGCATGTCGCGTCGGCGTGCGCGAGAAGGGACCGCAGGCGCGCGGCGTCGACGGATCCCGAAGGCACCCGTTCGGCGCTGCTCTCGTCGCCGGGGCGACCCTCCAGCGCCGCGAGGACGCTTTCGCATGCGGCGGCCGTTTCCTCGTCGTCGGCCAGGGACGCGACCCGGGCCAACCCCGAGACGAGCGCGACGTCGAGCGGGTCGGCTTCGATCCCGACGCGAAGAGCCTCGGCGGTGCGCGCGAGGCGCTCCTGCATCTCCTCGGGTTCGAGCAGCTCGGCGAGGCGATCGATGATCGATACGCGGCGAGGATCGATGGCCAACACCGCGTCGAACGCGGCGGTCGCGCCGTCCGTGTCGAACAGACGCTCCAGGCGAACGGCCGCCTCCTCCTCGAGCACCTCCATGCGGCGCGCCGGTTCCTCAACGAGCGCGGCCAGCCTCGTGAGCGCGGCCGCGGCTTCCTCCCAGTCGCCCGCCCTTCTCGCCAGGCCGACCAGGTCCTGCTCGGTCCTCGGGTGCGCGTCGCCCCGTTCGACGAGGCTCTTCAGCATGGCCATGGCGCCCTTGGGATCGCCCAGCTCCTCGGCCATGACCTCGGCCGCGCGCCAGGCCATCATGCGGTGCTCGACCGGCTCCTCGCACCTCTTTAAAAACCTCTTCATCACGACGAGCGCCTCGTCCCACCGGCCCGCGACCGCCAGGATGTCGATCTTGGTGTGGTACGGCGGGAGCCTGTCGGGCTTGAGCGCAAGCAGCTCGTCGATGGCCGCGAGCGCGCCGTCGACGTCGTCCGCGGCGAGGAGCTGGTCGGCCTTGTCCTCATAGAGGGTCACGAGCTCGGTCTCGTCCTCCTCGGTGCCGATGCGCACCTCGGTGAGCTCGGCGAGGCCCATGTCATCGCCCCTGTCGCGCAGGATGCGCGTCAGGATCTCGTGCGTGGCCGCGTGGGCGGGCAGGCGCTCCAGGATCTCGCGACACAGCTTCTCCGCGGCGCGCGCGTCGCCGAGCTCGTGGAGCATGATGCGGGCGGCCTCGGCGAGCTCATTGCCCTTCTCCTCCGGGGCCGCGAGCACGCCGGCCAGCTTGCGGCGGCTCTCGATGGCCTCCGGGAAGCGCCCGGCCTGCTCGGTGAGCCTCGCCCTCGCGAACAGGAGCCCGAGATGGTCGGGGGCCTCCTCGAGGGCGGTCTCGATCGTGGCGATGGCCTGGGCGAGATCGCCCGAGTCCTCCTGCGCCTCGGCCAGGGCGAGCCGCCAGTCCGCGGCCTCGAGCTTGTCGTGCGCGGCGGCCATGGCCGCGCGCTGCCTGTAGATCTCCGCCCGGTAGAGCGCGTCGTCGGAAGGGACGAGCCTGTCGGCCACGTGCCACAGCGCCTCGGGCGATTCGAGGTCCGCCGCGCCGAGCCCCGCGGAAAGCGCCCCGCTCTTGCCCTCGACGAGGGCGGCCGCCACGCGGCACGCCGCGCTCATGGCGCCTTGGGGGATGACCTCCGTAAGGTCGTGGAGCGCCCGCTGCAGCGCCGCGGGATCGCGTAGGTCCGCGCCCGCCATGAGCGCCCAAAGGAGCCTCAAGATCGTGGGCTCGCCGCCTTCGAGCGACCCGGCCACGGCCGCGGCGCCGCGCGCCTCCCGGCCCGCCTCGAGCATCTCCGGCAGCCACAGCGCGGCGAGCTCGGGCGGCGCGTGGAGCGCCTCATCCCGCAGGGCCTGATCGAGCGCGGACGGATCGCCCTCGCCGTGGAGCGCGAAGAGGCGGTGCAGGCGCGCGGTGGCGGCCAGGGGCTCATCCGCGGCGTCGGCGGCCTTCCCGAGATGCAGGAGCGCCTCCTCGTGGCGGCCGAGGACGAGCAGCAGGATCTCGCCGGCCACGAGGTGCAGGCGCGCCGCGTCGGCCGGGCACAGCTCCGCGAGCCGCGAAAGCTCGCGCACGGCCAGGTTCCAGTCGCCCGTGTTGCAGGCGAGCCGAGCGAGCGCGAACGAGGCGGCCACGTCCTCGGGCTCCCTTTCGACCAGGCTCGCGTAGGCCAGGGTGGCCGCGGCGTCGTCGCCCATGACCCGCGACAAGAGGAGGGCGCGCTCGTGGAGCGCCTCCGCGGCGAGCATCGGCTCCGGGCTCCTTTCGGCCACGGACGCGAGGAGCTCGGCGAGCTCCTTCGGGCGTCCGAGCCGCCGCAGGATTCGGTGCAGCGCGGTGGTCGCAGAGGGCTGCTCGGGATCCATCTCGAGCGCGCGGCGGTAGAGCGTCTCGGCCTTCGCGAGGTCAAAGGACTCCTCCACTCGCTCCGCGGCGGCGGTCGTGAGCGGCCCCTGCACGCGCGGATCTTGGGAGCGCCCGGCCCAGGCCAGGTAGGCCTGCGCCACCTCGGCGGCGGGCTTGCCGTCGAGCGCGCGCAGGCACGCAACAGCCTCGGGCCAGAGCTCGCCGTCCGAGGTCGCGTCCGGCAACGGCCACGGTCCCTTTGCGGGTGCGTTCTCCTCGATGGAGCGCAGCACCGGAAGGATGTCGATCCCATGCTCGCGCAGCCGCGCCGCCGCCGCGGGGGCTTCCTCGTGCATGGGGTGCGCAAGGAACCACGACAGCGTGGCCTCCGTGGGGCCGTCGGCCGGGGCCGGCGAGTCCCCGGTCGTCCCGACCAGATCGCCCAAGACCGCGACGAGCTCGGAACCGGTCGAAGAGCCGATCGACATGGCCAACGCCGCGGCCGCGTCCGTCTTTCCGGCCATGAGCGCGAGCTCGATCTTCCAGGCGTCCGAGGCCGAGGCCGGCACCGCCGCCAGGGCCTCCTCGTGCCGTCCGAGCGCCTCGAGCAGGCGAACGCGCTCCAGCTCGAGGAACGGGGTCTCGGGCGCGAGCTCAAGCGCCTTCTCGAGCGCGGCGAGGGCCTTGTCCGGCGCCTCGAGGCGGCGCTCGTGGACGAGGGAGGCGAGCCACAGGAAAGCCGCCGCGACCTTGGGCCCCCGGTCGAGGCCGGTGAAGGAGTGGCCGGCCGGCCTGTCCGCGACCGGCTCCGGCTCCCGCTCGAGCGCGACCTCGGCCAACCGCTCGAGCGCCCGCGCGTGGACGACGGACTCCCCGGGGTCCGCGCTCGAGCGCAAAACCTCGTTCAGGGACTCGAACCCGGCGCCCGGGAGCTCGAGGATGGCGGCGAGGGCTGGCTCCCTCTCCGCGGCCGGAACACCCAGCCGGCGGGCGAGGATCGCGGCCTGCGTTAAAAGGGCCGCCTTCAACACCGGATCGACGGTGGTCTCGAAGAGGCGCGTGAGCTCACCGCGGGCCGCGGCCGGATCGCCTTGCGCGAGCGCGCGCAGCGCCCGATCGAGAAGAACGCCGTAATGTCCCGGCAGGGCTGCGGACGCGGCCTCGAGCGCGGCCCCGGCCCCCTCGCCGTCGCCGAGGTGCGCGGCCTTGAGGCGCGAGAGGCGTAAAGAGCAGGCGGCCACGTCCTCGGGGCGTCCCCCCACGGACGCGAGGCGCTCGAGCGCGGCGATGCATCGCTCCGGCCCGCGCCTCACGATCGCCTCCCGCCACCAGTCGAAGAGCGCGTCCGTACGTCCGCTCTCCTCGCCGACGGCCGCGTCGAGATGCGCGGCGGCCGCCTCGCGCTTGTCGAGCCGGTCGCCCAGGATGCGGTAGAGGGCGTGCAGGAGGGCGTTTCGCGCGTCCGGCTCGTCTTCGAGCTTGAGCTCGCGCGAGAGGCGCTCCGCGAGGGACTGCCAGTACTTCGCGTCCTTGGCAACGGGCTCGGCGATCATGTGCTCACGCCTCCAGCGCCGGGTGCTGGGCCCGGCCCTCGCGCTTCCACCAGTCCTGCAGCTTCCTCTTGAGGTCCGTGCGCTGCCGGTTGTCCAGCGCGCCGTCGGGCCAAGGGACGACGTGCCCCGCCACGCGCCGCAGCTCCTCGGCCGCCGCCTGCCTGAGATCGTCGTTCTTCTGGCCGAGCGACTCGATGGCCCATTCGACCCGGTGCTGGCCCCTGTGCGCCTTCCACCATGCGGTCCACCGCTTCTCGGAGAAGCCGAAGTCCTCGAACGTGATCTTGACGAGCGCGCGATGGCATCGCTCGGCGAGGACGCCGTCCACGGAGCCCAGCATCTCGGCCAGCGCCTCCACCGCGGTGGGCTCGCGCAGCTCGCCCAAGGCCACGGCCGCGATGCGCTTGGCCTCCAGGCTCGACGACGGGTTGACGAGGACGCGCACGACCTCGCGCATGGCCCAGCGGTACTCCATGAACCTCGTGAAGCGCTTGAGGACGTCGATGGCGAGCGCGCGGATCTGGCGGTCCGAGTCGAACAGCCGCGAGGTGAGGCCGCCGAGGGCCACGGGGTAGATCATCTCGGAAAACAAAAAGGTCGCGTAGAACCGCACGTTCGCGTCCGGGTTGTCGAGAAGGGGCAGAAGGTACGGTACGGCCCTTCTCCCGAACGTGACGAAGAGCCTCAAGATGGGCCCGTGCTGGCCGATCCGATGCAGCCGGCCCGTCTCCTGGCTGCGGTCGTAGCGCAGCGGGCCGGGGAAGAAACGCACGAGCTTGTCGAGCGCGTCGTCCCCGATCCCGACCAGCAGATCGGCCGCGGTCTCATCGAAGCGCCCCGGCGCGACGATGCGCTGCACCAGGCGGTCGATTTCCTCGTGCATGTTGACGATGATCGAGCGCGGCGCGGGCGGCGGGGGAATCGACGTGCGCGTCTCAGCCTTCGTAGCAGCCGTAGGCTGCAAAGTAGGCTCGGCCTGCGGCTCGGGCACAGGCTCGGGCTCCGGTACTCGCACAGGTTCGGGCTCCGGTACTGGCAGAGGCTCGGCCTGCGGCTCGGGCACAGGCTCGGGAACGGGGTCCGGGAGCGGCCCTGGCGCAGCCTGCACAGGCTCCGGCACGGGCTCCGGCGCAGCCTGTACGGCCTCGGCCGTCGTCGCGATCTCCGGCTGCGAAGGAGGCCGCTTCAACTTCACGGCCGTCGTGTCGGCGGACGCCTGGTCGCTCGCGGCCCACTTCGTGGCGCTTGTCCGGCTGCGCGCCAGGGATGCGGCCTGCAGCCCTCGCACCGCGGCCTTGATCTTGTGCGTCGCGGGCCGCGGCGGCTTGTACTCGCCGTACTTCTGCCTGAGCACCAGACGCTCGAACGCCTCGCCCACGTGGCGGCTCACGCGCACCATCTCGGCCACGCGCTGCGCGTCCACGCCGAGCGCCCCGGACTCGCCGTAGAGGAGGAGCACCACGCGGCGCCGCAACGTGACAGGAAGGATCGCGCAGTTGCGCGGGGCCTCGCGCCCCATGGCCGCGAGCGCAAGCCGGTCCGGCTCGGTAGCTCCGGGCGGTCCCAGATGGAACGCGCGCGTCGAGAACACGGTTCCGAACATGCCACCCCGGTCGAGGGGGATCGAGACGCCCGGGAAGGGGTGCGGCGCCTCGCTGCCCGTGGCCGACGTGTGGCTCTCGGCCTCGTTGCCGTGCACGACGAAGAGCGCGGCGAACTCGAACGTGCGGCGCGCGAACTCCACGAAGGCTTCGAGGACCGCGTCGCGTCCTGCGGCCTGCTCGAGCATGCCCTTGGCCTCCTCGACGGTGAGGGGCTCGAGGGGCTCGGCCTTCGAAGCAGTCGCGGGCTGCGGAGTAGGCCCGGTTCGCGCCGGGGGCTCGGGGGATCTGGGAGACGAGGTGAAGATGCGCACGGTGGAGTCGCCTTTGCCGCGCGCGGGAGCCGAGTCGTCGATGACGAGATCGTCCTCGGGGTACGGCTCCACCACGGGCCTCGCTTCTTCGGACGCGGGCCCGCCCACGTTCACGATCTTGAGGCTCTCCACCTCGCTCGCCCGCAGCGGCTGCCGGCGTGGGTCCACGCCCGACATGAGCCCGCGATCCTCGCCCGGAGGCGGCACGAGGGGCGGCCCGGCGAGGGAGAAGCCCGGTTCGAGCTTCTTCTGGAGCGCCGTGAGACGCGGGGCCATGGGGATGCCGTACAGGCGCAGGAGGGCCATGGCGATCCGGAACTCGAGGGCCACTCGCTGCTCGAACGAGACGCCGAGCAGGAAGCCCATCTCGTCGAGGGCCCCGCCCTTGAGCGGCCCGGAAACGGCCACGATCATGGTGTCGTTTTCGATGCGGATGGGCACGATGCGGTGGTCGTTCACCACCTGCCACGGCATGAGCTTGACCGCCTGCGCGTCCGGTCCCTCGAGCAGCCCAGGTTCGAGCGATTCGAGGCGCACCACCCGGGCAACGTACTTGAGCAGCACGTGCTCGTCGACGAGCCCGAGCTCCAACAGGTTCGTGGCCAGATCGCCCCCGAAGATGACCTGACGCTGGAGCACCCTCTCGATCTGGGTCACCCCGACGATCTGGTCCTGCACCAGGAGTGAGCTAAGAGCCGACATGGGTTTTAGAGCATACCGTTTACGATGTCCTTTTTCTATATAGATCACGGGTGGCAATCCGGCATCCGACGATCCCTGCGCCATTCCCTGAGCGCGGGCCTACGGCTCGAACCCGCCGAGCGCGGACACGGCCAGGGTCGCGGCCACGACGGCGGCGGTCTCGACGCGCAGCACGGACGGACCCGGAGATGCTTCCCGGAGATGCTTCCTGAAATGCTTCCTGAAATGCTTCCCAAGGTCACGGATCGGGGCGAAAGCATTGGGAAAGCGGGCGACGGGGAGTGAGCGCCGCGGTCTGCGACAGAGCCCACCGGGCCGGACAGCGCCGAGACAACGGGCGCCGGACGCTCCTCGCACCGGAAAGGTGACCGCAGAGCCGCGCTCCGCACCGGCGACCGACCGACATTCAGGAGGAATCTTGAGTCAGGGG
>JAQTNF010000147.1 GCA_028713995.1 Deltaproteobacteria bacterium | reverse complement strand
TGTGTCGGCGATCCTGGCCGATCCGGAACCCGATCGCTGCCTGAGCCGACGGCTCGGCCATCGACGGCTCGGGCCCGCCGGCCTCGTCATCCGCCGCTCGAAAACCGGGCTTCCTTCTCAGGAATCAGATTGTGATCTTGAACGCCGCGCCTCGTCGCTCGTGAGCCGGAACATGAAATCTGCTGGAAACCTCCGGATGTTTCGCTTCACGGCCTGGACGAGCGCGCGCGTCTCGACGCCGTAGAGGGCGGCGAGATCCACGTCCAGAAGGACCCTGTGCCCCCGCAACACGAGAATCGCCCTCTCGATGCGTTCCGCAGGGATCATGCTTTCTTCGGTCATGCTTTCCTCCAGCCGGATCGCGGGTTCGAGCGTCTCCGGGCTCGAGACCTCTATCGGCCAATCGCCGGAGTGAGTTGCGGAAAAACGGTCAGCGGGGAGCTTCTTTCGTCCGGTCGGAGGGTGAGGCGCAAGGCGGCGACTTCGGATCCTCGACCACGAGACCGTGGCGTTCCGCCGCCCAGACGAACAGCGCCTTCAACGACGCGAGGAACAGCACGGCGGTGGTCAGGATGGTCGAGGACGTCAGTGAAAGATATCCTATCGCCATCGCCACCCAGATGACGACCAGCATCCCGCCGTGCCCGACCAACATGCTGGTTTGCGATAGCTTGTTTCCTGCCACGACCCTCGAAACAGCGCCAATCGCCACCAACACAATCAGGACGACTGCCAAGTCTCGATCGAGCCCTCAGTCGTTCACCGCCATACAGATCAGGAAGAATGTCGCCAGCCAGCCGAATGTCGAAAGAAACTTCATCGCAAGGCTTTTCTTGTCCATTGCGTGCCTCCCATCAAGGAATCATGGTCGCCCTACCCCTTCGCGCCCTTGCGCACCGCCCTGTACGTCTCCTCGTAGATGCGCGCCCGCGGTCCGATGGCGACGATCTCGAGATCCTTGCCCGCCTCGCGGTAGATGACGCGGTAGCGTCCGACACGGAGGCTGCGCAGACCGGCGAGCTCGTCCTTGAGGGCCTTGCCGGACGCGGATCCGGAGAGGACCGAGCCGAGCGCGGCGCGCAGCTTGCGCTTCAGCTCGGGATGCATGGTGCGCACGAGCGCGGCGATCTCGTGGGGGACCTTGAGCCGACGCATGGGAAATTAACCCAGCAGCTCGGCGAGCGTGTAGAGCCTGGCCTGTTTCTTCTTGAGGGCGGTGAGGCCCTTCCTGATCTCGTCCACGAGCGCCGCGTCCGAGCGCACGGCGACCGTCTCCTTGAGGCTCTCGAGCTCGTCCGGGCTGACGAGCACCGCGGCCGGCCGGCCGTTGCGTGTGATGACGACCTCCTCGTCGGTGGTCTCGACCATCTCGACGAGACCGGAGAGCTTCATCTTGGCCTCGGAAACGGAGAGCGTCTTCATGCGGATGGCTCCTTATCCCGGTTGACTAGAATTCGGATCATCCTAGCTCGTGCGAGACCACGCCGTCAAACGCATCGTCACGCACATCGAATGAAATCCATCCTTCACGCTTCACGCGAAGAACCGGATACTTTTTGCGTAGCATTTGTCAGGTTTATTCCAGCTATTTCCTATTGTGCACAAGAGAGCCCCTCGCTATGGTGGGTGCATGTGGCAGTCGGGAATTGGGGAAAAGGTGAGCAAGAGCGGGTATACCCCCCCCGATATATCGAGCCCCACCACATTTATGGGAGACAACAGCGATGGATCAAATGATCCGGGTTCTAATGACTCTTGTGATGGCCGTGAACCATCCTACCAGTGGCCCCAGGGAGAGTTGGACAGCTATACCGACGCCAACTGTGAGGAGATGGTTCATTGCGATTGCTGTGGGCTTTGGCAATAGATGCGGCTCGGAGGTCACCATGTTTCCTGTCTGGATAGGCCTCATCGTGCTTCTCCTCTTCGGTTGCTCCGGCACCGAAAGGCCCTCGCGTCCTGAGGACAACGAATCCGAGACCGGCATCGGCGATGGCGGAACCGACACCGACAGCGATCTTCCCGCACCAAATATGATTGACGAATGGCACTTGAATGCCCAGGCGGTTTATTCTCTGGCGTTCCGGCGAGGAGGCTTTTCTTACATACTCGTTGAATCAGTGGTCGACGATATCCATTGCTACGTTCCCACGATATCAGCCTGACCTGACGATGCCACACGACATCGTCGTTGGACCGAGTACCAATTTTGGTCTCAACTATACCTCAAAGGCCCTGACGACCCATATTATCGATGGCAGATATCTGACCGAGGCATCGGGATTTACCTGGGGCTATCCTTCGGAAGACATCGAGCCTTTCCGTCTCCTCGTGACGGACCAACAGTCGTGGGAAACCCAGGTGTTCAAGTACCCGGACCTCTTTCACACGAACGAGGCGGCCGGATTCACGGGGCCAGGAGCCATCGATCCGGATGGCGACCTGATCAAGACGTCGTTCACCACGGACAACATCCTCCACCAGGAAAACGGCGCCCCGGTCAGCATCTTGACCATGCACCGGTTCCATGCGGACGGAGGCCAGGACACGCTGTTGGAAGAGCAGTATCCCGCGGATGTGGATGCGGGCATTGCCGTGGTGATCGACCATTCCCAGACGTTCCTGGACGGTGACGAGGTCGAGCACGTGGCGATCTCCCACATGGCATGCCCCAGCGGCCGGATGGTCTTTGCCAAGATGACGAGCTCCGGGAGCGTGGTCACGGAGCCGTCGTTCGGAGCGTGCCCTCCCTTGCCCAAGGAGACCGCGAGCTGGAAAGAGGTCGGCCTGACGTCATACAGCGAGGATGCCATCGTCCGCATCGATGACACGTTCGTCGCCATCACCCAGGTGTATTATCAAAACAAGGAGTGGGCGTCCTTGCCCGCGGAGCAACCGACCGAGTTTTTGTACCAGGCATGGTCGTTCGTGCTCGACCGCGAGGGTCAACCCGTGGCGGCCCCGACGTTGATCGCCCAAAGCAACGAGCGCAACGTTTATGATCGCTACACCTCCGGCTACAATACCGGCTTGGCGTGGAACGGGAAGGTGCTCGGCTGGTGCCGCAACAACTGGGCCACGCGGTCGGTGGTGTTCCAGGGTCTCGACAGGCTCGGCCGTTCCATAGGAGATCCCCAGGTGCTGCTCGAATACGACGGCGATCAGATCGGCGTGAGCTGCGATACAATCGCGCTCGAGGACAACGTCTTTTTGTCGGCGTTCAATATTTTTTACTATGATCATCAAGATACCCAGCTCTGGGTCGCGTACGCGCGCGTCGAGGACGTTCGGTAGTAGCGGTCACACCCAAAGGGGGACGCGGACGACTTTCTACTTGTGCTCCGCGATGCGGGCGACGGGGATGCCCAGGGGAGGCGTTCCATGCGCGCGGGCCTGGCCGCTCACCGGTGCTGCGGGTGCCTCGGGCGCGGTCGGTGCAACTTCCGGCGCGGGCGTCTTCGGGGCTTCCGGGACCTTCGGGGCCGGGGTGCCGGTCGGGGTGCCGGTCGTGGGCGTGGGGCCCGTGTCCTCGGTCTGCCAGGGGTACTTGATCCGGGCGTGGTACATGCTGACGAGCGCGTCGACGAGCGTGTTGGCCACGATCCGCAGGTCGGCGAGGGAGAGGCTGCTCTCGTCGATCTGGCCCTGCGCCAGCTTGGTGAACATGATGCGCTGCACCATGGCCTCGAAGTTGTGCTTCTCCGGCGGATCGATGGTGCGCGCCGCGGCCTCCACCGCGTCGACGAGCATGAGGATGCCGGTCTCGCGCGTGGGCGGCTTGCAGCCGGGGTAGCGGAAGTCCGCCTCGGTGAGGCCGGTCGGGTTCCCGGCCGCCATGTTCTTGTGCCAGAAGTACTCGAGCAGGCCGTTGCCGTGGTGCGTGTACGAGAACTCCACCACGTCCTCGGGCAGCCCTTCCTGGCGCAGGAGCCGCGCGCCCTCGATCATGTGCTTGAAGATGGCCTGGGCCGATTCCTGCGGGGACATGCCGTCGTGAGGGTTCTGGCCGCCCGCCTGGTTCTCGATGAAGAGCTCCGGGTGGATGCTCTTTCCCATGTCGTGGTAGTAGGCCCCGGCGCGCACGAGCAGGGCGTTGGCACCGATGGCGTGGGCCACGCCCTCGGCCAGGTTGGCCATGGTGCGGGCGTGCTCCCACGTGCCGGGCGCCCGCTCCCTCAGGACCCGCAGCAGCCTCTGGTCCAGATCCTGGAGATCGAGGAGCTTGGCGCGCGACACCTCGCCGACCAGCAGGCCCACGAGCGGGGTCAGGAGCCACGCGACGAGGCCCGAGCACAGGCCCGAGCACAGGGCCGATATCCACAGCGAGTACCTGGGATCGAGGTGCTCGGCCAGGTCGTCGTGGACGTTGAGGGTGTCCGCGAACACCAGGGTCGTGACGACCGCGGCGCCCACTGCGGCCCAGCCGGCGATGGCCCCGGCGCGCAGGTGCGTGGCCGACCGCATCCGGGGCTTCAGGGCCGACACCGCGGCCAGGCCGGCCGCGAGGTGCACGAGCAGCACCTGGACGTCGAAGTTGACGAGCGAGCTGGCGAGGAGCGCCGAGCACAGGACCACGGCCAGGGACAGCCGCTTGCCGTGGAAGTACGCGGTGAGCAGCGGCACGAGGGTCACCGGCAGCACGAGCGCCGGCAGGCCCGTGAAGAGCAGGATGATCTTGGATCCCAGCATCATGACCGTGAGCAGCCCGAAGGCGGTGATCTGGGATCGGAGCAGCCGGGCCCGCTCCATGGTGTCGTGGCGCATGGTCGCCGCGAGGAGCATCCCGAGGGTCATGTAGAAGCTGAAGAGGCCCATGAGCCGCCAGGGGGAGGGCGGCCTGCGCGCGGTTTCAAACGCCTTGACGAGGCCGGCGCACTCGCCGCTCCTGACCAAGGTCCCGCGCTCGATCATCTGCGGACACCTGGAGGACGTGGTCGAGAGGTAGAGGTACTCGTTCCTCAGCATCGTAATGCGAAAGTAACGGGACGGCAGCCGAAGCGTGACGGGCGCTCGCTTGCCTTCGCGGACCTGCCACTTGGGGTTCCAGGTTTCGAAGCTCTGGGTAAGGAGCCAGACAAAAGCAAAGGCGAACGCCAGGACCATTCCCGTAAAGCCGGAAGCGTAGATTCTGGCGCGTAGCGATTTCATCAGTATGCGATGTCTGTCACAGTTACCGGAATGAGGAATGATCGCCAGTTGGACGGGAAAAGGCAAGCGGAAGTCACGAGCCCAACCTGGCGCTTTGAATTCGGCTGAATTTACAGTAATCTTGTATAGAGATGACGCAAACAATGACGTCCCTGGGCCCCATGTTTTTCGCTGGCCTTGCCCTGCTCCCGGCCGCGGGATGGGCTCAGGACCGGGAAGACACGGCGCCGCAAGGTGAGAACGTTGACTTTCAAGAGCCGAGCGTGCAGGACCAGGCCCAAACCCAGACGACCCAGGCTCCGGCCGCGTCGAACGAGGCGGCGGTCGAGGCTCCCAAGCCCAAGCCCAGGGCCGCGCGGTCCAAGGGGCACCGATGCCGGGCATGGGCCAGGCCCGAGTACCGCCAGATGGTGCGGCGCTGGCAGAAGGTGCCTGCCATCCCTGGTCCGCGTTACCTCGACGGGTTCCGCGACCTCACCATCGTCTCGGTGAACCTGGGAGAGCGCATCCGGGTCCTCCTGTTCAAGGCCGACGGCAGCTTGGATCCGCAGGGCATGGCCCAGGTGGAGCGGATCTTCCGCGACAAGGACTCGGACGCCGTGCACGTGCTCAATCCCAGGCTGGTCAAGCTGTTGTACAAGTTGGCCGATCATTTCAAGGCACGACAAATCACGCTCATCTCGGGATACCGGGAGCCCGTGGAGGCCGAGGGTGGCGGGAATCACGGCAAGGGCAAGGCCGCGGATATCATGATCCCCGGAGTTTCCCTGGCCGGCCTCGCGTGGGCGGCCCGCAAGCTGGGCCATGTCGGGGTGGGTTTTTATCCTACCTCTGGGTTCGTGCACCTGGACGTGAGGGACGGCCCTTCGTACTTCTGGGTCGATCGATCCGGCCCTGGCCAGTCGAGCTGCTTGGTACGCGTGATGGCCGGCCAGGGCATGGTCGCGGATCGCAAGTGGAAGCCCGAGGCGGACGAACCCGAGCCCAGGAAGGACCGCAAAGGCGACCTGCTCGGCGCGACCGCGACCGGGCCGGTCGCGATGCCGAAAACTGGATCGGAGTGAGCGCCCCGCGATAACGTGTTTTTGTGCGCTTCCTTTTTGCGATTGCTGCGCTCGTCCTGGCCGCCTCCTGTTCTTCCTCCGACCGCGCGACGCTGGCCCTCGCCACGGTGACCCGCGTCGGTCCGGCCGAGCTCGAGCCGGGCGACGTGCTGCGCGTCGAGGGCACGGGCTTCGTGGAAGGCCCCGTGCGCGTGACGCTCGAAGGGTCCTTCATCACGCCCGGCGCTCGTCCCCTTGCGCGCCGGCGGGTCAGCCTCGACGGCATGGCCCCGAGCGGGAACGCCGTGGAAGTGCCCATGACCACGGCCAGCATGGCCCTGCTCACCGACGCGCCGGCCGCGTTCGAAGGAATCGTGCAGGTGCGCTTCCCCGACGCCGCGCGGCAGGGGCCGGTCGAGGTCAAGGCCGAGAGCGGGACAATCCGCCTGCAGCTCAGCCCGACCGGCGGCGCGGTGCCCGCGGCCGCTCTCGAGATCCAAGCCGCGTCCCGTTTCCTCGAGGAGAACGGTCTCGTTGTGTCGGACAGCCCGGCCGGCGACGACCTGCTCGTGGCGGGCGTCACGCCGGGAGGCCCCGCGGATCGCGCCGGCATCGGCGTGGGAGATCGGCTGCTGGACGTGGATTCGGCTGGGCTCAAGGGCCTCAAGGATCTGGCCCGGCTCACGCCGCGGCCGAGCCATGTGTTCGAGATCGTGTCGCCGGGCGGGGAGGTGGGAAGCGTGACCGTACAGACGGACGTTGCGGCCAGGCTCGACCCGGACGAGCTCGCCGCGCTCGTGCTGTCAGCCATGGCGCTCGGGCTGTTCTGGGCCTTTGCCGCGCCCAGCCGCCGTCGCCCCGAAGGGGAGGCCACATCCGGGACAGGCCGTCACCCGCTCGCAAACGCCCTGAGCATCTGCACGATCTCCGCCGCGCTGCTCATATTCCCGGCCGCAGCCACGCTGCTTCGGGCCGGCATGGCTGGCACCGCGGTCCTGCTCGCCGCCCATGCGCTCGGGCTCGCGTTCCTCACCGCCAACGGGCACGGTTCCACGTTGGGGCGCATTGCATTCCTCGGCGCGCGCATCGCGCCCCTGTTCGCGCTCCTCGGCGTGGCCTTCGCCTCGGGTGAGGCCATGGGTCTCTACGAAACCGTGGCCGGGCAACATGCGACCGCCTGGGGCTGGCACGCTTGGTCGAGCCCGTTCGCCCTGGCCGTGCTGGTCGCGACCGTGGCCCTGCTGTGGCCCGCGAACGACGCGCGCGACGACAGGAACGCGTACGCCTCGATCCTGGCTTGGGCCGCCGCGGTCCCGGCCTCCATGCTGGTCGTCACGTTCGGGCTCGGCGGCTGGCTCGTGCCGGGCGCAGCCCCCGACGAGCTGGCGCGCAGCCCATCGCTGCTCGTCCTCGGCTCCTTGGGCTTCTGCGTAAAGGGCTGGATCGTGCTCCTTGCCGCACGCTGGTTCGCGGCCGTGGGAATACGCGACAGGCGCGAGGCCCGCGCGCGGTGGCGCCCGGCCATCAGGCTCGTCATGCTCGGCGTGGCCTCTGCGGCAGCGCTGGCCTGGATCTGGCTCGACCTGCCGTCGCCATGCCGGATCGGGGGGCAGGTGCTCGCCACGGCCGCTTTTGTGGCGATCCTGACCGCGTTCGTGGCGTCGAGGCTCAAGGGGCTCGGGCACAGGCTCCGGCCGGTCGGCGCCCAACACCCCTGAAACCGGTCGATGCTTCAATAGGTCGGGGCGGCGCGCCCCTCGAGCACGGACACCAGGGCGTCGCCCAGCTTCATCAGGTTGAACGGCTTTTCGATGAAGCAACCGCCGTGCTGCCGGAGCGATTCGAGGACATCCTCGTCCGGCGTCACGCCCGAGGAAATCACCACCTTGGCGCCGGGGTCGATCGCCAGCAGCCCTTTGTAGGCCTGGACGCCGCTGACGCCCTTGAGCCGGAGATCGAGGATGACGATGTCGATGCCCGGCAGGTGGCTCTTGTACTCCGCCACCGCGGTTTCGCAGTCGCTGACCGCGATCACGGACGCGCCGAGCTCCTCGAGCATCATGACGATGATCGTTCGGAGCCGCGCCTCATCCTCGGCCACGAGGACCGTCCTGCCCTCGAGCGGCCGGTCATCGGGTCCGCCCCGATTCGGTTGCATGTTCTGATCAAACTCCATTTGAGCCATAAGTCAAGGAAGACCCAGGGCCGTGTCTATCCGACCACTCGTCCGTCTTTGTCGGAGAATGACCTTGAGGGTTCTGGGGAACGGCACTACGATCCATCCTTTGGAGGAAACCGTGAAACAGATCATCATCGTGGTCGGGGTCGCGCTCGTTCTTGGGGGTTGTGGCGGCGAGAATCGCTCCGCAGCGGACGGCGGCGACGCGGGAACCGATTCCGGCATCGACGCGGGAACCGATTCCGATACCGACTCGGACTCGGACAGCGAGACCCATTCCGACACGGTCGCGGACGCCGGGATGGACGCCGGCGACGGCGGCCCGGACGGCGGGGACACGGACGCGGATTCGGACACGGCGACGGAAGAAGGGCAGCGTGCCTGCGTCGGTGATGACGCGTACTGGGTCGACCCGAGCGGGACCATCGAGGGCCTGGCGGAGCGATGCGCAAGCGACGCGCGTTGCGTCGACGGCGGCTGCACCGCCATCACGGACACGATCCAGGCCCAGGGGAAGCGCTTCGTGCTCGACGGCAAGGAGTTCTTCATTCGCGGCATCAACTATTTCCCCACGATTTTTTCGAAGGTATTTCCCGAGCACGCATGGCTCGAAGACGGGTACTACAATCCGAAGATCGTGGAGGACGACCTCGTCGCGCTGGCCGGGCTCGGCGTCAACGTCGTCTCGACCCAGACCTTTTCGAGCGCTCCGAGCGCCGCGAGCTGCGCCAACCTCAAGGACTTCCTCAACCGTTGCCACGACCACGGGATCTTCGCCAACCTGTACATCGGGAACGGCAACGGGGCGCCCGATCCGGCGTGGATCACCGTGATCCCCGAGACCTGCGCGCTGCGCGATCATCCGGCGATCTTCGCCTACGATCTCGCGTGGGAGGGCTTCCTCGGCCAGTACGCCACGCGGGCGAGCATGTGGACGGACTGGGAAGGCTGGCTCGTGGAGCGCTACGGCAGCCTGAGCCTCGCCGATACGGCGTTCGGCGAGAGCCACGCCATGCCGTCCGACACGGAGCTGTGCGCGACGGCGCCGTCCGTCAGGATCTCGGCTTTCCGCCGCTTCGCGGACGATCACATCTCGAGCAGCTACCGTCGCGTGCGCGAGGCCATGCGCGATATCGATCCGTCGCACCTCATCGGCTTGCGCGGCGGATTCGGCGGCAACGGCTCGAAGAGCGCCTGCCCCTATATGACGTTCGACCTCCGCGCCGGCGCCAAGCACCT
Organism: Deltaproteobacteria bacterium; assembly: GCA_028713995.1. Lineage (GTDB taxonomy): Bacteria > Myxococcota_A > Polyangia > JAAYKL01 > JAAYKL01 > JAQTNF01. Next base: position 2,117 of record JAQTNF010000147.1, on the reverse strand, counting down.
GAGCTTCATCTCGCCCGAGGGCTACGCCCTGTCGACGACCCGTCGACAAGTGGTTCTGGACATGGGCGGCTTCACCGCGGCATACGCCGACGTGGGCAAGCCGATCTATTGGGCCGAGTTCGGCGTCAACGTGGACGGCTCGTGCAGCTCCTGCAACCCGAGCATACAGAACCAGTACTTCACGAACATGCTCGACATGATGGAGCGCTCAGGGAGCAACGGCGGCGCGGGGTGGTGGTTCGTGGGGATCCGCCCCCAGAACGCCAACGACGCGGAGAAGTCCGACTACGGCATCATCTACGATTACGGCAGCCTCTTCACCAGCCTGGACGCCGAGGAGACGCCGATGCGCGACGGACGGGTCTCGCTGTGCACGACCGCACCGTCCGACTACGGGCTCTTCGTGACCTCGGACGACTATTCCGGGAGCACGTACAATTGCCCGTCCGGGCTGACCGGGCAGGGCAGCTTCAAGCCCGACGCGGTCGCCAAGGGCTCAGGCGCGACGGGCGAGGGCGCGGACGGCACGCAGATCGAGGCGGGCTGGATGACGCTCTGCGCCGCGGATGCGAACGTGGGTCTCTACGTGCTCGCGAACGACCGAACCGGAGAGAAATTCTCGTGCCCGGCCGGGATGAGCGAGCAGGGCATCTTCAAGCCTGACGAGGTTCCAGCGGGCACGGGCGCCACGGTTACGGATCCGCTCGGGCGCACGCTCGAGTCCGGATGGGTGGGCCTGTGCGTGAAGGATACGCGCGCGCAACTCATCCGGACGAAGAGCGGCCTGTCCGGCGCGTCCTACGACTGTGCATCCGGATACACGTCAAAGGGCGGCTTCAAGCCCAACGTCCTGCCGCTCGTTCACCCGGTGGTCGCCACGCTGAAGGGGCGGCTACCCGCGTTCGCGCCCGACACGAGCCGCGCCTACGGGAGCTTCGTGACCGTGGATCGGGATCTCCACGCGGGCGATTGGAAGATGTACGAGACCGGCGAGGCCGCGTTCGTGGCCGCGGGCGGCGCGGTCGGTGTCCAGACGGCGTGCGCCGGCCAGACGTCGCTCACGGCCGCGGGCTGCATCGGCAACGCCACGGGCAAGGACTGCCCGCCCAAGTGCCTGAACGCCGAGTGGAACCGCATCGAGATCGAAGATCGCAACGGCGCGTGGGTCCGCGTCGAGGACGGGTCGACCGTGGAGGTGGCGAGCGGCGCTCCTGTCCGCGCGCGGTTCCAGGCGGGCAACACCGGCGAGGCCCGCTGGCTGAAGAGCGCCTCGGCCGGCGGCGCGCACGGAACGGTGAGCTTCGGCTGCAACGAGAGCGTCGGGGACGTCGGTTGTCGCATCGAGATCCTCGCGGACACCGCGCTGTTCGAGGACATCGCCGGCGGTCCGGCCGTCATCAGCAACGGCGTGACAAAGGAATCCACCGTGGTCTTTCAGATGATCGCCGAGGAGGTGGCGTGGTTCGGCGATCGAATCCAGGTGTCGCTCGTCCCGCTTTGATACCCTGCTCCTGAACGCCGGTTCCCCGTGTCCGGACCTCGTGCGGCTGTCCAGGTCCAGCGGATCTTTCCGGTAAACCCCATGGTCGATGTCACAAATGTTCCCTGCATTCTGGTCACAAATGTTCCCTATGATTTTTTTGCATTTTCCCGTCTTGACAGAAACTGAGCACGCGAGACCGTTTTCGTGGCGCAGCAGCGAGTGCGAGGGAGATGGGATTGCCGACATCGCGGCGAGCCAAGGGAGGCCTGTCATGCATCCGAAGAGCACGTTCGTTTCGCTGACCATCGCGATCCTGTGCGGTCTTGCCTCGTGCAACTGTGTCGCTTCGGCAGCCGTGCATGAGATTTGCGGCGTAGCTGCGTAGGATCGAGGCCGTTATCGCGGGAGCACCGCGAGGAGGACGGCCGGATGAAACACAAGGACGAGGCGTGGCGGCGGACACGTTCGAATCGGACGGGGGCAATGCCGGAGGATCTGTGGCGGGAGGCTGCGGCGCTTGCTGTTCGTGGCGCGCACGGAGAAGACGAGTAACGTCGTGGGCGACGGTCTCGCGGAAGCAACGGACGAAAACGGCGACGCACCTCGAGAGACCGGCGACGCGGACGAGAAAGAA
>JAQTNF010000146.1 GCA_028713995.1 Deltaproteobacteria bacterium | reverse complement strand
CGTGTCCGTGTCGCCATCGGTGTCCGTATCGGTGTCCGTGTCGGCATCCGTATCCGTATCCGCGTCCGTGTCCGTGTCGGAGTCCGTGTCCGTGTCCCCGTCCGCGTCCGTGTCCGTGTCCGTGTCCGTGTCGGAGTCCGCGTCCGTGTCCGTGTCCGTGTCGGAGTCTGTGTCGGAATCCGCGTCCGTATCTCCGTCCGTATCCCCGTCCGCATCCGTGTCGCCGTCCGCGTCCGTGTCCGAGGTGGAACCCCCGTCTTTGAGCGGGGAGGTATCGATACTGATGTTCGCGCAGCTCGCAACCAAAGAGGCCACCATCGGAAGGACCCCCAATAGAAGCCAACGTCGAGTCATTACTGTGACCTCCCGAATTGATGATCTTGAAAACCATGATACCTTAAAATCCAGCATCAGACTGTAAAAATTCCGATGTCGTCCATGCCCGATCCCGGGTTTGCCCCAATCCTTACAGGTTCACAAAAATCCATGGAATATTGCGTAGGTACACTTATTGCTTAAAATTTTATCTTGTGATGCGCGTCTGACATAATAAAGGTAGGAGGTCATGATGAAATGTATTCTAAAAACCCACTTTTCACGATAGTAGCGGCGCTCATCACTCTTGGTTTGTCATCAGCTGCGCTCGCCAGAAAACCCTCGGATTCCGGGTACTCCCTCGAGGCGCGCCTCGTGCAGCTCAAGCAGAGTGTGGTCCACGGCGGCATCCTGGGCGTGTCAGAGGGCACCCTTGCAACCCTGGAATCCTACATCGAGGACGTGAAACGCAAGGGCGACAGGGATGAGTCGTACGCGACACGCATGACGCGGCTCGTGAGCGATGCCCTCGATGCCGCGGAGAACGGGCGCGACCTGGTCTCGGAGAGGCGCGGGTTCTTCTGGCGCGGCTACCAGTCGCGCTACTCCACTATCCCGCAGATGTACTCGATTTACGTGCCCGACGAATATGACGGCAAGACGCCCATGCCCCTCATCGTCAGCCTGCACGGCGGATCGTCGAACCACAACGTGTGGATGGCGCTCATCCTGGGCAACCCCATCTCCACCAAGGAGTACTGGGCCAGCTTCCGCACCGAGTTCCAGCCGCGCTCCCACCCCAAGGCCATCGTGGTCGCGCCGGACGGGCTCGGACAGGTCCGTTGGCGCTGGATGGGCGAGCAGGACGTGCTCGACGTCATCGAGGACGTGAAGAAGAACTACGCGATCGACAGCCACAAGATCTTCCTCACGGGGCTCTCCAACGGAGGCATCGGCGCGTACACCATCGGCCTCAAGCACGCCTCTCGCTTCGCCGGCGTGCTGCCCGAGGCGGGCGTCACGGACTGGCTCAACCACTACGAGGCGCAGGCCCGCTGGCGCCCGGCCGAGCGCGTCGTGCTCGCCAACGAGTCTGCCATCACCTACGCGGAGAACGGGTTCAACACGAACTTCGTGTTCTTCCACGGCACCAAGGATCCGGGCTTTAGTGTGGAGCAGGCACGGAGCATGGCCAACAAGCTCTCGAAGCTCAAGGTGCCGTTCCACTACTTGGAGTACGACCTCGGCCACGATCTCACCCACCTGCTGTGGCGCAGCCTGCAGATCATGCGCTACGTGAACACGTTCTCGAGGCCCGAGCTTCCGAGCGAGGTGCGCCTCGTCACGGTTTCGGGGCGCGCCAACCGGCAGGCGTGGCTCGTGCTCGACGATACGGGCGATCACGTGAAGCCCGGCCGCATCCGCGCGAAGGTCCTCGATCGCGGAACAGTGGACGTGGAGACGGCGAACGTGAAGAGGTTCACGATCCTGCTCGAGGGCGCGCCCGTCTCCTCGCCGGTCACGATCCGTGTCGACGGCCGCGTGGCGTACGAGGGCCCCTTCCCTGCGGACAACCGGATCACCTTATCGAATGAGGACACGCTCCCTGGCGTTATCCGCTTCGGTCCGTGGGACGGTGCCCTGCCGGAGCCGGGCACGCGCAAGACCCTGGCCATGGCCGGTCCCCTCGGCGACGCCAATTACGACGCGCAGATCCACGTCTACGGCACGCTCGTCCCGGAGGACAAGGCGATCCTGCGGCGGGCGGCCGAGCTTGGCGCGCGCGGCTGGATGATGGCGCGCGATTACACGGCCGTGCGCCACCCGGTCATCCCGGACACGGCGCTCACGCCCGAGATCATGCGCACAAGGACCGTGGTGCTCTACGGCAACGCGCGCAACAACAGGATCCTGGCCGAGATCGGCGCGAGCCTCCCCATCGGCGTGGGCGAACAATCCCTCATGCTCCGCGATCGGAAGATCGAGCAGCCGAGCGCCGGCGCGCGCTTCGTGTGCCCCAACCCGCTCGCGCCCGATCATTACCTGGTGGTGCAGGCGGGCGTGACCGCGCAGGCGGTCGAGGACGGCGGGAAGCTGCCCATCTACCTGGCCGACTACATCGTCTACGACGCCCGCACCACCAAGTCGCACGCGTTCATGATCCTGGCCAGCCGGCAGGAGGTGGAGACCGGCTTCTTCACCGAGGAATGGAAGCTGCCCGCGCTGCCCGCGGCCCGTTGATCTGCCTGTATTTCCACTGGGTTCCTGGGGGTTTACGACCCCGCGTTTTGTGATAGGGATCGGTTGTATCCACTCGCAAGGAAAGGAGCGGCAACATGACCGAGATCGGGTTCAAGGACTTCGAGACTCTCGAGAGCTTCATCGCCAAGGAGCAGCACCTCCACCCGCAGAGCAGGGGCGCTTTCTCGAATCTGCTGCGGCGCGTGGGCCTCGCCACCAAGATCATCGGATCCAAGGTCCAGCGCGCCGGGCTGCTCAACGTGCTCGGCTCGGCGGACGGTATCAACGTGCAGGGCGAGCAGCAGGCCAAGCTCGACGTGCTGGCCAACGAGGTCATGCGCGCCACGTTCCGCTGGATGCCGTCCATCTCGGGCCTCGCCTCCGAAGAGGACGACGACGTCGTGAACCTGCCGACGAGACTCGAGGGCCAGGGTCAGTACGTGGTGCTCTTCGACCCGCTCGACGGCTCGTCCAACATCGACGCCAACGTGTCGGTCGGCACGATCTTCTCGATCCACCGCTGCCAGAGCACGGACGGCCGCTGCCGGCTGTCCGACTTCCTGCAGCCCGGCAACAGGCAGGTCGCGGCGGGCTATGTGGTCTACGGCTCGTCGACCATGTTCGTGTACACCACAGGCAGCGGGGTGCACGGGTTTACGCTCGATCCCGAGGTGGGCGAGTACGTGCTGTCGCACGAGAACATCCGCGTGCCGGACGTGTGCAAGTGCTTCTCGGCCAACGACACCAACTACAAGAAGTGGGACGAGGGGAGCCGCCGCTTCGCGGACCATGTGCGCTACAGCGGCGAGGAGCGCTACAAGAAGACCTCGTCGCGATACGTGGGCTCGCTCGTGTCCGACTTCCACCGCAACCTCCTGTACGGCGGGATCTTCATGTACCCGGCCGACGCCAAGACCGGCAAGGGCAAGCTCCGGCTGCTCTATGAGGCCTCACCCCTCGCCATGGTCATCGAGCAGGCGGGCGGCGCCGCCACCACGGGCCCGCAGCGCATCCTCGACATCGTGCCCAAGGAGCTGCACCAGCGGGTGCCGCTCATCATCGGCAACAAGCACGAGGTCGAGCTCTACGAGAAGATGGTCAAGGAGGCGTCCGCAAAATGACGCCCTCCGAGCTGCTCGGCAGCACCGAGGTCTTCTCATCGCTGCCTCCCGCTCACATCGACCAGATCGCCGCCCGCCTCGAGCGCAGCGAGTTCCCGCGCGGGACCGATCTCGTGGTGCAGGGCGGCCCCGGCGACGCCCTCTTCATCATCGAGTTCGGCAAGGTGGGGGTCTTCATGCGGGACGAGCAGTTCGGCCTCGATATCGAGGTGGCCCAGCTCGGACCGGGCGACTGCGTGGGCGAGATGGCGCTCATCACCGGCGCGCCGCGCTCGGCGACGGTCACGGCCATCGCCAACACGCTCGCCCACAAGCTCGACAAGGCCGTTTTCGACGCCATCCTGGCCCAGTCGCCCAAGGTGCAGCGCGACCTCATGAAGGTCCTGGCGAAGCGTCTCCAGATCGTGAGCGGCCGCCAGAGCGTGCCCTTCATCTCGCTCGCCAAGTACGAGCCCGATCCGCAGCTGTGCGCGCTCGTGCCCGAGGCGGTCGTCCGGCGCCACAACATGGTTCCGGTGGCCTTCGAGGACGGCGGCGTGACCGTGGCCGCGGTCGACCCATCCAACGTGACCGGCCTCGAAGAGCTGCGCAAGCTCCTGCAGGGCATGCGCCTGCGGCCGGCCGCGGCGAGCCGCGAGGACTTCGAACGGTTCGTGGAGCGCGTGATGGCCGTGCCCTCGGCGCGGGCCTCAATCGTCAAGGCCCGGGAGCAGAACTTGCGCTTCCTCACCGACGGCGAGGACATTCCGGCCTCCGCCGGTGCCGTGAGCGGCGCGGAGATCCTGCAGCTCGTCAATCAGATCATCGCGCACGGTATCGAGGTGGGCGCGTCGGATATCCACATCGAGCCGTCGCGCGAAGGGACACGGGTGCGTTTCCGCGTGCATGGTTCGCTCGAGGCGAGGCCAGGAACGATCCCGCCGGAGGCCCACAAGCCGCTCATCTCCAGGTTCAAGGTGCTCGCCAAGCTTGATATCACCGAGACGCGCAAACCGCAGGACGGGCGCATCTCCATCGACATGGGCGGCCGCTCCGTGGATCTGCGCCTCTCGCTCATCCCCACCAAGCTCGGGCAGAAGCTGGTCGCGCGCATCCTCGACGCCGGGACCGCCCTCGTGGAGCTCGAGAAGCTCGTGGTGGCCGAGAAGGTGCGGGCGGCCGTGCGCAAGATGTTCTACGCGCCGCACGGGGCCGTGCTCGTCACGGGGCCCACGGGCTCGGGCAAGACCACCACCATGTACTCGGCCCTCCTCGAACGGCGCAACCCGGAGATCAACATCGTGACGGTGGAGGACCCGGTGGAGTTCCACCTGGATGGCGTCAACCAGGTGGAGATCGGGCCCACGCTCGGGCTCGACTTCTCGGCCGTGCTCAAGTCGCTCCTTCGCCCGGACCCCGACATCATCATGGTCCGCGAGACGCGCGACCTCGAGACCGCCCGCGTGGCCTTGCAGGCGGGCATGACGGGCCGGCTGGTCTTCACGAGCTTCCACACCAACGACTGCGTGAGCTCGGTCGTGCGCCTGCTCGAGATGGGCGTGGAGCCCTTCCTGCTCGCCAACTCGCTCGTCGGCGTCATCCACCAGCGCCTCGTGCGCCGCATCTGCCCGCACTGCAAGGCGCCGTTCGAGTACTTTCCCCAGATCGTCGAGAACCTCAGGGCGGTGGGCGTGATCGGCTCCACGGTTCCGACGCTCTATCGGGCCAAGGGCTGCGAGCGGTGCCAGAACGCAGGCTATCAGGGCCGGCTGGCCGCGTTCGAGATCCTCGTCGTCACGGACCCGGTGCGGGCCGCCATCGCCCGTCAGGCGCCGCCTGTCGAGATCCTGGGAGCCGCTTCCCAGGGCGCGTTCGTGCCCCTCTCGCGGTACCTGGGATTCCTGCTTCAGCACGGGCTCACCGCACCCGGAGAGGTGCTCGGCGCCCTGCCTCGCCGGGGGACTTGAAAAAGGCGTGACGGGGCGGTTTCCGCAGCCGTTTCGGGCCTTGCGAGCCTTGACACCGCGGGTCATGGGCACGTATCTTCCGCCGCGGAGAGATGGCCGAGTGGTCGAAGGCGCACGATTCGAAATCGTGTGAGCCCGAAAGGCTCCGTGGGTTCGAATCCCACTCTCTCCGCAGGGCGCTTCGCCCGGAGCTCTTTGTCACAGCCTGGAACCTTGGGAGAGATGACCGAGTGGCCGAAGGTGCACGATTGGAAATCGTGTGTACCGCAAGGTACCTAGGGTTCGAATCCCTATCTCTCCGCCGTTGGAGGAAGATATCATGAGGTCCTGCGTGTTGTGCGCGTTGCTGCTCCCGCTCGGGTGCGCCCCGAAACCGGAAGGATCCGCGGAGGGCGAGTGCGCGGACGGGCGGGACAACGACCGGAACGGTCTCGTGGACTGCGAGGAAGCCGCGTGCGCCGGGGTGCTTTCGTGCGAGGAGCAGGCGGCAAAAGCACGCGAGGCCGAGGCCGCGGCGGCCGGTGCCGGAGCGGCGGCGACCGAGGAGCAGCGCAGGAAGAGGGAGCAGAGGGACGCATTCGACAAGGCTGCGCGCGAAGGCGTCTTCGAGCTTTCGGGCCTCATGGTGCAGCACGGCCACAACGGCAAGGACATCGACTTCGCGAACGCCCAGAAATACTGCGAGGGCCTCTCCCTGAACGGGCGCGACGACTGGCGCCTCCCCAGCGCGGACGAGGCCATGGCCATCGCCCGCTCGAGGCTCGTGCCGCCCGAGGACATGGTCATGTGGACAAAGACCCCCAAGGGCAAGAATCTGGCGGTCATAGTGGGGAATACGTCCGCGGCGATGAACGAGCTCGGCGTCAAGTACGACGGCGAGTGCCGGGCTCGCTGCGTCCGGGCGCTTCCCTAGGGGCCCGGAGGCGTCACAGAAAAACGGAGTATCGGGTCGGGCGTGGCGGTTTTTTGTTCGCTTCGGCCGGGTCTTGGGCAATAGTTGAGGCAATATGGAATTCGTCGAGTTCGTCAAGCGGCAGCACCGCGACCTGCACGATGGCTGCGACCGGGCGGCCCTGCAGCGACTTGGCCGCGCCCTCGAGAGGGCGGGCGGCCTCACACCGCTCGTCACCGGCGACGACCCGGCGCTCGAGCCCTTCCCGGCCGAGACGCTCGTCGGCCTGGCCGAGGCCCAGCGCAGGTACGCCATCTGGAAGGAGACGGCCATGTCGGTGCGGCGCGAGCTGTCGAAGAGCGCGCTCGCTATTCCCGATGGCAGCCTCGACATCGCCTTTACGCCCCACGAGCTCGCCGCCCTCACGCGCGCGGCGCGCATGTGCCAGCGTTCGTCGTTCAACGACCACGATAGCTGGGCCGCGGGCGTGAAGGCCCATGTGGAGCTGTGGGTGGCGTGCGTGGAGACCGCCGTCGCCAAGGGCTCGATCGCCGTTTCCCTCACGAGACCCGACCATCCGGACTCGGCCGAGTTCGAGAGCGCGCTCACGTCGAAGGCAATGCTCGCCGAGGTGCGCGGCTACCGGTGGCTCGCCGCGCGGCGCGGGGAGAGGGCCGGGGTCCTCTCTGTCGCGCTGCATGTTCCGTGGGACGCCATCTCGGAGATGTCCTCGGCCAGGCTCCACCTCCTGGGGCTTGCGGCCGAGCGCAGGGGAGTCAAGTCCGTATTGGATGAGCTCGCCGCGAATGACATCGAGGCCACGCTGCGCAAGATCATGGACGAGCGCGCCGAGTACGAGGCCCTGCGCAGCACGCGATCGACGTACCGCGGCCTCTTGCTCTCGCCTCCGGTGCAGGCCGAGAAGCTCATCTCCGCGTTCGTGGGCGCGTCCGCCGCGCCGGCCGGCTACGCGGTGCTCGACAAGGGCGGCGAGATCCTGGAGCACGGTGAGATTGCGCTCGGCGACGACCTGAAGGCGATCATCTCGGCGGCCGTGGTACGCCAGGCCCCCGCGGCCATCGTGCTCCCCGCGTCCGCGCCCGATCGCGACCGCCTGCGCCTCCTCGAGGAGTCAGCCGGCACGCTCCCGACCGAGCGCGTCAATCCGGCGGCCGTGAGCGAGGCGCGCCAGAAGCTGTCCTTCCCGCCGTCCGTGGGAGCGGCCGTCGTGCTCGGCCGGCGCGCGCTGCGACCGGCCCGCGAGTGGGGCCGCGTGAACCCGGTCTCGCTCGGCCTCGGCGAATATCCGCGCGACATGAACCCGGAGCGGCTCGCGAGCGCGCTGGCCGAGACCAAGGCTCTTGCATCCTGGGAACGACGCTCGCGCAAGGCTCCCAAGAAGAGCGCGTCCCTGCCGCGGCCGGCCGCGGTCCTGCCATCCGCGCGTCGCATGAACCCCCTCATCAAGAGCGTGCGCGATCTTAAGCCCGGGATGACCATCGAGGGCGTGATCACGAACCTGACCAAGTTCGGCGCGTTCGTGAACATTGGCCTCGCTACCGAAGCCATGGTCCACGTGTCGCAGCTCTCGCACGAGTTCGTCGAGGACCCGTCGCAGATCGTACGCGTGGGCCAGGTCGTTTCGGCGCGCGTCATCGAGGTCGTGCCCGAGAAGAGCCGCATCGCTCTCACCATGAAGCCGCTCCAGGAGCGGCCGCCGCGCGATTCGGGTATTCCCCCTGGCGAGCGTCCGGCCGGCTCCGAGCGCAGCGGCGAGAAGAAGCACCGCTCTGCGGCGCTCGCCAACCTGGACGCCTTGTTCAAAAAGTAAGACGCGTTCGGAGGGATGGAAGGGGAAAGGGCCGCTGGGAGCCCTCAGATCCGGCCGAGGAACTCGTCGACGACCTTTGCGAGCCCGCCGTCCGGCTCCACGTCCTCGTGCGAGTAGGTGACGACCGCCGTGGGTTTGTTGATCTTGACGAGGCGGTTGATGTTGAACGGCGTGCCGATGACGACCGCGTCGCAGTCCACCGCGTTGATGGTCTTCTCGAGGTCGGCGATCTGCTCGGGCCAGTAGCCCATGGCCGGCAGGAGCTTGCCCACGTTGGGGTACTTTTTGAACGTGTCTGCGATGCCGCCCACGGCCCACGGCCGCGGATCCACGATATCCTTGGCCTTGTGCTCGCGCGCCGCGGCCACGGCCGCGCCCCACTTCATCTCGCCGTGGGTGAGCGTGGGACCGTCCTCGATCGCGAGCACGCGCTTGCCTCTGATCACCTCGGGCTTGTCGACCGTGAGCTTGGAGGCGACCTTGACCACGCGGGCCCTTTCGTTCAGGCGCCTCGATGCGGCGATGACGCTCTCCACGTCCTTCTTCTCGGCCGCGTTGGTCTTGGCGATGACGATCACGTCCGCGGCGCGCATGTTGGTCTCGCCCGGGTAGTAGAGCTCCTCGTGGCCCGGGCGCAGGGGATCGGCCACGTTGATCCACAGGTCGGGCTTGAAGAACGGCAGGTCGTTGTTGCCGCCGTCCCAGATGACCACGTCGGCCTCCTTTTCGGCCCGCCGCAAGATGGCTTCGTAGTCAACGCCGGCGTAGATCACGCCGCCCTCCTGCACGTGCAGCTCGTACTCCTCGCGCTCCTCGATCGTGCAGTTGTAGGCGTCGATGTCAGCGAGCGACGCCATGCGCTGCACGGCCTGCGACGCGAGATCGCCGTACGGCATGGGGTGGCGCACGGCCACGACCTTCTTGCCCGCCGCCCGCAGGCGCGAGCACACGAAGCGCGAGGTCTGGCTCTTGCCGCAGCCGGTCCGCACGGCCGTCACGGCGACGACCGGCTTCGACGACTTGAGGAACGTCGCCTTCGTCCCCATCATCATGAAGTCGGCGCCGGCGGCGTTCACGCGTGCGCCCATGTGCATGACGTAGACGTGCGGCAGGTCGCTGTAGGACAGGACCGCGAGGTCCACGTCGCGCTCGGCGATGATGCGCTCCATGTCGGCCTCGGGCAGGATCGGGATGCCCTTGGGGTAGTGCGGTCCAGCCAGCGAGGCCGGGTAGAGGCGATCCGCGATCTTCGGGATCTGGGTGGCTGTGAACGCCACCACCTCGTGACCGGGATCGCCCCGGTACGCCATGTTGAAGTTGTGAAAGTCCCTTCCCGCCGCTCCGAGAATGAGTACGCGCTTTCTCATCATGAAGATCTCCTTTTCACAGCGAAGAGGTTGCAGCACGTCGTTGAATCCGTGTTGAATCCGTGTGGCTGGACTTCCACCCGGGGAAGTGCTACGCACCGTTTCCGTCGCGCCGAAGAAGCCGGAGTGGTGAAACTGGTAGACGCGCCGGACTCAAAATCCGGTAGGCTTTTCGCCTGTGGGGGTTCGAGTCCCCCCTCCGGCACCGGAATCAAGCCGTTCACACCGAAAAAGCTAGCACGGGCGATTGCGCCTGTCTCCGGGGAACCGCACCGCGCGTGCAAAAAGGATTGGTATGCGTGTCGCGTCATTTTTTTAAGGCGCCCGTCGCGCGCGCGGGGCTTCAGCAGAGCTTAACCACGCCGAGGGCGAACCCTCCGTCCACCGCGACCTCGAGGGCGATCCGCTCGCGTTCCGGCGAGAGGGCCATGGTGTGCCTGCCGCGCAACGTCGGGGCAGGCAATTGGTGCATCTCCTCGGCCTTGTCCTTCTTGATGTCCACGCGCCACATCTTGTCGCCCTCGTCGATGACGACGAGGCGGTTGTCGAGCCACATGGGTGGAGTGGCGGAGAGTCGCCCGGTGCTCTCCGGGAGCTTGAGCACAGCGGTCTCGACCTCCTCGTTGGCCCACGAGCCCCTGCTCGAGTAGACGACCACGTTGCCACCGCCCCGCGGTTTGGCCGCGATCCGCGCGCCGTCGGGAGACACGGACGGGAAGAGCCCGGCCATGGTGCCCTGGTGCACGCCCTCGGCTGAGACCACATGGATGCGGGCGCCGCCCGTGGAATCGAACTCATAGTGGGCGAAGCGCCGGCTGTCCGGAAACCAGACCGTCGAGCCGCCGTACCACTGCTCGGCCGTGAGCACGGGCTTGCCTGCGCCGAGCGGGGCGATCGCCATGAAGTGCCGGTATGGGTAGGCGTTGCGGGCCTGGCTCCACTTGTCGAAGACATTCGACACATGGAGCAGCACGAGCGCCCCGTCCGGCGACACAAGCGGGGCATGCTTGGGCGTTCCGCGCACGATGCCGTCCGTGGACACGAGGGTTTGCGCTCCCGCGCCCTGCACGCGCAGGATCTGGTCGTCGCGCTCGAGGACCACGGACATGTCCGACGTCAGGTTCGGGTACGCGCCCGGGCCCACGACCCGGATCTCGCCGGTCTCGACGTTCGCGATGCAGACCTCGGTGCCGCCCCGGACGTACGCCAGCCACCGGCCGTCCGGCGACCACGAGACGTCGAAGATGCCTTCGGGTGACGCGTCGATTCTCTTCATTGGCTCACCATCGTCGGGCCAGTGGTCGGTCCGGTCCGCGGCCCAGGAACGGAACATACCACCTCGGCCTTCCGAGGAAAACCCGCGGCTCCCTTCCATAACTCCGCTCTTCTCCCCCGATGCGATGCCTGCGTGAGGTGGCGGCGACACGGGCGACGGTCCGACGCCCTCGAAGGCCGCGCGGCGTCGAGCGGCGGTCGATGCTTGGCGCGAGGTTGGCGGGATTTCGTTTGCGACGTCGCGCGCAGCCTCTCGAGTCGAGCACCGAAAGCGGCGGCATCGACGATGCCGTTCACCGCCGCGCCCGGTTATCGCGGACGGTTTTCTTCGAGGATGTGGAGGAGCTTTCCGCGCGCCTCGATCATTTCGCCGAGCCGCGCGTCCGAAGCCGAGGCCTTCACCGAGAGCCTGCTTTCGTGGACCGCCAGCTTCGCGGGCACGGTGAACAGCTCGTAGCGGAGCCGCTTCGGTCTGGCGAGGCGGAAGCGCTCGGGGAGCGCCTTGCGCTTGAGCGCCGTGAGGAGATTGAATGTGATGACGTTCATCCTGAACCAGGCCGCGTTGGCGCCGAACAACTGACAGGGCATGACGCCCGCTCCCAGCTCGTCTCTGAGGACTCGATGCACGTGCTCGATCGTCCCGGTCTTGCCGCGATGCCATTCGACCAGCTCCGCTTTCGCGAGCTCGTACCGGTTGCTCACGACCGCATGGTATCTGGGGGCTTCCGTCGCGAAGAGGTCGCTCTGCAAGCTCGTGAAACGCAGCGCCACATAGCGAAGCGGCTTCGCGGTCTTCGGCCAGTCGTCCGGTTCGAACTCGACCTCGGCGAGCTCCACAGGCAGGATACCCTGCCTTCGGCTCTGTCCGATACCCGAGCTCATCGATCTTTTCTCCGGCGAGACCTGCGTCGCTCCCGCGCTTCGCGCGCGAGGTCGGAAAGCTCGCAGGCCGTCAGCTCGTTGA
>JAQTNF010000145.1 GCA_028713995.1 Deltaproteobacteria bacterium | reverse complement strand
ACGAGCCGGTACTTTCCCGAGATGGTGCGGCCGGCCATGCGGTCCGCCACGTTGACGATGGGCCGGCCCGTGCGCGGGCAGTAGTCCACGCCTTCGGGATGGGGTTCGGAGCAGTGCGGGCAGTCGGCCATGGTTCGGGTCTTCCGGATGTATCCGATTGATCATTGTATCCGAAATTCGCCGAAGCGGCGAAACAGCGTTTTAGTCCGAGAGCGAGAACGGGTCGGGCAGGAGCTGGGAGAGCGTGGCCTCCGCCTCCTCGGCGTCGCTCACGCACAGGATCGGCACCTCGGGGTTGAACTCGGCGAGCGCCTGACGGCACATGCCGCACGGGGTGAGCGGCCGATCCGCGACCACGACGACCGCCTCGATGGCCTTGCAGCCCGCGGCCACGGCCGCGGCCAGGGCCGCGCGCTCCGCGCACAGGCCCACGGGATACGAGGCGTTCTCCACATTGCAACCGGCAAAGATACGCCCGCCGGCCTGCACGGCCGCACCCACTTTGAAGCATGAGTAAGGGGCGTGGGCGTTCTCACGCGCGGCGGCCGCGGCGGCCTTGAGCCCGTCCCAGTCGATGTTCGCGTTCATGTCCGTCCTCCCATGGCCACCGCCATTGCGGCGAGCAGCCTGGCCAGGTCGTCCGCGGCGCGCGCGGCCACGGCCTGCACCTCGGCGTGCGTCTGGGGCGTGGCGCAGAGCCCGGCGGCGAGGTTCGAGATGCACGACACGCCGAGCACGCGGGCGCCCATGTGGCGCGCGGCCACGGCCTCGAGCACCGTGGACATGCCCACCGCGTGCGCGCCGAGCGCGGCGAGCATGCGCACCTCGGCCGGGGTCTCGTAAGAAGGGCCGCGCAGGCCCGCGTATACGCCCGTGCGCAGGGTCACTCCCACGTCGCCGGCCTTGTCGAGCGTGAGCGCGCGCAGCGACGGATCGTAGACGGCCGACATGTCCGGGAAGCGCGGGCCGCGCGCCTCGTCGTTTGGCCCTACGAGCGGGTTCTCTCCCGTCAGGTTGAGGTGATCCTCCACGACCATGAGCTCGCCCGGACGCAGAGCCGGGTTCACGGCGCCCGCCGCGTTGGTGAGCACGATCGTGCGCGCGCCCCAGGCGATGGCCGCGCGGATCGGCCGCACGACCTCGGCCGCCGCGTAGCCCTCGTACAGGTGCACGCGGCCCTCCTGAACCAGCATCTCCACGTTGCCGATGCGGCCGCGGTGCAGCTTCCCCGCGTGCCCTGCGACCGTGGAGGCCGGCCAGCCCGGCACCTCGCGCGTAGAGATCGACCGCGCGTCGTCGAGCCCCGCGGCCATGCCGCCCAATCCCGAGCCCAGCACCGCGAGCACGTGCGGCGGCGACCCCAGCCTCTCGCCGAGGAATCGCGCCACCTCGTCCACGTTCTTCCAGTCGGTGTCCATGCCGGAAAGTTACGCCGAAGCGCGGCGGGAAAGCAATGTTCCGGAGGGCTGAGCCAAGGCTCGATGGGACACGGACCGCTCGATGCCCAGCCGCGTGACAGGTGAGCGTCGCGGCTGTACAAATGGGACATGGCGGTCGAATCCCTCGTCATTCTCGGCACGAACGGCGTGGTCTCGGACGCGACGGACGAAGCCTGCCGCAGGGCGGGCATCCCCAAGGCCGATCTGGTGGGACACCTTTTCGTGGACCTCCTCGCGGGTCATCACCGGCCGCGCTTCGTAAGCGAGCTCGAGGCGCTCGTCGGCGCCCGCGAGGACCACGGCCGCCTGAACTGCGCCGTCGTGGGGCAAGACGGCATCGGCCGGCTCCTTACGTTGAACTTGGCGCTCGGGGACGACGGCGCGGTCCAGATGGAGATCGCGGAGCCGCAGCGCGCCAACGAGCCGCCCATGTTCCAGCCGTCGTCCCTCGTGTACCCCGGCCGTCTGCTGCCGGCGGCGCTGCGCATCCTGGCCGTGTGCCAGCGCGCCTCGAACCGCGCCGACATCCTGCGCGGCGGCCTCGAGGTCATGCGCGAGATCACGGGCGCCTCCTCGGGCGCCGTGGTGGGCTGGGCCGAGCCGCCGGGCCGCGGCGAGATCGCGGCCGTGAGCGGGCGTTTCGACGAGAGCCGCATGAAGGGCGTGTTCCGCGTGGCGGTCATCGCCAGGCTGGCACGCGGAGACGTGGTCATCAAGGAAGCCGACATGGACGGTGCGAGCCCGGACGCGTCCCTCGTCCTCGTGCCGCTCCTTTCGACCCCGGCTCCCGAAGGTGTGGTGGTGCTCGGCGTGGACGGCTACTCGGTGCTCTCCCCGGAGGAGCAGCTCGGCCTCAAGATCCTGGGCGAGGTCATGGGGCTCGGCATCAAGTCGCTCGCTTTCGCCGCGCGCAAGTCGAGCAGCGACGCGTCGCACGCCGGGGATCCGGGCGACATCGAGGCGGCCGTCGCCCTCGGGCGGCTCTCGGCCGGGCTCGCCCACGAGATCAACAACGCGGCAACGGTTCTCGGCGGCAGCCTGGATCAGCTCGCGGCGCGGCGCGGACGGTACGGCAGCGCGGCCTTGGCCGAGTCGCTCACCGCGGACTCCGCGAACGCCCTCGAGACCATTCGCGATCTGACCGACGCCCTGCAGGCCTTCGCGCCGGAGGAGACGTTCGGCGACGAGGAGGTCGACCTGCAGCGCGTCCTCGAGATGGTCGTGCGCTCCGTGCGCTTCTACGCCAAGCCCGCCATCTCGGTGGAGCTCGTGCACCCGCGCGACGCTGTCCCGCTCGTGCGGTGCCGCAGCCATTACCTCATCCGCTCGCTGTTCCTTATCCTCGTGCAGCTCGTCGAGGCCGCCACGCGCGCGGGCCGCGAGCTCGCGGTCCGCATGTCGACGAGAACCGCGCGCGACGACGTGCACCTCAGCATCGCCGTCGCCGCGGGCCCGGTCAGCCTGCCGGCCGTGTTCCTCGCCCAGCTCGTAAGCGGCGGCGCGCTCGAGCGGCACGTGAGCCATGCCGGCGCCAAGCTCGACCACGCCGTGGACGGCGCGGGAAATTTGACCATGGAGCTCTCCTTTCCGGCGCTGCGCGGGCCGCGGCGCTCGGTGCCGCCGCCCCCTTCCCACCCGACGTCCGGCAGGCGCGGAACGATCCTGGTCGTCGACGACGACCTGGCCGTCATCAGGTCGCTTCGGCGCGTGCTGTCCAAACGCCACGACGTGCTCGCCGCGAGCAGCGCCGAGGAGGCGCTCGAGATCCTGGGGGCCAACCAGGCCATCGACGTGGTCCTGTGCAACGTGTTCCTGCCCGAGATGGGCGGGCCGGATCTCTACCGGGAGATGAAGCGGCAGCAGCACCCTGCCGCCGAGCGGCTGGTGTTCGTCACGGGCGGCGCCGTCGACGGGGAGATCTCGCGCTTCCTGTCCGCGACCTCCCGGCCGGTCCTCGAGAAGCCGCTCGACATCCCGCTCTTGAAGAGCCTCATCGCCGCGCTGATCCAGTAGGGGAAGGATCGAAAGGGAGCTATTCGAGAGCCTCGCCCTCAGCCCCGGGCGCGTACACGATGCCGAGCAGCACCCGCACCTGCGGCGTGCCGAGGAGATCGCCGGACCCGGCCGACGAGCCGCCCGAGAGCCAGAGGGTGATGGCCTTGGCGTCGTCAGGCACGTAGCCCACGCCGCCGCGGTACTCCACTCCCACCCGGCCCATGTCCTCGAACTCGGCAAGCGCCGTGCCTTCGACGGAGAGGAGCAGGCGACGCTCGAAGTAGTGTCCGGTCAGGCCGAGGCCGGCCGTGCCCTGGTGGCCCACGGTGAGATTTGCGAGCCGGCTCTTCTCGGTGCGCAGGCGGGCGCCCAGGTTCAGCGCGGCCGAGAATTTGCAGCGGTGGAAGTCGACGATGGCGTTGGGCGCGAAGACGAAGCCCCCGTCGCCGGCGAAGTTGAGCTCGTCGCCCGTGGGCAGGCTGACGCCGAGGTCGAAGGCGAGGCCGAAGTCCCTGCGATCCGGGTTCGGGACGCCACCTCCCAGGAACCGCGCCTTGGCGTTGAAGCGCAGGTCGCGCAGGGCCGAGCTGGCGAGCGTGTAGTCGGCCTCGTCCGCGCCGATCGGCATGATCCCGGGGATGTCCGCGCCCTTGCCGTCCTGGTCGAGGACCACCGGCAGGGCGAGCCCGACCTGGAAGATGTCGACAATCCCGAAAGCCCACATGAAGTCCGCGCCGACCACGTCCTCGACCGTCCACAGCGTCTTCTGCCCGGCCGGCTGCACGCCGAGGGGCTTGCGGTCGTAACCGAACAGGGCGCTGAACGCGACCCCGGCGTGGCCCACGACGTCGCTCGACTCCACGGTCGGGAAGTTGCTCGGCCCGGGCGCGGGCCACAGGATCTGGCTGTCGATGCCCTCGCCGTCCCCCTGGGCGGCCGCGGTGCCGGCCGCGAGCATCGCCGCCACGCCAAGAACCACGCCCAGCTTGCAAACGCCTCGTGCCATGCCACGTTCCTCCGTGCCGTCTCGTGTCCCTTGAGAAGCGCCTATTGATAGCGCGACCTTGCGGGTCGTGTCACCAAAAACAGCGGTCAGTCCCCCGGCTTCCGTTGCCTGCCCGCGGGCGGGAGCAGCTTGACCTGCACCGAGTCCGGGGAGATCACGTTCGCCTTGACGCCGTCCGGGAGCCCGAGCACCTCCACGCCGCTCTCGTGCATCCCGGGCTTGCTCGCCGCTTCGCCGAGAAGCCTGACCGTGGGGATGACCGCGGCGGTGTCGAGCTTCTCGAGGGCCACGGTCGAGCCGGCGAGCATCACGGACACGCGCGGCGGGCGGACCTCCGCGGGAAGGCTCGTGCCCACCACGCGCACGTCGAGCCCGGTCAACCTGCGCTGGCCCTGCGTCCAGCGCACCTTGAGCGTGACGCGCACGTCCCCGCGCGGCTCCACGAACACGCCGTCGAGGAGCCGCAACGGCAGGTCGCGGGTGTGATCGCCCACCCCCATCGACGTGAGATCGAGCGCCTCGGTCTCGATGGACCTCAAGGCCTTGACCTTGGAGGAGGCGCCCTCGACGTCCAGCTCCGCGGGCACCACGGTCAGGCGGTCGACGAGCTCCGCCCCGCGCGTGAGCTCGCCCGTGGTCTTGACCTCCACCGGCAGGTGACGGGCGACCACCCTCTCCATCTTGACGCGGATCGAGTCGGGCGTGACGCGCACCACCGAGAGGCCGGTCGGGATCTCGAACATGTCCACCATGAAGTAGAACGTGGAGGCGCCCTCCCCGCGTTCGCTCACGTCCATGACGACGGCCGGCACGTCGCCCGGCTTGGCCTGCCCGATCCACGACCGCGGCCCGCGCAAAAAAAGCCGCACCGTGGCCGGGGCCTCGCTCGTCATGGTCAGCCTGCGCTCGGGCGCGGGCGGCTTGACCACGACGTCGACGTCGACCCAGCGCTCCACCTGTTCCTGGGAGCGGATGACCACGAAGAACACGACGGCGATGACGAGCGCGATCGCCTTGAGCCCCAGGTTCAAGGTGAAGGCCTCCTTGACGTACCGCCGCACGTTTTCCAAGAGCTGCTCCACGCTACTCGCCTCCCGGCTCGCGCTCGTCGGGCATTGTTGATCCGCCCGCGGGCGGCGCAGGGGTCGCCGTCTTGCGCTCGATCGCGGCCTTGCGCTTCTCGCGCGCCTTCTCCTTGGAGAACAGGTTGAGCAGCGCCCTGCGCAGCGAGGCCACGTCGAGGTTCTTGCTGATCTTGCCGGCGAAGCACAGCGAGATGGTTCCGCGCTCCTCCGAGACCACCACGGACACGGCGTCCGTCTGCTCCGTGATGCCCATGGCGGCGCGGTGCCGCGTTCCGAGGTTCTTGTCGAGCCCGGGCTTGGAGGAGAGCGGGAGCAGCGCGCCCGCCTTGGCGATGCGGTAGTTGCGGATGATGATCGCGCCGTCGTGCAGCGGGTTCTCGAGCAGCGGGATGAAGATCGAGTAGATGAGCTCCTTTGTCACGGCGGCGTCGATGGGCGTGCCCTCCTCGATGAACTCGTCGAGGGACGCGTCGCGCTCGAAGACGACGATGGCACCGATCTTGCGCGAGGCCAGGTTCGTCGCGGCCCGGATGACCTCCTCCACCACCTGCGTCTCCTGCGCCTTGGAGAACCACGCGAAGCGACCCATGCGCACGAGCGCGCGCCGGATGTCGTCCTGGAAGATGATGAGCGCGAAGATGACCACCACGTCCATGAACTGGTTCAGGAGCTCGTAGGTGGTGGCCAGCCCGAAGACGCGCGACAGCTGGTGGACCACGATGATGATGAACAGGCCGAGCGCCATGGGAACGGTGCGCGTGCCGCGGATGAGCAGGAGCAGCGTGTACACGATGTAGAAGACGATGAAGAGGTCGACCGCGGCCGAGAACCCGCCGTTCCCCGACGCGAGGATGTTGGCGAAGAAGTCAGCCATCGGCCCTCCGCGCCACGGCGTGGGCCACGATGGCCGCCTGCCGCATGATCGCCACGTCGTGCACGCGCACCGCGGCCGCCCCGCCCATGACCGCGAGCGCCACCGCCGCGGCAGAACCGCCCAGCCGATCGTTCACCGGCGCTCCGGTCAACGCGCCGATGAACGACTTGCGCGACGGGCCCACGAGGACGCGGTACCCGAGCGCCGCAAGCTCCGGCAAGCGGGCCAGGAGCTCGAGGTTGTGCTCGACGGTCTTGGCGAAGCCGAGGCCCGGATCGATCCAGACGCGGGACGCGTCGACGCCCGCCGCCTCGGCCCGCCCGGCGGCCTCGAGCAGCTCGCGCGCCACATCCTCCACCACGTCGCCGTAGCGTATGTCGTCCTGCATGTCGGCCGGCGTGCCGCGCGAGTGCATGAGCACGAGCTCGGCGCCCGTCTCGGCGGCGACCTCGGCCAGGGCCGGGCCGTCGCGCAGCATCGAGACGTCATTGATGATCTTCGCTCCGACCTTCGCGGCCTCGCGCGCCACCTCGGGCTTGGTGGTGTCCACCGAGATGACCGCGTGGCAGCGCCCGGCGAGGGCGCGGATGACGGGCAGCACCCGGGCGAGCTCCTCCTGCGCGCTCACGGGAGCGCTGCCCGGACGCGTGGACTCGCCGCCCACGTCCAGGATGTCGGCGCCTTCCGACGACAGGGCGAGACCGTGAGCGATTGCCGCATGGGGATCGAGGAAGCGCCCCCCGTCGGAAAAGGAATCCGGCGTCACGTTGACGATCCCCATCACGAGCGGTGTCGGACGCAAGTGCATGCCTGCCTCGTCCCAACATACAACGGGGGATCACTGGAAACAACTCATTGGCCAAAACCTGCGGGCCCTGCGGCTCGGGGTTCTCCGAAGAGCCGAGGACTGTCCGAGTCGACAGCTCGCTGTCCGAGTTCCGCAGGCTCGCAGGGGGATCCCCCTGCCGCAGGGTGAGATCAGGCCGGCTCGGCCGGTCCGCGCTGCTGCTTGACGATGCGCTCGATCTCCTCGCCGTCGAGCACTTCCTTTTCGAGGAGCGCCTCGGCAATCGCCTGGAGGATGTCGCGGTTCTCCTCGATCAGTTTTCGCGCGCGATTGTACTGGGTCAGGACGACCTTGTGCACCTCGCCGTCGATGACCTCCGCGGTCTGCTCGCTGAAGTCCTGGTGCTGCGTGATCTCGCGGCCGAGGAAGATGGCCTCCTCCTTGCGCCCGTAATACAGGGGCCCCAGCTTCTCGCTCATGCCCCACTCGCACGTCATGCGCCGCGCGAGATCGGTGGCCGACTGGATGTCCTGGCCAGCGCCGGTGGAGACCTCGGCGAACACGACCTCCTCGGCGATGCGGCCGCCCATGAGCACCGCGATCTGCGCCTCGGTGAAGGTCTTCGTGACCATCAGGCGATCCTCGAGCGGGAGCTGCTGCGTGAGACCGAGCGCCCGCCCGCGCGGGATGATCGTGACCTTGTGGATCGGATCCGTGCCCGGGCTGAGGCGCGCCACGAGCGTGTGCCCGGCCTCGTGGTAGGCCGAGGTGCGCTTCTCCGAGTCGCGGATGATCATGGAACGACGCTCCGAGCCCATGAGGACCTTGTCCTTGGCCTCCTCGAAGTCCTCCATCTCCACCACGTCCCGGCCCTTGCGCGCCGCGAGCAGCGCCGCCTCGTTGACGAGGTTCTCGAGATCGGCCCCGGAGAAGCCGGGCGTGCCGCGCGCGAGCACCGACAGAGAGACCTTTCCCGAGATGGGCGAGCGCTTGGTGTGTACGGCCAGGATGCCCTCGCGGCCCTTCACGTCCGGCCGCGGCACCACGATGCGCCGGTCGAAACGCCCGGGCCGCAGGAGCGCCGGGTCGAGCACGTCCGGACGGTTCGTGGCCGCCACGATGATCACGCCGTCGTTGGCCTCGAACCCGTCCATCTCCACGAGGAGCTGGTTCAGGGTCTGCTCGCGCTCGTCGTGCCCGCCGCCAACGCCCGCGCCGCGCTGCCGTCCGACCGCGTCGATCTCGTCGATGAAGATGATGCACGGCGCGTTCTTCTTGCCCTGCTCGAACAGGTCGCGCACACGGGAGGCGCCCACGCCCACGAACATCTCGACGAAATCGGAGCCGCTGATGGAGAAGAACGGCACGCCCGCCTCGCCGGCGATGGCGCGCGCGAGCAGGGTCTTGCCCGTGCCGGGAGGGCCCATCAGGAGCACGCCCTTGGGGATGCGGCCGCCGAGTCGCTGGAATCGCTTGGGATCCTTGAGGAAGTCGATAATCTCCTCGAGCTCCTCACGGGCCTCATCGATTCCGGCCACGTCCTTGAACGTGACGCGTCGGGAGTGATCGGAGAGCAGCCGCGCGCGGCTCTTGCCGAAGCTCATGGCCTTGCCGCCGCCGGCCTGGATCTGGCGCATGAAGAAGAAGAACACGAGCAAAAGCACGATCATCGGCAGCCACGACACCAGGAACCCGTGCAGCAGGCTGTCGTCCTCGGTCTCCTTGTACGTGACCGTGATGTTGCGCGAGATGAGATCCTGGTTGAGATCGCGATCCGGCTCGATGCCGACGGTCTGCACCGTCTCCTTGCCCGCCGCGGTCTTGCGCTCGTAAAGGTACTTGCGGCCGCTGATCGTGACCTTGGTGACCTTGTTGGCCTTGAGGTCGGCCTGGAATGCGCTGAAGTCGACCTCCTCGCGGCCCGGCTCGCCCTGCAGCACCATCACGACGAGCAGGAAGAGCGAGATGAGGAGGCCCCACAGCAGGAACGTTTTCAGCTTCTGGCTCACGATCAATCTCTGTCGCTGGGCCGCAGCAGGCCTCGTGCCGCGGGCGTTTGCGTGGCGTTAAGTAGCACGGCTCAGGACGTTTTCAAACTGAGATTTCGCCGATCGGCTCGCAACCGTGCCCGAACGCACGTCGCGTCGCCGTCAGCAACTGCCGCAGCACGGGAAGCACAGGCCGTGCAGCGTCCTTCCGGAAAAGGAAAAGGTGCGGCTCTTCCGGAACGACGCTGCGCGCATGTCAGCACACGGGCTCCAATCTGGGGGAGAGGCGGACGCCTCGTCGCCGAGCCAGCATCGGTCTTCGGCCACGTGGCGGATTGCCGCCTCGATCTCCGCGGTCCCGCACGTCTTGCATGCGTCTCCTCAGCCGTGCGGTTGACCGCCGGGCGGTGCCGCCGGAGCTGGCATGGCGCTCGCGCGCGGGCGCTCCTCGACCGCGGCGGGCAGCACGACCGTGAAGATGGCGCCCTGGCCCACCTGGCTGCGCACCTCGATCTCGCCCCCGGCGTCGCGCACGAGCCTCTGGCACACGGCGAGCCCCAGCCCCGAGCCCTTGGCCTTGGTGGTGAAGAACGGGATGAAGATGTTCTGCAGGGTCTCGGGCGGGATGCCCGGGCCGTTGTCCGCGAAGCGCACCTCCACGAACCGGCTCGGCTCGGCCGTGCCCACCGCGCCCTCGCGCATGAGGCGCAGGCTGCGCACCCGGGTGGACACGTCGAGCCTGGCCTTGTCTTCACCCTCCATGGCCTGCGCCGCGTTGAGGAGCAGGTTCAGGAAGACCTGGTGCAGCCGCTCGCCGTCGGCCTTCACGCGCGGCAGTTCCGCGGCCGTGTCGAACGTGAGATCCACGCGGCCGCCGACCTGCGTCTCGAACACCTGCAGCGTGCGGCGCAGGATCTCGTTCACGTCGAGCACCTGCACCTGGCCCGACGACGGACGCGCGTAGGTGAGGAAGTTGGACAGCACGCGGTTCAGCCGGTCGACCTCCTCCACGATGACGCCCAGAAACTCCTGCTGCCCCTCGGCTCCGGCCGGGGTCAGCGCGCCGGGCGCGGACACCTCCTCGATGTACTGGGCCGCGGCCTTGATCGCGCCCAGGGGGTTGCGGATCTCGTGGGCCAGGCCGGCCGCCATCTGTCCGAGCGCCGCGAGGCGGTCGCGCTCCTTGGTCTGCTGATAGAGCCGCGAGTTCTCGACCGTGATGGCCACCTGGCCCGCGAGCCCGGCGAGGAGCGCCACCTCCTCGGGCGAGAAGGCGTCCTTGAGCCGCTCGTCGCGCACGGTCAGGAACCCGAGCAGCTGCTCCTCTCCTTCGATGAGGAGGAGCGCGTCCGCGTGCAGCGACTCGAAGAGCGCGAGCGTTTCGTCGAGCGACTTGACCTGCTCCTCGTCGCCTTCCCCGAAGAGCTGGGCGCGGCGCTGGGTCAGCGCCGTGGCCGCGACCGCCCGGCCCGTGGCGAAGGGCGTGAGCCTCAGGCGCACCGTGGCCGTCTCGACCCGCGGCAGGGGCTGGTCCGGCCCCACGCTGCCGCGCTGGTCGAACCCGCGACCGTGCGGGTCGATGAGGTAGAGGGCCGCGTGGGTGACGCGCCGCGACGCCTCGAGCCCCGAGAGCAGCACCTCGGTCATGATGTCGATGCTGATGATGTGCGCGAGCCTATGTCGCAAGGACGCGACGTCCTCCTCGAGCACGAGCCGCTCGCGGAAGAAGAAGTCGGCGATCTTGCGCTCGACGAGGTCGCGCAGGGGATCGAACAGGATGAGGATGACGAGCGACGCGAGGAACGCGTTGATCGTGAAGCCGCGGCCGACCCAGAAGACGAGCGCCGTGTAGATGGCGGCGAGCGAGATGCCGAGCGCGGTCAGCACCGCGAAGCGCCCGAGCATCTCGTACAGGTCGAGCACGCGGTTGCGCACGATGATCTGGGAGATGGTGAACAGGTAGATCATGGTCATGGCCAGGCCCACGGGCGGCATGTCCACGCGCATGACCTGCCCGAGCCGGTCGAGGATCTGCATGCTCAAGGTGACGAGCGCTCCGATGACGAGGTAGCGCATGCGGGCCGCGTCCACGCGCGTCGCCGCGCTACGAGCGCGCACGTTCAGATCGAACACGGCCACGAGCAGGAACCCCACCACGTAGGCCAGCACGGCCGGACCCACGGCCGGCCTCGCCCACGACGGGTAGAGCACCGCAGCGAGGAGCACGACGCCGATGGCCGAGGCGAGCGGGGTGAGCCGGCCCACGGTGCGCGCGCCCACGGCGAACGCGCGGAAGAAGCGCAGGCCCGTCTGGGGCAGGATCACGGCGAGCGCGAGGCCGATGCGCTCGAACCAGGGCTCACCCTGCCAGGCGTGCAGGAAGTCGAAGGCGTAGTAGAGCGTCACGTTGCCGGCGAAGAAGCAGAACAGCCGCTGGCGCGGGTCCTTGTCGCGCTTGAGCAGGATCGAGACCGTGATCGCGAGGCCGATGATCCAGCCCAGAAGGGCGCTCTGTGTCCTCGGGTCGTCCACGGACCGAGCTTAGATGAGATTCAGCGCCCGCGGTAGGGGCGGGACCGGGAGGCACGCGTTTGCCGCCAGGAGAACCGGAACCAAGGTTCGCTACTCGTTGTGGCTCACGAAATCCATTCGCCCGGCCTATGCACATCACACGCCCGCTACTTTTTGCGTAGCATTTGTAAGGTTTTTCCCCTTGCGACCCGCCCGACCGTCGTTCGATGATGAGGACATGAGCATCGTGGGATCTGGGGCAAAGGTGGAATGGGGATATGCCCCCCG
>JAQTNF010000144.1 GCA_028713995.1 Deltaproteobacteria bacterium | reverse complement strand
CCGTCAAACCTTGGCGATGGCTTGAACGGAAAGGAGCATGACCATGAAAATCTTCAAAATGACGACGGTGACGTTGTGGCTCGCGGCGATATGCTTCATGGGCCTTGCCGCGTGCGGCGCCGGGGGAGTGAGCAGCGACGCGATCGGCGGCGATGATGACGGCGAATGGGACACGGGCAACGACTTGGACGCCGACGCGGACTCGGACACCGATTCGGACGGGGACTCGGACCCGAGCGACACGGGCACGGACACCGGAACCGACACCGGCAAGTGCGATCCCGAGGAGCTAAAGACGTACTGGCTTTCGGCCGACGACTCGAACTCCATGGCATCGCCGACCATCGCGCGCTGGATGATCGAGGCCGGGATGTGGCCCTCGTTCTCCGTCAGGACCTACGAGTTCCTGAACTACTTCCGTTTCGACTACGCCGCGCCCGCAGCCGGCCACGTGGCCGTGCACGAGGAGCTCGCGCCCGTCGAGGGGGAGCCCGGTGCGTACAGCCTGCAGATCGGCGTGCGCGCGCCGGACGGGTCGAGCCTCGAGCGCCGCCCGCTCAACCTGGTGTTCTCGCTCGACGACTCGGGCTCCATGGAGGGCTCGCCCATCGAGCGCCAGAAGCAGGTCTGCCGCGATATCGCCCACAACCTGACAAAGGGCGACGTGGTCTCGATCGTGACCTGGAACCAGGATGCGAACGTGCTGCTCTCTTCCCACGTGGTGGACGGGCCGGACGACGAGGTGCTCCTCGGCAAGATCAACGGGCTCCTGGCGGACGGGACGACCGACCTGCACCAGGGCCTGGTGAAGGCGTACGAGCTGGCCTCCGAGAACGCCTCGGGCTCGCGTATGAACCGCGTCATTCTCGTGAGCGACGGCCAGGCCAACACCGGGATCACCGACCACGATATCATCGCCGACGGCGCAAAGGACTCGGAGAAGGAGGGAATCTACCTGGTCGGCGTGGGCGTGGGCAACGGCTACGACGACACGCTCATGGACGACGTCACGGACGCCGGCAAGGGCGCCTACGTCTTCATCGACACGCTTGCCGAGGCGGATCGCATGTTCGACGATCCGGATCGCCTCATCTCCCTCCTCGACATCGCGGCCCGCAACGTGCAAGTCGAGCTCGAGCTGCCGGCCGGCTGGCTGATGCGGGAGTTCCACGGTGAGGAGTATTCCGAGAACCCGCAAGAGGTGGAGCCGCAGCACCTCGCGCCGAGCGACGAGATGGTCTTCAACCAGATCGTGTCCTCGTGCTCGGAGCCCGGCGAGGACGCGGCGCAGGCCATCACGGTCCGCGCCCACTACCTCGACCCGGCCACACGCGAGCCGAAGACCGACGAGACCACCGCGACCGTGGCGTCGCTTCTCGAAGGGACGAACCGCTCGCTCGTCAAGGGCAACGCCATCGTGGCCTACGCCGAGGCGCTCAAGACGATCCAGCAGACGGGCCCCGGTCCCGCGGCCGACCAGGTCCTCGCGGCCACGCTGGCCGTGGTCAAGGCCGCCGACAAGACCCTCGGAGGCGATGCCGACCTCGGCCAGATCGAGGCCCTGATCCTCATCCTGCGCAGCAAGATCTGACGCCCATGGTGCCCGGCGCGGAACCTACGGCGCCACGACCAGGTCCGGCGTGAACACATCGTCCGTCATGATCCGGCGCTCGCCCACGAACAGGCTCGAGCGGCGGCCGACGAGCGACAGGAACGTGGCCGAGGTCCAGCCCGCGGCGCCTGCCGGAGCCGAGCCGATGGAGATCGACGTCCCGGGCCGGTAGTTGTCGAAGAGGACGCCCGTGTGCGCGTGGGTGAGGCCGAGATTGGCGCCGATGGCGAGCTCCGAGATGCGCGCCGAGTTGTCCGAGCTGCGGATGAAGAGCCACAAGTCCTGCTCCAGGCGCCGGTTGTCGCACTTGAGCGCCCGGATCTGGCCCTTCTCGAATTCCAGAGTCACCGGATACTGGCTCACGTCGTACTTGTTTTCGAACCAGTCGCCGATGGTGCGGTCGACCACGTAGGCGCCGGAAGCGTCCTGGGGCGCGATGACGATCTGCCCGGACGGCAGGTTCTGCCACCTCTCGCTCGTGATGATGCCGTCCAGCCGCTCAAGCTTGGGCGGTATCGAATACCTGAACTCGATATCCGTCCCGCCGGCCGAGGTCATGGTCAGGGAGCCCGTCTCCAGGATCACCTCCACGAGCCGGTCCACGAACGCCTTGACCTGCCGGTAGTCCATGGAGAGCCCGTCCGCGAAGATGTGGGCGGTGACGGACGGCATGTGGGCGTGGCGGATGCCCGCCTTGGACACCACCTCGAGCATCGCCCGGCGCGTCTTGAACTCGCCTTGCAGCGTGCGCGCGGCCCATGCCGAGACCGTGGCGCTCTCGAGGGATTTTTGCACCGGGGTCGGGAGCTGCGTGAACGGGCGCTCGCCGAACCGGTCCATGTCGAAGACCTCGATCGAGGAGACGCCGATCTCCTTGAACGCCGCGAGCAGCCCCGCGGCCACGGAGCTCGCAGTGGCGTCGTACATGAGCACCACCCGTTCGGACGAGGTTGCGCCAAGGCAGATCCGGGCCGCGTTGCGCGCCGCCGCGAGGAGCGGTGCGGTCAGAGTGGAGCCCGTGAGCTTGTCGAAATCTTCCATGTCCGGGACCCTACGGCATTGCGACCAGATCCGGCGCGAACACGTCGTCCGTCATGATCCGGCGCGCGCCCACCCAAAGGCTCGTGCGGTGGCCGATGAGCGGCAGGAACGTGGCCGCCGTCCAGCTCGCGTCTCCCAGTGGCAGCGCGCCGATGGAGACGGACGCGCCGGGTCGGTACATGTCGAAGAGCGCGCCGGTGTGATCCTGGGTGAGCCCGAGGTTCGCGCCCATGACGAGCTCGCAGATGCGTCCCGAGTTGTCGGAGCTGCGGATGAAGAGCCACAGGTCGTGCTCCAGGCGCCGGTTGTCGCACTTGAGCGCCCGGACCTGGCCCTTCTCGAATTCGACGGTCACCGGGTATTCCCGCACGTCGTATTTGTTCTCGAACCAGTCGCCGATGGTGCGGTCGCATACGTACGTGCCGGCCGCGTCCTCGGGCGTGATGACGATCTGGCCGGACGGCAGGTTCTGCCAGCTCTTGGCCGTGATGATGCCGTCGAGCTTGTCCAGCTTGGGGGGCACGGAGCATCTGAAGTCGATGTTGGTCCCGCCCGCGGAGGTCATGGTCAGGGCGCCGCCTTCCAGGATCACGTCCACGAGCCGGTCCACGAACGCCTTGACCTGCCGATAATCCATGGAGAGCCCGTCCTCGAAGACCTTCGGTGTGATCGACGGCATGTGGGCGTGGCGGATGCCCGCCTTGGTCACGATCTCGAGCATCGCCCTTCGCGTCTTGAACTCGCCCTGCAACGTACGCGCGGCCCAGGCCGAAACCGTGGCGCGTTCAAGGGGTTTTTGCACCACGGCCGGGAGCTGGGCGAACGGGCGCTCGGCGAAGCTGTCCATGTCGAAGACCTCGATCGAGGAGACCCCGATCTCCTTGAACGCCGCGAGGAGACCCGCGGCCACCGCGTTCGTGGTGGCATCGAACATGAGCACCACCCGATCGGAGGCAGTCGCGCCAAGGCAGATCCGGGCCGCGTTGCGCGCCGCCGCGAGGAGCGGTGCGGTCACCGTGGAGCCCGTGAGCTTGGCGAAATCTTCCATGCTGAGAATGTAACCACCCGAGCCGTCCCCGGCACACGGCCCTCCCGAGAGATGCTGTGGATATAGACAGGGGGCGCACGGGAGTCAACCGCGGTCGCGGGCGCGGCCCGGGCTCAGTCGATCCACGACGCAATGCGCTTCATGCGCTTGAAATCACCGCTGTCCCGGCTGGGCCAGAGCACGACCATGGCCTCGCCGATGCAGCTCCTGACGGGCACCTCGCCGAAGTTGCGGCTGTCGCGGGACAGGTTGCGGTTGTCGCCGACCAGGAAGAAGCCGCCGGTCACCTCCGTGCGCGGCAGGTCTTTCCGAAATCCCCGCTCCATGATCCCCACCTCGTAGGCGTGTCCGCCGAGGAACTCCGGAGAGAGGCTGGCAATGTACTCCAGGTTCTCGCCCGACGTGTTGTCCGCGTACAGGACCGAACCATCGACCGACGGGTGCGAGATCTCCTCGTTGTTGATCAGGAAGACGTCGCCGCGCTGCTCGATGGTCGTGCCCGGCACGCCCATGATGCGCCCCACGATCATCGAAGAGGGATGCTCGGGGTTCTGGCACACCGCCACGTCGCCGAGGCCCATCTTCCCCACGGTCATCACGAGGAACACGTCGCCGGCGATGAGGCCCGGCACCATGGAGTACGAGTCGGTCTTGCCGATCTTGAAGAAGAAGATGCGGCCGATCACCGCGAAGATCACGATGAAGATGATAATCCAGAACACCCCTTTGAACAGCAGCTTCATTCGTCTTCTCCTCATCGGATCGGGCGGGCAGCATCATGGTGGGACCGGATCCCGCGGCAAGTCAAGTTTGCGTATCGGGCGGACGGATCCCGGCGGGGCTAGACCTCCCACGCCAGGGGCGAAGCCGCCCGCTCGTAGCTCAAGATGAGGGATGGCCTCCTCATGAACAGCCTGCACTCGCTGCACGAGAACGACTGCCAGAGCAGGGCCGAGGCCTCCTCGAGACAGCCTTCGTAGTGCACGCAGTTCTCCCGGCGGTGATCGGTCACGGTGCCGTAATCCAAGGTGCGCTCAAGTCTTTTCATCGTCGCCACCTCTTTCTCAAAGATTCCGAAGCCGACCTCAAGCGTTCCTGTTGATTAGATGTACGCTCCCCCGGGAATGTTCGAAGCGGATCGGAAAAAAAAGAAAAACAGGGATGGGCCGGGCCGTCAGCTCCTGGCCCGCAGGCCCGCGAGCACGGCGTCCGCGACAGTGTGGATGTCGCCCGCGCCGACCGTGAGCAGAACGTCTCCGGCCGACAGACGGGCGAGCAGATGCTCGGCCAGGGCGGGAAGCTTGGGGACGTGGGTGGCAGGCACCCCGCGGCGCACGATCCGCTCCGCCAAAGACTGCGAGCCGAAGGAGGTTTCATCGGCCGCATCCCTGGCCGCGTAAATGTCGGGCAGGGCCACCTCGTCCGCGAGGTCGAAGGCACAGCCGAACTCCTCGAGCAGGAGGCGCGTGCGGGAGATCTGATGGGGTTGGAAGGCGACCACCAGGCGTTGCCCCGGGAACCTGGCCCGGGCCGCTGACAGAAGCGCGCGGATCTCGGTGGGATGGTGGGCGTAGTCGTCGACGACCGTGACGCCCCGGGCCTCGCCCTTGAGCTCGAACCTGCGGCTCGCCCCACGGAACGCGGCCAGGGCCGAGGCGCAGGACGCGGCCGGTACGCCCAGATCCTCGCACACGGCAAAGGCGGCGAGCGCATTCGCCACGTTGTGCAGGCCCGGCACGGTCAGGCGCGTCTCGATCGGGACCCGGCCCGGGCAATGCACGACGAAGCGCGACCCCTGCGGACCCAGGCTCACGTCGCGCGCCTCGTAATCCGCGGGTCCCTCCACCGAGTAGGACATCTTGCGCGACCGCGCCCCGGCCGTGATTGCGCCGAGGTTCGGATGATCGGCCGAGTACACGAGCAGGCCGTCGGCAGGCAGGCCGCGCGCGAACTTCGCGAAGGCGGCCTCGATCTCGGCGAGGTCGAGGTAGCAGTCGAGGTGGTCGGCCTCCACGTTGGTGATGACCGCGCGGCGCGGCGAGAGCTTGAGGAAGGAGCGGTCGAACTCGCACGCCTCGGCCACGAAGACTCGAGACGTTCCGGCGTCCGAGCTGGCCCCGAGCTCCGGGACGAAGCCCCCGATGACGTAGCCGGGTCCAACGCCCGCGGCCTTGAGCACCGTGACGATCATCGACGTGGTGGTCGTCTTGCCGTGGGTCCCGGCCACGGCCACGCCGTCCGCGTCGGCCATGAGGGCGCCGAGCATGTCCGCGTACTTGATGACCCTGATGCCGGCGCTTCTCGCGGCTTCGAGCTCCTTGTGATCCGCGCGCATGGCAGCCGTGGCCACCACGATCTGGGTGCCCGCGGCGATGCGCGAGCCGTCCTGCTCGCGGTGCACGAGGACCCCGGCCCGCTCGAGCCTGGCCTTGGCCGGATCGTCGCGCGGATCCGTGCCCACCACCGTGAACCCGCGCTGCCGCAGCATGAGCGCCACGCCGCTCATGGCGCAGCCGGCCACGCCGGACAGGTGGACGGGACGATCGGCGACGAGGTCCGCGAGCCTGAACGGGGAAGGGGAGGGTGGTCCGTCCGATCTCACGGGATGACCGCTACTTGCCGGCATCGAGTCCGGCGTCGGGCCCGGCGTCGATTCCTGCGTCGACTCCTGCGTCGATTCCTGCGTCGATCCCGGTGCCGGTGTCCGTGTCGGTGTCCGTGTCGGTGCCGGTCTCGCTTCCGGTGTTCCAGCCGTAGGGTCCGCCGTCGAGCCCGGAGCACGTGCAGACGTTGTCCACGCACGTTCCTGTCGGGTAGCCCTTCTCGGCGCAGCTCGCCGCGCAGTCGTTCTCGTGGCAATCCATGCCGTTGGAGTTGTCCACGCCGCAGCCAGCCGCGAGCGCGAGCGCGGCCACGAGCAAGACCGCGAGCCGGGTGTGTGACGTCATCGAGCGCTCCTCCCCGCGGGCGCGCGCCCGCGAAAGCTGAGGTGAGTATAGCACACGAAAATCCGCATAGGCAGCCGCCGAGAGATGGACTAGATTGAAAACGCCATGGAAGCGGCAGAGCACAAAAGCGACCAGATCGCGCCGTCGGACGACGAGCTTGTCGCGCAGGTGGTGAGCGCGCGCGACGCGCTGGTCAAGGAGATCGACCGGCGCATCGTGGGTCAGCGCGAGGTCATCGATCACCTGCTCGTGGCCCTGCTCGCGGGCGGACACGTGCTGCTCGTGGGCGTGCCCGGGCTCGCCAAGACGCTCATGGTGAAGACCGTGTCCGAGGCGCTCTCGCTCGTGTTCGGGCGCGTGCAGTTCACGCCCGATCTCATGCCCACCGACATCACGGGCACCGACATCCTCGAGGAGGTCGAGGGCAAGGGCCGCGCGTTCCGCTTCGTGAAGGGCCCCATCTTCTGCAACCTCCTGCTCGCGGACGAGGTGAACCGCACGCCGCCCAAGACGCAGGCCGCGCTCCTTGAGGCCATGCAGGAGCGCGCGGTCACGGCCGGCGGCAACACCTACAAGCTCGATCCACCGTTCATGGTCTTCGCCACGCAGAACCCCATAGAGCTGGCCGGCACCTACCCGCTGCCCGAGGCGCAGCTCGACAGGTTCATGCTCCAGGTCGCCATCGAGTACCCCTCGTCCGCGGACGAGGTGGAGATCGTGCGGCGCACGACCGTCGGCGATCCGCCGCCCGTGGCCAAGGTGCTCGACAGGCCCCGGATCCTGTCCCTGCAGGCCCTCGTCCCGCGGGTGCCCGCCGCGGATCACGTCCTCGAGTACGCGGTCCGCCTGACGCGGCGCACGCGGCCGGGCGACCCGACCGCGCCGCAGGACGTGAGGCGCTGCGTCACGTGGGGCGCGGGCCCTCGCGCCGCGCAGATGCTGGTGCTCGCGGCCAAGGCGCGCTCGCTCCTTCGCGGCCGCTTCGCGGTCGATCTCGACGACGTGGCCGCGCTCGCGCCGGCCGTGCTGCGGCACCGGCTCGTCACGAGCTTCGAGGCCGAGGCCGAGGGAGTGCAGGCCGACGACGTGGTTCGCGGCCTCATCGAAACCACGACCAGATGAGCACGCCTGGCGATCGTTCCCGCTGGCCCGTCGACCCGTCCACGCGCACGTAGAAAAACCAGTTGCCGGTCTCTTCGTGCACCGATATCATCTTCTGCGGGTTGGGCGACAAAGCGTTCGAAGGCAGCGATGCACAGCAGATGACAGCCGGCCGCGAACAGGAGGGGAACTCATGAACAAACCTTCGAGTCGATGGGCGGTTTCGTCGGCGGTGTTCTTTCTTCTGATCGGATCGTCTCTGGTCTCGCCGTCCCGGGCCTCGGCCACGGACCTCCCGATCCTGGACGTGCTTTTCGTGTCCAACGGCTACTTCCCGCAGGAGCGCGCCATCGAGGAGCACCTCCAGTCGCTCGGCGCGTTCAACATCGTGAGGAAAAAGGACTGCCAGATCAAAGGCAATACGGACCTCGGCTCCTACGACCTCATCGTCCTTACCGGGTTCTCACCGCTCGTCTCGACGCCCGGCATCAACAGGATCAAGGCCTCTGGCGTGCCCGTGCTCGTCGTGGAGCCCTACGGCTTCTGGTACTCGTGGCGGCTCGGGCTCGTGACGACGCCGTTTTGCGGCTACGTATTCTCGCGGCAGGTGGAGTCAACGGGGCCCGGGCTGGACGACGTCTCGCGTTACCTGGGCGACGAGCCGGAGGTGTACTCCCGGCGATCCGCGGTGTGCGGCGCGCCGAGCGAGCATCTCGCGCCCGGGGTTGAGCCGTTGATGTACAGCTCGAAGGGGCGCGACGAGGTGGCCGTGCTGCTGGACGCACAGCGAGGGTTCGCGGCCACGAGCCTCTCCGAGACGCAGAGGTACACCGGGAGCGCGTGGCAGATGTTCGACATGCTGCTCGCATCCATCGTGGACATCGGGCCGGCGTGGGGAGACGCGCGGGAGATGTTGGGCGGCCTGGAAGAGTCCGGAATCCTGGACTACGTGGACGGCGTGCTCGCGGATCCGGACGCGTACACGGAGGACGAGGTCAGGCAGACCGTCTGGGGCCTGTTGATCAGGTGGAACCTAGTCGAGATGGCGTCCTACGTGCAGGGTATCCTCCTTCCTGATTTCGAAATCATCGGTCCGTTCGTACCGATGGCGCCGAGCATCCACCATCCGCGGTGCAAGTTCCCGAACGACAAGTGGATGTTCGGTCAGGCGTGGTACGGCGATCCAACCAATGTCGCCAACGGCGGATGCACGCCGCATTACTACCCCGACTGCCCGAGGTGCTCGCACATGGGGCCCGGTGCCGACCAGCCGGACGACAGCAAGACGGGCGACTGGCCACAGGCGGTGATACACGACTACCAGGCTCAGCACGATGCTCTCGTGAACGTCTACCGTCCGAGCACGAACTCCTACTATGTCCGCGGCACGGACATGGGCACGAACGTGGTGCTGAACGGCGAGCGGTTCTTCTACATGGGCGACACGTGGGGCTGGCGCGCGGACTGCAAGAGGCCGAACGGTCAGAGGTGCTCGACGGTGGAGAACCCTCCGGGCGATGGCGCATGGCGCGTGTTCATGAACGACGCGGTCGCAATCTCTCACGACAACTATCTTGGGGATGGGGTGGACCTGTCGGTCGCCTTGAGCGCGCGCACTTCCATATTCTCCCCGGTTACGGGCGAGATGCATCTTGCGAACTCGGGTTTCAGCGGGGTGG
Organism: Deltaproteobacteria bacterium; assembly: GCA_028713995.1. GTDB lineage: Bacteria > Myxococcota_A > Polyangia > JAAYKL01 > JAAYKL01 > JAQTNF01. The sequence goes on along the minus strand of JAQTNF010000144.1, from coordinate 2,577 downwards.
GCGTGGACGGCGTGCACTTCGACGCGTGGGACTCGAGCTACTGGGCGAATCCTGACTACCCAGCCGTGGGCCTTCCCGTGAACGAGCCGCAGTTCGGCGTGCCGGACGGCGCAACGGTCGTGCGCGTGAGGTCGCCCTTCCTGTCCCCGGTCGGCCGGGTTCCAAGGGACTTCCCCATGGTCGTCCTGTGGTATGCGACCGCGTCCATGGCGGCTCCGGGTGCAACGGAGTTTCTGGCAACAAGTGAAAACACGGGCAACTGGGATAACTGCGCCACAAAAATATACGATTGCAGCATCGCCGATTCGCGCAAGACCCCACGCTCGTGGATGGCCTGCTCGTTCGACGGCGTTCATTTCCGCAACTGCTACCCGAGGGTAAACGACAATTTCGTGCCATTTTCGGCAGACGATTTCAAATGGGATGAGTGCGGTTTCTACAAGCGAAAATGGACATGGGATCAGAAGACCAGGTTCTTCAGCACGAGCGCGGTGTACGTGACCGCCGCGGACATGCGGGCCGTCTGCCCACAGGGAACGTACAACAACGGGAGCACGGACCCGACGACCGCGACGAGCCCGCTGTGCGAGCTCGGGGGCGCCTTCACGGACGGCTCGACGCAGGAGGGCGGTCTCCTGCTGTACGGCGTGGGGCGGCCCGGCGGCGCGAGCCCGCTGTTCATGGCGTTTTTGGAGACAAAGGACATCGGCGCGTTGCACGATTCCGGGTCCCTGCGAGGGAGGCCGGTGGTGCACTACTTCGTGGGGCTCAACCGCGGGAGCACGCTCTTCGGCGGGCCCACGTCGTGGTCGTACGACGAGCAGGACGCGATCCCTCTTCCGGACGGCAAGTGGCAGGACGGCTGGCCGTGCGAGGACAAGCAGAGGTTCCACGAGGGGAACGTAGTTGACGGATACGAAGATGCGATTAACTACCTGTACTTTGGTGATAGCTTGGATCCGTCTGATGTTGCCGATTTTCGGCAGCATATTGATGAGAAACTGTCTGATCCCAATCTGCCCGTGGATGAGAAGAACGCTCTCGTATTCTACAAAGATCACAGGCGCTACCAGTACTGCTCCGCGCTTCCAGGCGCGGGTTCAGAGGGGGCGATGGAGTTTTCGCCCGAAACCTGCATGCTCGATCTCAGCAGGTGGTGGAACGACACCGTTTCCCTCAAGTCGGTGAGGCTGCTGAAAAAGGGTGACGCTATCTCCAGAATCCTCATGGTCTACAACCGTCCCGCCGGGCCGAGCTACATGGTGGCGGCGCTCAAGCAGCCCTGGGATCTCTCCGAGCCCCTTCTCATCAATTCCGACGCGCAAGACCCGGTCCTATGCAACCACGGCCCATACTGCGTCACCGGCAACTGCCGGTGTGAGAACGCGGTCAATGGATATGGGCTTTTCATCATTGGCGACGAGTCGGACATCATCTACGACGATCCGGACCATAACGGGAAAGGCGACCTCATCTTCTGGTTGACGGTCTCCACCTGGAAGGGAGCCAAGCTCGACGGGGACGCGGATAGGCACCCGTACGGTGTCTACACGACCAAGGTCAGGCTCCCGTGGCCCTCGTTGATCCCGATACCACACGCACCGCTGGACCCATTGGGTCATTTCCCGACTTCGTCGGCCTGGGCCATTCCGCCAGCGATGCCGGACGTGAGCCCATGATGGAGAGACACGTGCGAGCCGTGGCCATCATCGTTCTCTTCGCCTGTGTCGCGCTTGCCGCGTGCTCGGGACATGGCAGCAATGGCGTCGACGCATCGCCGGACGCTGGCGATACGGCCTCGGAGAGTGATACGGCCACAACGACCACGACGGACGCAGGGACCGACACGGAGACCGGAAGCGACACTCACACCGAGCTGGATGGAAGCCCGGACAGCAGCGAGGACGCCGGCACCGATGAGGAATGGATCGTCACTCCGTGTTCTGGCGACACGGACTGCGCCGACGCGGGCCTTGTCTGCAACGAGAGCTGGGGCGTGTGAGTCGCACCTGACTGCGCGGGCCGCTGGAACTTCACGCCCTGCGAGCTCATCACCGAACCGGATCGTTCCTATGATATTTGCTCGGACGGGACGTGCGTATCCCCGGGCTGCGGAGATGTGAGCTGCAATCCGCCGGGCCCGCATTTCAAGCTGCCGCCGGACGTGGGGCACGACGCGTTCGAGCGCACGACGGACAACGAGCCGGTCGTGACGGACAAGATCACGAAGCTCATGTGGACCGGGTGCTCGGTGGGTCTGACCGGGAGCGACTGCAAGATGGGCACGGCGGTCCTCACCACCTGGGAAAATTCGATCTACGCATGTGACGAGCTTGCCTACGGCGGCTATTCGGATTGGCACTTGCCGGATCGCTACGAAATTCAGTCGATCATAGATTATGGGAAAGAAGACCCGGCTATCAACAAGGCGACGTTCCCGAGTATGAAAAGCCGCACAGAGAGTTCCTGCCAAGCATATTACACAATATCATCTGGCTCCACGGGCACTCCATACGTTTGGTCTCTCAGTATGGAAGTTGGTGAGGTAGGTATTCACAGTGGCAATTTCAGCACCTG
>JAQTNF010000143.1 GCA_028713995.1 Deltaproteobacteria bacterium | reverse complement strand
GGACGGCAGGCTGCCGAGGCAGCTCTCGACGCCCGCCACCCGGGCGAAGTGGGGGTTCGTGAGGCGGCTCGGGAGGGCCGTCAGGAAAAGACAGAGGCGATGGTTACATTGTCCCTGAGGGACAAGAGGAGAAACGACCATGGGCAAGCACTGGATAGTCGTGGCGCTGTTCGCCATCGTTCTTGTGAGCACGTCGGCCGCGGCCAAGCCCATCGGCTCGCCCGACGTGAGGCCCCTCGTGGGGTGCAGCGTCAACAAGGACTGCGGCCACGTCACTGGCCCTCTGTCCGTGAAAGTCTTCAAGGGCGAGACCACGTCCTTCGTGGACTCGCTCTCCGCGGACGACCGCGTGGAGAAGTGGTTCGACCCGTTCACCAACCAGCCTATCGATTCGTCTCGCCGATAGCCCCTTTTCCGGGACGAACAACGCAACGACTCGAAGGGCGGCTCCGTTGTTGGGGCCGCCCGGCCCGGCCGTGAGGTCGGGTTTTTCCGGCCTTGACCCTGCGTTCGGGTAGGGGAGGGCGCCTTCCGAAGATGAAATTCTACTGACCACTTGAATTCCAGTGACCAATTGAAGTAGACTGCTTGGCGAATGAACCGTGTTGATCACATTCAGCTACTCGAACACGCGCTCGCCCAGTCTTTGTCGGGCTGCTTCGTGGAGAGGGAGGCTGCGGGGCCGGGTGATCGCGGACTCGATTGCGTCGTCGTCTGCCCACCCTCGAAGTTCGCAACCCGGATCGTGTCGGTGACAGCGCCGAGAGTTTCGGATGTCCTCGGCAGGTTGGCAGTCGCGGTCCTTGAGCGCAAGTCGTGGTGTTTCCCGGACGGGGCGGCACCGTTCGTGGTTGTAGTGATGCCATCGTGGGGCTCGAAGATGGTGGAGGCCGTGCGCGATTTCATCGAACGGCTCGCGGGTGACGTGTCGTGGATGCTCGTCACCCCGCAGGGCAGCCACCACTTGGAGTTGAAGGCGAAGACGGGGCTCGTCGTAGTCGAACGCACCGCAGAACCAGGGCCCCAGCCGCAACGTCCGATCAGCCGCAAGGGCTCGCTCTTCTCCGATCTCAACCGCTGGATGTTGAAGCTGCTGATCCTGCGTCACGCCCCGAAGTCCCGGTGGCCTGGCCATCGCGGCAAGATCCCCAACCCCACGCACCTGGGTCGCATCGCAGGAGTGTCGGTGGAGACCGCGCACCAGTTCGTGCGTGCCTTCGCGGAGCGCGACTTCCTCCGCGCCGAGTCGGGCGACCTGAAGCTCGTCAGGGTGAGGGAGATGCTCGAAGCCTGGCTCGCCGAGGAACGACGGGTTTCTCCCGCGTGGACGCATGCACGCAGTATCGACGGCGGGCCGTTCGATCTGGAGCGGGCGCTGGCCTCGCGGCCACAGGGCATGGTCGCTCTCGGAGGCTTCGAGGCGTGCCGCCGTCACGGGTTGCTGCACACGACCCCTGGCGTCCCGCTGGTTCTTTCTGCGGAAGCGTTGCCCGCCGTCGTTGCCGCGTGGGATCTTGGCTTCTGTGGGCAGCAAGAGGCCCAGGTCATGATCGCCGAACCCCGACACCGCGCATCGGTTTTCCGAGCTGTCGGACTCATTGATGGCCTCCCGGTCGTGGACATCCTCCAGGCTGCGCTCGACGTCGCGCCGATGCCGGGACGCGGCCTAGAGCAGGCGGAGTTCGTCATCGAGGAGATCCTTTCATGGAGGTCCTCATGACGATCCGGTTGCCCGTCGAGATGGAGGAGCCGCTGCGGGACCTTGGCGCTTGCCTCGTCGCTCTCGGCCCCTATCTCGACAGGGCCGTCCTCGCGGGCGGGATGGTTCCCGTGATCTACCGGCACCTGGAGTCGGTGCGCGAGGTCGACCGCATCCCACTCACGACGTTCGACATGGACATCGCGGTTCCGGGAAGGCTCGGCAGGGGAGGGCACCCGCTCGTCGCGGAACTGCTGGACAAGGCCGCGTTCGAGATGCGCCTGCGCGGTTCGGACGATCCGCCGGTCGCGATCTACCAGCACTCTCGTCACGGGCGTGATGGCATCGATCCGATTCACATCGAGTTCCTCGCGCCGCTGACCGGACCGGAGACGGACCGGGCTGGCGAGCAGAGAAGGCTCGTCCAGGTCCAGCACGGACTTCAGGCGCAGGCGCTCCGCTACGTCGGCCTTCTTCTGGAGCACCCGCTCGCGGTCCACTCCGCTCGCGTGCCAGCCCTCCGCATTCCCGATCCCGGGGTCGAGTTCCACGTTCCGCACCCGGCCATGTTCATCTTGCAGAAGATGCTCTGTCGCGACGAGCGTCCGGCCGACAAGCGGGACAAGGACCTCGCCTACGTTTTCGACGTGGTCACGATCTTCACACCGATGTGGGCAGAGATTGGCGCGGTTGCGCGCGACGTGGCCTCTGGCAACGCGACGCAGGCGGCCTGGATCGAGAACGCGAAGAAGAAGCTGACGGCGCTGTTCTCGTCGCCGACCGCCGACGGCTCGATCTCCGTGCGCCGCGTGTACGCGGGGTCGGGATCTCCGGCTGTCCCGTCCGAGGACGGCGTGTTCCGCGTCATCGGACGGTTCCTCGACGAGTCCGGGCTGCGCGCGGATAGATAGAAAACATGTGGGACGACCAACTTGCGTTGCCACAGTGTTGCCACGACCGTGCACCCAGAGGCGTATTTCGATGATCTTCGGTGTACTCAAACGTACTGAATGAAAACCGGGGAACAGAGCGAAAACATTGGCAAGTCCGCGTCCCGCCTCGGTTATTCGGCCGCCTCAACGGCCCGGTTCAAATCCAGCCCCCGCTACCCGAAAAAGATAAGCCTCGTCGGTACTTCGCCGGTGAGGCTTATTTCTTTAATCGGACCATGACGTCTTTGCCGCGGGGATGTTCTCTCACGCCGTTGTCCGCAGCCACGGCCCACTGCATGGCATCCCACAACGCGAACCCGTTTCGAGGTGGTTCAATGCGAGCCGGAGCGCAGCTTCCGCGTCGCGACCTCGTCCACGGTCATGGTCTTCTCGTCGATCGCCACACCGTAGTCGTCCCTCGCGCTCGCGAGGCCCACCTTGGCGTTGCGCACGTCGTCGAGCACGCGCTCGACCTTGCGCTTGCGGGGATCGCCCCACCCGCCGCCGCCGCCGGCCTCCTGATAATAGATGGTGCCGGCCGGGACGCCGACGATGAGATCCTTTGTGGTGGGTTTCACGACCTTGCCGTCCGGGTACGTGAGGGTCATGGTGTTGAGCACGCCGGGCTTGCCGCCGAACGCGCCCTGGGGCCGCTCCACGTCGCCCTCGCCGAAGGTGACGAGGGTGTTGTTCTCGCCGCCGAGCTTGAACCTCGTGGTCACGCCCAGCCCGCCGCGCCACTCGCCCGCGCCCGCGGAGTCGGTCCACAGCTCGTGCTCGAGGATGAGGTGCGGCGTCTGCTGCTCGAACATCTCGTAGTCCTGGTCGAGCACGCCGCCCGAGGCGTCGATCATGCCGATATGGTCGTAGCCGTCGCAGCCCTTGATGGCGCCGGACCCGCCCTTCAGGCCCATGAAGCAGATGTCCACGTAGGGCTCGGCTTTGCGCGGGTCGATCCCCGTGGTGAGCGAGCACAGGAGCGAGTTCCACTCGGCCGTGACGCGGTCCGGGATCACGGGCCCGAGCGCGCGCATGATGGCGCTCGCGGTGATCGGGCACAAGTGGTTGCCGTAGGTGGTGGCCGCCGGGTAGGCCGCGTTCACCACGGTGCCCTCGGGGATGATCATGCGCACGGGCCGCACCATGCCGTCGTTGTGCGGGATGTCCGGGTTCACCATCTGCAGGAACGTGAGCATGGTCGCGGACGCGCTCGAGGTGAACGTGCCGTTGACGAACCCCTTGGTCTGCGGGTCGGTCCCGGTGAAGTCGAAGGTGATGCCGTCGCCCTCCACCGTGACCTTCACGCGGATCGTGTACTTGGAGCCGGGGTTGTGCCCGTCGTAGTAACCCGTGGCCTCGCCGCGGTACGTGCCGGGCGGGATCGAGCGCACCTCGGCGCGCATCATCTTCTCGGTGGCGTCGAACAGGTAGCGTTTGTGGGCCTCGAACACGTCGAGCCCGTACTTTTCCACGAGCTTCTGGATCGCGCGCTCGCCTACCACGCAGGAGCCGATCTGCGCCTTGAGATCCTCCTCGACCATGCGCAGGCGGATGTTGGCGAAGATGAGATCCCACACGTCCTTTCTCTGCTTGCCGCGCTCGTACACCTTGATGGGCGGGATGCGCAGGGCCTCCTGCCAGATCTCGGTGGCCCGCGGGTTGTAGCCGCCGCGCACGGCGCCGCCGATGTCGGCCTGGTGCCCCTTGCACGCGGCCCAACCCACGAGCGTGTCTCCGTGGAAGATGGGCTTGTACACGGCCACGTCGTTGTTCTGGTTGCCCATGGAGAACACGTCGTTGTGGAAGATGACGTCGCCTTCGTGGATGTCGTCGCCGTAGTACCTGAGGATGTGCTCGCACACCGGACCGAGCGAGAACGACAGGATGGGCAGGTTCTCCTTCTGCTCGAGCATCTTGCCCTTGGCGTCGTACAGCCCGGTGACGAAGTCCTGGGCCTCGCACAGGATGGGCGAGCGCGTCGTCATGGTGATGGCGATCGACATCTCCTCGACGATCGACTTGAACCGCTTCTGCAGGATCGAGACCAGGACCTTGTCTATCTTTTCCATTTCAGGATCCTCCCGCAGGCCTCGTCCTCGCGATCGGGCAGGTAGAGCGTGTAGTTGCCGAACCGGTCGACGAGCACCTTGTACTCGGGCGTGACGAACGTGGTGGTGTTGACCTGCTCGATGATCGCCGGCCCCGCGATGCGATTGCCGAAGCGCAAGGCGAAGCCGTCGAACACGTCCACCTCGGCGAAGCGCTTCTCGCGCGGCAGGAAGACCGAGCGCCGGCCCTTCCTCGCTTTCGAGGGATCGTCGCCCGCCCACTCCATGGGCGAAAACCTCGGCTTCTCGGTCACGCCGACGGTCACGAGCCGTATGTTGATGAGCTCCACGGGGGCGCCCTCGGCCTCGAGCGAGTAGCCGAATAGGGCGTTGTGCTTGGGGTGGAAGCGTTTCGCCATGGCGGCGAAGTCGCACGCGGTCACCTCGGCCTCGCTCACGTCGACCGTCACCTCGTGGTACTGGTTCACGTACCGCAGGTCGAGCGAGTACACGAACTCGGCCTTGTCCTCGCGGATGCCCTCGGAGGCGAGCAGCGCGACGCCCGCCTTTCGCATGTCGTCGAACACGGCCTTGAAACGCTTGCGGTCGGCCTTGGCGAGCAGCGTGGCGTAGGTCTTGACGAAGCTGTGCTTGAGATCGCTCATCAGCATGCCCGCGGCGCAGAAGATGGACGACTCGCGCGGCACGATGAGCAGCGGGATCTCGAGCTCGAGCGCGATCCGGCAGGCGTGGTTGGGGCCGGCGCCGCCCGCCACCACGAGCGGGAAGTCGCGCGGATCCTGGCCCTGCTTCACCGCGACCTCGCGCACCGCGGCGGCCATGTTCGTGTTGATGAGGTTGTACATGCCGACCGCGGCCTCGTGCAGGGAGAGCCCGAGCGGCTTCGCGAGCTTGTCCTCGATGGCCCTCGACGCCCTGTCGAAGTCGAGCCTGATGCGGCCGCCGGCGAAGTAGTCCTTGTCGAGGTAGCCGAGCACCAGATCCGCGTCGGTGCACGTGGGCAGCTCTCCGCCGAGGCCGTAGCACACCGGGCCCGGCTTGGAGCCCGCGCTCTGCGGGCCCATGCGCAGGAGGCCGCCCTCGTCGATCCAGCCGATGGAGCCGCCGCCCGCACCGATGGTGACCACGTTCAGCATGGGGAGCGCGATGCGTAAGCGGTCGATCTCGCCCACGGTCGTCACGAACGGCGTGCGGTTCTTGACCAGGGCCGCGTCGAAGCTCGTGCCGCCCATGTCCGTGGTGATGCAGTCGTCGTAGCCCTGATCGGCCGTGTACCACACGCCCGCCACCGGGCCACCGGCCGGGCCCGAGAGCAGCGTGACCGCCGCGTTGTCGATGGCCACTTCCGGCGAGATCACGCCGCCGTTCGACTGCATGATGAGCAGCACGCCCTTGTAGTCCTGCCCCGCGAGCCGTTCGAGCAGGGCCTTGAGATAGCGGCGCAGGATGGGGCCCACGTAGGAGTTGAGGGCCGTGGTGCTGACGCGGTCGTAGAAGCGGATCGACGGCAGGAAGCCCGCGGACACCGTGAGGTAGAGCCCGGGCAGCTTCTCGCGCAGGATCTTCGCGGCCTGCTCCTCGTGCTCCGGGTTCGCGAACGAGTTCATGAAGCACACGGCCACGGCCTCGACGCCCTCGGCCTTGAAGAGGGCGACGGCGGACTCCACGTCGTCGACGGCGATCGACGCGAGCACCTCGCCCTTGTAGTCGAGGCGTTCGCGCACCGGACAGCGGTAGCGCCGGTCCACGAGGGGCCGCACGTTCTCGTACCGGTTGTTGTACTGCTCCTCGCGGATGCCGCGGCGCATCTCGAGCGCGTCGCGCACGCCCTTGGTGGTGAGGAGCCCGGTCTTGGCCCCGGAGCGCGTCAGCACCGCGTTGGTGGTCACGGTGGTGCCGTGGACGATGACGTCCACCTCCTTGAGAAAGTCCCTGGCCGCGAGCCCGCGATCCACGGCCATCTCCTCGATGCCGCGCATCGTGGCGATGGACGGATCGTCGGGCGTGGAGAGCACCTTGTAGACCTGGCTCGTTCCGTCGTCGTGGGTGAGGAGGAAGTCGGTGAACGTTCCTCCCACGTCGATTCCGATGCGCATGCGTTCGCCTCCGAAAGTTTCCGGTCCCCTAGAAATCGATCGGCTCCTTGAACTCGCCGAAGACCTCGCGGAAGACATTGCTCATCTCACCCACCGTGCAGTAGGCCCGGATGGAGTCCATGAGGTGCGGCATGAGGTTCTCCTGCGTGTTCGCCGCCTTGTCGCGAAGCTTTGTAAGGCAGCGCCGCACCTCGCCCGCGTCACGTCTGGTCTTGACCGCCGCGAGCCGCGCGATCTGCTCGTCGCGGGCCTTGGGATCCATCTCGTGGAGCTGCACCTCGCGCGCGGTCTTGTCCTCGGTGCGGTAGCGGTTCACGCCCACCTTGGGCAGCTCGCCCGAACGGATCTTCCGCTCCTCCTCGTACGCCTGGCGCGACACGATCTTCTGGATGGTGCCGTTCTCGATGCAGCGCACGATGCCGCCCATCTTGTCGACGCGCGCCATCTCGTCCACGATGCGCTTCTCGATCTCGCTCGTGAGCGCCTCGACATAGTACGAGCCGCCGAGCGGATCGACCGTGTCGCACACTCCCACCTCCTCCTGCAGGATCTGCATGGTGCGAAGCGATATCAGCGACGAGCGCTCGGACGGGATGGTGTAGGCCTCGTCGTAGCAGCACAGCGCCATGGTCTGCGTGCCGGACAGCGCCGAGACGAGCGCGTGGTACGCGGTGCGCACGATGTTGTTCTCGGGCTCCTCGATGGTGAGCCCGCCGCCGCCGCCGCCGAAGATGCCGCGCAGCATCATGGACTCTGGCTCCTTGGCTCCGAGATCGTCCCTGCAGATCCTGGCCCACAGCCTCCTGCCCGCGCGGAACTTGGCGATCTGCTCGAAGAAGTTGCCGTAGATGTCCAGGTTGAAGCTCATCCGGCCGAGGAAGCTGTCCGGCTTGAGCCCGCGCGCCATGGCCCTTTGCGCGTACTCCTTGGCGATGCAGAAGGCGTAGGCCATCTCCTGCACCGGCGTCGCGCCCGACTCGCGGATGTGGTAGCCGCACACCGACACCGGGAAGTAGCGCGGGAGCTCCTTGGCGCAGAACTCGATGGTGTCCGTGATGAGCCTGAGCGACGGCTCCATCGCGTAGATCCACGTGCCGCGACCCACGTACTCCTTGAGGATGTCGTTCTGGGCCGTGCCCGCGATGCGGTCGTTCGGCACGCCCTGCTTCTCGGCCACCACCTTGTACATGCCGATCATGATCGAGGCGACCGGGTTTATGGTGAGCGACACCGAGATCTTCGACAGGTCGATTCCGTCGAAGGCGGTCTCCATGTCGGCGAGCGTGTCGATGGCCATGCCCACCCGGCCCACCTCGTAGGCGGCGCGCGGGTCGTCGGAGTCGAGCCCGTTCTGCGTGGGCAGGTCGAACGCCACGTTGAGCGCGTTCTGGCCGTGCTCGATGAGGTACTTGAAGCGCCTGTTCGTCTCGTGCGGCGCGCCGAAGCCCGCGTACTGCCGCATGGTGAACGGCCGCGAGCGGTACATGGCGGGGTGGATGCCGCGCGTGAACGGGAACTCGCCCGGCCTGCCGATCTCGCGTTCCTTGTCGATGCCGGATACGTCGTCGGGGCCGTAGCAGACCTTGACCTCGATGCCCGACTCGAGCACGCGCGGCGGCACCGGCTTTCTGACCTTCTCAGACATGGAGCTTTTCCTTTATGAACGCCACGATTGTCTCGTAGGGGGACGCCACCGGGAACACGCCGTCCACGCCCGCGGCCGCGAGCGCCGGCACGTCGCGCTCCGGGATCACGCCGCCCACGAGCAGCAGCTTGTCGCCGATGCCCGCCTCGCGCATCTTGCGCCGCGTCTCGACTGACAAAGGCACGTGGGCGCCGGTCATGACCGAGAGGCCGACCGCGTCCACGTCCTCCTCGAGCGCGATGCGCACGATCTCGTCCGGGGTCTTGTGCAGGCCCGTGTAGATCACCTCGAAGCCGGCGTCGCGCAGGGCGTGGACCACGGTCTTGGCGCCGCGGTCGTGGCCGTCGAGCCCGGGCTTCGCCACCAGGATGCGTACTGCCTTGGTTGTCATGGGCGAAGGCCTTTTCAGATGCCCACGCTGATCCCGCCGTCGACGAAGAGCGTCTGTCCGGTGACATAGCTCGCGTCGTCGCTCGCCAGGAACAGGTGCGCGTTCGCGATCTCGGAGGGTTTCGCAAACCGTTTGGCCGGGATCCTGTCCTCGATGCCCTTCTTGATCTCGGCCGGGATGCCGGCCGTCATCTGGGTCTCGGTGGCGCCGGGTGACACGGCGTTGACCGCGATGCCCGAACGCGCGAACTCGAGCGCGAGCGTGCAGGTGAGGCCGATGACCCCCGCCTTGCTGGCCGAGTAGTTGGCCTGGCCGATGTTGCCGAGCGCACCGATGGAGGCCGTGTTCACGATGCGGCCGTACTTGGCCTGCGACATGGGTGCGAGCGCGGCCTGGCACATGAGGAACGTGCCCTTCAGGTTGACCGACAGCACGGCGTCCCACTGCTCCTCGGTCATCTTCTTGACCATCGAGTCCTTGTTGATGCCCGCGTTGTTGATGAGGATGTCGAGCCTGCCGAACTTCGAGACGGCCTCGCCCACGATCCTCTCGCACTCCGCGCGCTTGGTCACGTCGCCGGTGACCGCGATCGCCTCGCCGCCGGCCTTCCCGATCTCGCCCGCGACCGCCTTGGCGCCTTCGGCGTTCATGTCCTGGACCACGACCTTCGCCCCCTCGCGCGCGAAGAGCAGGGCCGTCTCCTTGCCGATGCCGCCCGCGCCGCCCGTGATGATGGCCACCTTGCCCGAAAGTCTCATGATCTACCTTCCTTTCCTGAGCAGCACGACCCACTCGGAGTCGAGCACGCGTTCGTCCTTCTGGTTGAAGAGCTCGCCTGAGAACGTGGCCGTCCCCTTGTCGCCCTTGGAGGATTCCTTCTTGTCCTTGCAGGTGAGCTTGAGACGCACCGTGTCGCCGAACCTCACCGCGCCCGTGAACTTGAGCGTGATCTGCATGACCGCGATGGTCGTGCCCTCGAAGATCCCGAGCTGGTTGGCGAGCCCGGTGCCGATCGAGGCGCACAGCATCCCGTGGGCGATGCGGCCGCCGAACGGCGAGCTCTTCATGAACTGCTCGTCGGTGTGAAGCGGGTTGAAGTCGCCCGAGACGCCCGCGAACGCCACGACGTCGGCCTCGGTGATCGTCCGCGACATGGTGTCGAACGCCTGCCCGACCTCGAACTCATCGAATGTGAGACCTCTCATCTTGTACGGCATCGTGTCCTCTCCTTGGGCGAAAAAACAGGAAAACACCTTAGCCTTGGCGGGAAGATCCCGTCAAGGGTGCGGGCGCGCTGGTGTTTTTCGGGAACTCACTCGGCGCCGATGCCCTTGCGCTTGGCGCGCTGGCAGGCCGTCTCCACGCCGGTGGGCGTCCCGTTGGTGGAAAGGACGCGGAACTCCACGCGGCGGTTCTCCTCCCAGGCCGGTTCGTTGTGCGCGGGGTTGACGGGGCAGTATTCGCCGTAGCCCACGGAACGCAGCCTCTTGCGATCGACACCCTTCCCCACCAGGTACTTGAGCACCGCGGCCGCGCGCGAATCGGTGAGCCGCAGGTTGTACATCTCGTTCCCGCGCTCGTCGGCATGACCCTGCACCTCGATGAGATCGATCTGGGGGCTCTCGATGATCGTCGCCGCCACATCGTCCAGGATCTTGAAGGAGTCCTTCTTGATCTTGTCCGAGTTGTATTCGAAGTTGATTTTCTTGAGCACCTTGATGAACCCGTCGGTGACCTGCACGTCGCCCTCGTCCGGGCAGCCGTCCTTGTCATCCTTGCCGTTGTAAGTCTCGGGCTGGTCAGGGCACTTGTCCTTGTCGTCCGGGATGCGGTCCTTGTCCCGGTCGCTCTCCGCGGCGCTTTCCTCGGCGCTCTCGGGGCAGCCGTCGTCGTCCCGATCGCCGTCCTTGTCCTCGGGCGTGAGCGGGCACTGATCGACGACGTCCGGGATGCCGTCCCGATCGTTGTCCGGATCCGGGCATCCGTCCGAGTCTTCGAAGCCGTCCTTGTCCTCGGGCTCGTCCGGGCACTGGTCCTCTGAATCGCCGATGCCGTCGCCGTCCCGGTCGGCCATGGAGGGCTCGAAGGCGAAGCCGATGAACGCCCGCTGCTCCATGTTCTGAAAGCCGTAGCCAGAGCCCGTCCCGGCAATGGGGATGCCGTGCGCGTAGCCGGCCATGAGGAACGAGTTGCTCTCCACGTAAATCTTGAAGCCGGCGTTGACCTCGAGCGACCGGTAGGCCGAACTCGTGAACTTTGTGGCCAGCTGGTTGGCGTAGACCTCGACCACGAGGTCCATCAGCCCGGGCCAGACCTCGAAGCTCTGGCCGATGGCCGCGTCAACCATGGGACCGTAGTGGAACAGGAGCAACGGGGTCGCTCCGCCCGCGACGTCGACGTCGAGAGTGTTGTTCTCGGAGGCGGCGAACGGGTAGCGGCCGCCCACGTTCAGCGCGGCGCGGTACCAGGAGGCGGGCTCCACGTCCACGATGATCTTGCCGGACAGGGCGCCGCCACCCCCGTCGCCCACCATCATCTCGGGCTTGCCCACGGGCGCCTGGTACTGGACGGCGGCTCCGAGGCCCACCAGATCCCGGTTGGCCCGGGTCAGGTGCGCCTTGACGTGGATCACGAGATCACCGAAGCCTCCGGACGTGCTCCACTTGTCGGTCGTCTCATCGACGGGGTTGTACATCTCGCCCGAGGTGACGGTCAGCGGGACTTGCAGGCCGATGACGAAACGGTCGAACAGGCCCAGGTTGAAGATGAAGACCGAATTTATATAGTTCTCGATCAGCGTCTTGTCGTACAGCTTGCCTTCCTGCTCGACCGCCACCCAGTCGTTGAAGCCGAAGTCGAGCACCATGCCGAGCGAGATCGCGAGGTGCGGCAGCACCGGCGTGCTGTCGACGGTGAAGTGCCCCTTGGTGTCCACCGCGGGACGGAACAGGCGCGCCTCCATGCCCTGGTCCTTGGGGACCATGTGGCGCTCCGCGAGCGCCGGGCCCGCGGCGCAGAGCGCAACGAGCGCCGCAAGAGACGTCGCCACATGCACACGCGATTCCTGCATCGCCTTACTCCCCTTGAGACGCGCCAATCTGCGCGTCGTCCTCTTATTTGCCTCGACTATATCACGCGCGGCCACGCTCTCCGAGCCTGTGCCCCAGAAAATACACTCGATGTCCAAACACAATCATCGAATCTCCTCACAAATTCTACATGATGAGCAGATCATAGGTTCGACTTTACGGGGCGAAATCCATTAATGTAACTGTTTAGTCCGGGGGGGAACCAAAGGGGCGGGGGCCGGTCCGCGGCTCGAGCAAAGCAAACGCCATCATACCAACTCCCGCCGCGCGCTACTTGCGGACCTGTCGTTGGACCGAGGGGATCGGTCGCATTTCCACTATAATCTCCATAGTGATCCCACG
>JAQTNF010000142.1 GCA_028713995.1 Deltaproteobacteria bacterium | reverse complement strand
GCGGAGACGAAACCGGAAAGGAGAACACGTGCCGTCAAACGCTGAATCATGATAGGGAAACGATCGGCCTCGGGACCTGGGTCATGCTGGTGAGAAACACCGGGTCATCCTCGTGAGAAGTGACAGGTCCGCCCGATCCTCCGCCCCAGTCACACGCATCATCTTCGCCGTCACATCCCTCGTTGGTCACGGGATTGCAAGGCCACGGATTCTGGTCCGAGCAGGGATCGCCGGTCTGCTGCACCGTGTCGGTGTCCGGTTCCGTGTCCTGCTCGAACTCCGCGGGCGGCGTGTTCGACGGCCGGCACCAATAGTGCCAGATATATTCGCCCACGGCGAAGATATCCTTGTCTGAAGCGCCCCAGATGCCGGAGGCACCCGGTTCCTCTTTCCCCACCACCTCGCCGAGCTTCACGAGATCGCTCCAGACCGCGCCGTCGAAGTGGTAGATATTGCCGCTCGTCGCGTACACGTCCGTCGACGACAGGCCCCAGACTGCGTAGAGAATCCCGACCCCGTTGGGCCGCTCCGTCACCTGCCAGTCGCACACCAGCTCCGTGTCCGCGCCGCCGTCGTCCGTGCCGCCGTCCAGGCCCTCGGACGCCGGAGTCGTGGAGCACGCCCCGAGCGACGCGCAAAGCATCGCCGTCAACCAGGCTCTCGCGTGAGAAAGCGCTTCGTGGCCCATCCGCACCCTCCAGGTTTTGTCGATCTGTTCGTTCCAAAATACCGGCGCGAAAGTTCGGTCACAAGCGCAAAATCGCAGGCGTTGGTCGAACTATTGTCACATTTGTTCCCTGGACGGGATGCCCGGACGTTCAGTGCGCGCCCGGCTCGGCGACTGGGAACGAAGACCGTGGCTTCGGACGGATCCCGTCGAGCCGGACAAGGCGAGATCCTTGACGACGCGGTTCGCGGGGTGGGATCATCCACCCATGACGGATGAGAATGTCATCAGCTTTCGAATTCCTCCCTGGGTCGCGGGTTTTCTTCCCCGATACGTGGCTTCCACGAACATCGATGATCGCATGTCCTTTGTGATTGAAGCGACAAGACGAAATGTGATCGAGAAGACCGGTGGCCCTTTCGCGGCGGCGATTTTTGAGAGGGACGGCGGGAAGCTGGTCTCCTTGGGAGTCAACCTCGTCGCGACCGAGAACCTGTGCATCCTGCACGCGGAGATCGTCGCGATTGCCGTTGCTCAAAGAGCCTTGGGCACCTTCGACCTGGGACAAGAGGGGCTGCCGCCGCACGAGCTCGTCACGAGCTCGGAACCATGCGCCATGTGCTTCGGCGCTGTTCCATGGAGCGGCGTGCGCCGCCTTGTCGCCGGAGCGCGCGACGCGGACGTGCGCAAGATCGGGTTCGACGAGGGGGCGAAGACGGCCGATTGGCGCGCGGAGCTCGAAAAACGAGGCATTGAAACCATCGTCGATGTGCGGCGCGACATGGCCGTCGGCGTCCTGAACGGGTACGCGGCGCAGGGCGGCGCGATATACGGCGCGCGGGGAACAGGCCCGTCCGGCTGAGCCGACGCGTGCAACGCTGCAACGATGCGCGTGACCGTGCCCGGGGCTGGTGGTAGAATGGGCTTCACAAGGGCCCCGCCGGATCGGGCCGGAAGGAGCGTCACATGACCAGGATCGCTTGGCTCGCGTTTGCGTGCGGGTTCTGCGTCGCTCTCGGCGGCGCTGCGGGCAACGGCTGCGAGGCGATCGAGGGGGAGGAGAGCGTCGATCTCGCGTCGATCGATCAGGATCCGGACGGGTTCCACGGCATCGTGGGCGGCACGGAGACCGGCTACACGCAGTGGAAGAACGTCATCGCGATCCACGGCGGCGGCACGCTGTGCTCGGGCACGCTCATCGATCCCCAGGTGGTCCTCACGGCCGGGCACTGCGTATACTACCCCGCGGCCGGCATCGACCTCATCAAGGATCCGGGAGTCCAGCAGATCGAGGGAGGGGCCGACCTGGACAACAAGATCGTCATCTCCCAGATCACCGCGGCGGTGAAGCATCCCCAATGGAACGGCACCATGGGCGGCGCCGCCGTGGATCTGGGCATGGTGCGCCTCGCGTCGAACGTGACAGACATCGAAATCATGCCGGTGCGCGTGGCGCCCCAGGCCACCAAGGGCACCAAGGGCAAGATCGTAGGCTACGGCTACAGCAAACTGAACGACAGCTCGACGCTCGGCATACACCGTATGGGCGACACCACGCTCCTCAGCGTGGGCCCGAGGCTCATCGGGCTCGGGAACCCCGCGGGCCTGTGCACGGGCGACTCGGGCGGGGCGCTCTTCACGCAGCAAAACGGCATGTGGGTGCAGAGCGGCGTGTCGTCGTCGATCGCGAACGCCAACGTCTGCAACCCCATGAGCGGGAGCTCCGACGTGAACCTTGTCACCTACCGGGACTGGATCAACCAGCAGGTGCAGACGTGGACCGGCCACGGGCTGCCGGACCCGGGCAGCGACGGGGATACGGACGGCGACTCGGACGGCGACTCCGACAGCGACTCCGATTCGGACTCGGACGGCGATTCCGACAGCGATTCCGATAACGATTCCGATGGGGATACGGACGGCGACTCCGACAGCGATTCCGATAGCGACTCCGACGGGGATACGGACAGCGACTCCGACAGCGACTCGGACAGTGATTCCGACAGTGATTCCGACAGCGTCTCGGACGGGGATGTGGATGGCGGCTCGGATGGGGATATGGGGGACAACCCGACGGGCGGCCGCGACAGCTCCGCGTGCGGCTGCCAGGAGACCGGTCGTCCGACAGGGGTGTCCCTGCTCGCCGCCGTTCTCGTAAGGAGCTTCCCATGACCCGGCTGGCTTGGCTTGCGACTGCGATCGGGTTCTGCGTCGCGCTCGGCGGCGCGGCGGGCAACGGCTGCGAGGCGATCGAGACGGAAAGCGTCGATCTCGCGTCCCTCGACCGGGACATGGACGGGTTCCACGGCATCGTGGGCGGCACGGAGACCGGCTACACGCAATGGAAGGGCGTCATCGCGCTCGCGAGCTCGGGCGGCCTGTGCACGGGCACCCTCATCGACCCGCAGGTCGTGCTCACCGCCGGTCACTGCGTTTTCCTGCCGGAATACAATATCGATTTCGTCGGCAACCCGGGCGACGTGCGGATCATGGGCGGCGCGAACGTGCTCGGCGGCGGCATCTTCATCTCCAACGTGACCGCGGCGGTCAAGCACCCCACGTGGACCGGCGACATCAACGGCAACGGCACCGACCTCGGCCTCGTGCTGCTCGAGACCACGGTGACCGATATCGAAACGTACCCGTTGCGCGTGGCTCCGCAGGCCGCGCAGGGCGACAAGGGCAAGATCGTGGGCTACGGTCTCAGCATCCCCAGCGACAACACGTCCGCGGGCGTGCACCGCATGGGCGACACCACGCTGCTGCAGGTCTCCCCGAACATCATCGAGCTCGGCGACCCGGCCGGCCTGTGCTCGGGCGACTCCGGCGGCCCGCTCTTCACGCAGCAGAACGGCGTGTGGGCGCAAAGCGGCGTGTCGTCGGCCGTGGCGAGCTACGACTGCAGCCCCTTGAGCGGGAGCTACGATGTCAACGTGGTCACCTACCGCGACTGGATAGAGCAGCAGGTGCAGACATGGACCGGCCACGGGCTGCCGGACCCGGGAGGCGACGGAGACACGGACAGCGATACCGATGGGGATACCGATGGGGATACCGATGGGGATACGGACGGCGACGCCGACGGGGACACCGACGGCGACACGGACAGCGGCACTGACCAGGTGGACAGCGACACAGGGGCGGACACCGGAGACTCCGAGGGATTCACCGGCGGAGGCTCAGCGGATGACCTCGGCAACTCGGGGTGCGGATGCGAAGAGACCGGACGCGCCTCTGAGCGTTCCCTGCTCGCCGCCGTGCTGATATTCCTGTAACGTCCTCGGAATCCGAGGCGCCAGGCCTTTCCAGGGAGGAAATCCATGCAGTGGTTCAAAATGATCGCGCTCGTGTTTGCGCTCGTCGCGCCCGGCTGCACCAACACGGAAGGTCCTTTGTGCCGGCACAGCGACTGCCACGCGGACACCGAAGACACGAGCACGGGCACGGCGCCGCTCGGTCCGGGCGACGACTGCTCGGGCGGCGGAACCTGCGCCGACGGGCTCGCGTGCTCGGGCATCGACGGCACCTGCGTGAACGAGGACGCGCCGGGCACCGGGAGCGCGGGCGACGACTGCAAGGCCTCGTGGGAGTGCACGTTCGGGCTCGCATGCTCCGCGAACGGCAAGTGCGCCGAGACGGGCGACCCGGGCACGGCCGGCGCGGGTGAGATCTGCGCCACGAGCACGGACTGCGCGTTCTTCCTCGAGTGCCTCGACGGCGCCTGCCAGGGCTTCCAGCCGCCATGGTGGCCGGGCGTCACCTGCCCTGAGCCGGCCCCGGACGACGAGCCTCTCAAGGTGTACTTCGAGGTCAAGCAACCGACCGACTTCTACGCGTTTCCGTTCCCGAACAACGCCCGGCTCAAGAACGGCCGCATCGACCTCACGGGCCATCCCAACCCGGGCATCCTCGTGACGGCGCTCGGCAACCCGGTGGACGACTATTTCGACGTGATTCAAAACGATCTCGGCGGCTTCGGCACGCAGGCCTACGTGTTCTTCCGCTTCAACCACTGGCCCGACTCCGGCACGCTCCACATCGGCGACACGGTGTCCATCATCAACATCGACAAGGCGTCGCCGGACTACGGCAGGGCCATGGGCACCGCGTACAAGGCCGCCTCCGCCGCGGGCAAGTACATCTGCGAAAACTGGCTCGCGGTCGGGCCGACCATCGGGCGGCCCCTCGACGGCGGGACGACCTACGCGGTGGTGCTGACGAACGGAATCCGGGACAAGAAGGGCAATCCGGTGGAGCCGGACGTGGAGTTCTCGGCCATGGTTCGCGACGCGGCCCCGTCCGACGCGGCGCTCACCTCCGCATGGAACGCGTACGCGCCCTTCCGGGACTACCTGAAGGCGCAGAGCATCGACAAGAACACCATCGCGGCGGCGTCGGTCATCACCACCATGAAGCCGCAGGATCGCATTCCCAGGGTCCGCCAGGCGGTGCGCGCGCGGCCCGCGCCGACCACGGCCGGGATTGGGGTCGACCAGTCGGGGCAGGCGTTCGACCTCACGACCGGCACGGTCACGATCCCGCAGTTCCAGGCCGGGACCCGGCCGTTCAAGACCCCGGCGGACGGCGGCGCCATCGCGTACGACGGCCAGGGGCTGCCCGTGTTCGTCGAGGACCAGACCGTCAAGTTCGCGCTCAGCGTGCCCAAGGGAGCCGCGCCCGCGGGCGGCTGGCCAATCGTCATCTACGCGCACGGCACGGGAGGGAACGAGCGGTCTTTCATCGGCGAGGGCGTGGCGGACGAGATGGCGGGCGCCCAGGTGGCGGTCATCGGCATCGAGCAGGTGCAGCACGGGGATCGCCGCGGGCTGCCGGCTGACCAGGCCGACCTGGAGGTGAACTCGCCGGAGCGGCTCTTCTACAACTTCCTGAACCCGCGCGCGGCCCGCGACAACGTGGTGCAGACCGCGGCGGATCATTTCCAGGTCGTGCGGCTGGTGGAATCCTTCCAGGCCGTCACGGGCCAGCCCGTCACGTTCGACACGGCCAGGATCTTCTTCTTCGGCCACTCCCAGGGCTCCCAGGGCGGGTTCCTCTTCGCCGCGCACGAGCCCCTCGTGAAGCTGGCGATCCTGAGCGGCGCGGGCGGCTACCTCGCCGAGTCTTTTGTGGGGAAGACCAGGCCGGTCAACGTGGCCGCGGCCGTCCGGATTGCGCTCGCCGACTTCGAGGTCGACCGCTTCCATCCGCTGCTCAACCTGGTGCAGGCGGCGTTCGAGGAGGTCGATCCGACGAACTTCGCGGGCACGATGTTCATGGACGACTGGACCGCCTCGGGCTACCCGCACCGCAGCGTGTTCATGTCGTACGGCATCGGCGACACGTACACGCCGGAGAAGACCATGCTCGCGCTCGCGCGTGCCATGCGCGTCAAGAAGTGGCCCGAGATCAAGGACGTGCTCGACGGCGTCGACGCCATATCGGCGCTGCCGCATACGCAGACGTGGGGCTTCGGCAGCGGCGTGTGGGTCACGTCCGTGGTGGTGCAGTACGAGCCCGCGAGCGGCAAGGACGGCCACTTCGTGATCTTCGACAACGCGGACGCGAAGAAGCAGGTCACCGAGTTCGTGCGCACCATGGTGCAGACCGGCGTCCCGACCCTCGTCTCCCCGTGACAGGATGACCCGCACCCCCAAGGGATTCCGCCTCCACATCGGCATCTTCGGCCGCAGGAACGTGGGCAAGTCGAGCCTGCTCAACGCCGTCACGCGGCAGGACGTGTCCATCGTCTCGGACCAGGCCGGCACCACCACCGATCCGGTCGAGAAGCCCATGGAGCTGCTTCCGCTCGGTCCGGTGCTCTTCATCGACACGGCCGGCATCGACGACGTGGGCGCACTCGGGGAGAAGCGCGTGCGCAAGACCGTGCAGGTCTTCGACCGCACGGATCTGGGCGTGGTCGTGGCCGCGGCGGGCGAGTGGGGCGATTTCGAGGAGCGCATCGCAACGGAGCTGAAGCAGCGCGACATCCCGCTCGTGGCCGTGCTCAACAAGTCGGACGAGGCGAGGGCCCCGCGCGAGCTCCTCGAACGGCTGGCCGCGGCCGGCATGCGGACGGTCGAGACGTCGGCCGTGTCCGGCGCCGGGATCCTCGACTTCCGCGAAGCATTGCTCGCGAGCGCGCCGGCCGATTTCGTGGACAACCCGACCATCGTCGGCGACCTGGTCGGCCCGGGCGAGACGGCCGTGCTGGTGGTGCCCATCGATAAGGAGGCCCCCCGCGGCAGGCTCATCCTTCCGCAGGTGCAGACCATCCGCGACCTGCTAGACGGCGACGCCATGGCGCTCGTGGTCAAGGAGCGCGAGCTCAAGACCGCGCTCGGCAGGCTCGTTTCGTCGCCCCGGCTGGTGGTCACGGACTCGCAGGCGTTCCTCAAGGTGGCCGCGGACACGCCGCCCGCGGTGCCTATGACGAGCTTCTCGATCCTGTTCGCGAGGTTCAAGGGCGACCTCGCGACGCAGGTGGAGGGGACCTTGGCCGTGGACAGGCTCAAGGCCGGCGATCGCGTGCTCATCGCGGAGGCATGCTCGCACCACCCCATCGGCGAGGACATCGGCCGCGTGAAGATTCCACGCTGGCTCACGCAATACGTGGGCGGCGCGCTCGACTTCCGCACGGTGCAGGGCCACGACTTTCCCGAGGACCTTTCGCCCTACAAGCTCATCATCCACTGCGGCGCGTGCATGTGGAACCGCCGCGAGATGCTGAGCCGCGTGCTCAAGTGCAGGAAGGCCGGCGTGCCCCTCACAAACTACGGGCTCGTCATCGCGTACAGCCTGGGCATCTTCGAGCGGGCGCTCGGGCCCTTCCCGTCCGCGCTCGAGGCGTACCGGGCCGCGCGGGTAAACGCATGAGGCTCGACAAGGACACCATCATCGGCTGGCTGCGCGAGGCCGACGAGGCGAGGCTTGCGGAGCTGTGGCGCGAGGCCGACCGGGTGCGCCGCGAGCGCGTGGGCGACGACGTGCACCTGCGCGGCCTCGTCGAGATCTCGAACCACTGCGTGCGGCGCTGCGGCTACTGCGGCATCCGGGCCGACAACCGGAAGATCGCGCGCTACCGCATGACCTCGGACGAGATCATGGGTTGCGTGCGCGAAGCCATGGTCTTCGGCTACGGCACCGTGGTCTTGCAGTCCGGAGAGGACCACGGCCTCACGCGGGACTGGATTGCGGACGTCGTGCGGCGCATCAAGGGGGAAACGGAGCTCGCCGTCACCTTGAGCCTGGGCGAGCGGTCGGACGAGGATCTGGAGGTCTGGCGCGCGGCCGGCACCGACCGCTACCTGCTCAGGTTCGAGACGTCCGATCGCGAGCTCTACGGGAGGATCCACCCGCCACTGCCCGGTCGCGGCTCGGACCGTTTCGCGATCCTGGACAGGCTCGGGAGCCTTGGCTACGAGGTGGGCAGCGGCGTGATGGTCGGCATCCCCGGGCAGACCTACGAGAGCCTGGCCCGCGACATCGAGCTCTTCCGCTCGCTCGACCTCGACATGATCGGAGTGGGACCGTTCATCCCACATCCGGAGACGCCCCTGGGCTCGACTGAGCCTTCCCCGGCGCTTTTGTCCGATGAGCAGGTGCCGAACACCGAGGAGATGACCTACAAGGTCGTGGCCCTGGCGCGCCTCGTGTGCCCGGGCTCCAACATCCCGAGCACCACGGCCCTCGCCACCCTGAACAAGGCGCATGGCCGGGAGCTGGGGCTCATGCGCGGAGCGAACGTCGTCATGCCCAACCTGACGCCGCCAAGGTACCGGGCGAGCTACGAGATCTACCCGGCCAAGGCCTGCATCGATGAAACCGCGCGGACGTGCCACATCTGCATGCATGGGCGGATCGCGTCCATAGGACGGCGTGTCGGCCGCGGGCCGGGCGGTCGGAAACACGCGAAATCCCCTTCCTGACGAAGGGAGCAAAGGAGACCATCATGACCAAGGGAACGATCGGAACGACGGGAATCGGGCTCGCGGCGATGCTCGTCCTCGCGAGCTGCGGCGACAAGGGCGGCGACGACGAGAAGGCGCCGTACGGACCGCCGTCCAGGGCCACGCGCTACGTGTTCGACCGCAAGAACACGGACGGCTCGGCCTTCGCCATGACCGCGGCCGTGACCGGAGACAAGGTCATCAACGGCGAGACCTTCTGGAACGCCGTGATCGCCTACCCGAACAACCCCGACCACAAGGACGACACGGTGTACGTGCGCTTCGACGATCCCCTGCTCGTGCAGTTCGGAGGCGGGCAGGCGTTCTCATCCACGATCCCGATCGGCGACGGCGACGTGCCGTTCATCTCCGGCGAGCTCGACGCGCCGATCGACATCCCGCTCGATCCGGCCGTGGGAGAGGCGCAGCCGCTCAGCATCACGAGCGCGGTCGAGATCGGCGGCGTGCCCATGACCGCCACGGCCGAGGGCGCGTACACGCTCGTGGACGACAACGCCACGGTCGACACGGTGATGGGCACCGTTTACGGATGCCGGCACTTCACGGGCGATGTGGCGCTCGCGAGCCCGAGCCTGCCAGCGGAGCTGGTCAACGTCACGTTCAACGCGGACATCTGGTACAGCGACACCGTCGGCCTCGTGGCGGCCGTCATCCACAGGGCCCCCTTCCAGGACGTGGTCTTCGGGCTGCGCAGCACGTCGGACATGGGCCCCGCGGGCAGCATCCAGGGCGTGGGCGTCGTGGACATGTCGAGCCCCACGTTCCGGCTCGATACGTACGACGTGAACGGCCAATTCGACGCGGACAAGGACAAGCACGCCAAGATGCTGCTCGAGCTGCGCTTCGTCGACGAGACCATGGCCAAGAGCGACGTGCAGCCCGACGCCACGGTGCAGTTCGGCACGGTCTGGGGCATGTACGAATTCCAGCTCGAGGAGGCGCCGGTCAGCTTCTTCCACCCCGGCGAGAGCGGGAAGGGCTTCAAGTACTGGATCGCGTACGTCGATCAGGCGGCCAAGAACGAGGCGATCAACGGGATCGCGTACCACATCACGGTGAGCGCCGGCTCGAGCCCGGTGCGCGCGACGGCCCGCATCCTGTACTCGCTCTATCAACCGTAGGCGCGGGAGGATTCACGACATGCACGCGCGACATTCAAGGTTGATCGGAATCCTGGTGTGCGCTCTGGCGCTCGCGGCGCTCTCCTGCGGCAAGGAGCCGGGGTTCGAAAGGGTCCCGGATGCCAAGGTCGACGCGCGCCAGCGGCTGCTGGCCGAGGATTTCGCGAAGGCCTACTTCGGGCGCATGCGCGAGGGGCGGTTCGAGCCGCTCGGCGACGAGGCCACGGCCGAAATGCGAAGCGCCCTCACGCCCGAACGACAGAAGGAGTCGTACGAGTCGCTCGTGAAGACCATCGGCGGGTTCGAGTCGCTCGCCTACGCGGAGACGTGGCGGGGAAACGCGAACGGGAACACGATCTTCAGGTTCCGCGCGAGGTTCGGCACGCAGGAGCCCGAGGTGCGCGTGGTGCTCGATCCCGCGGGCAAGGTGGGCGGCTTCTGGGTGAAGCCGTGGAAGGACGGGCTCGAATGAGCCGGGCGCTCCGGCTGGCGTCCATCGTCTCGGTGGTCGCGGCCCTGTGCTGCCTCCCCTCGCGCGCGGTCGCCGGGGAGCGCGAATGGAACCTCGACATGCAGCTCGCCGGCCACGTGCTGCTCGGCACGGGCACGGGCGCGGTGCTGGCAGGCGTGTCGCTCGTGGCCGCGAGCGGGTGGAGCGACATGGGAATGGCCGGGTTCGGGTGCGTGGGCACGGGCATCGCCGTGGGCGCCACGGGCATGTTCCTGCTCGGCTTCTCGCACCCGGTGCACGATCTCCTGCTCGGCGCGCGCGTGGCCGTGGCGCCTTTCTCCGGCGGGGCCGCCCTTGCCCTGGCCAGGGACTTCTGAAGCGGGCTTCGCCCGTCCGTTTGCGGGCGCCTTCGTAGCGGCGGGCTTCACGCCCGCCATGGCCGGGTGGACAGATGGCTCACCGCCGGTGAGGGTTTGGGACGCGCAGCTGGGCGAGGAAGCGTCACCTATGATATTGTCGAGGCTGTGGGAGACGTCACGAAACAGATCGCATACTGGCGCGAGGGGTCGAACGAGGACTGGGAGGTTGCGCAGGAGCTTCTGGGCAAGGGCCGTACGAGGCATGCTCTGTTCATGGCGCACCTAGCCATCGAGAAGGCTCTCAAGGCGCATGTGTGCCGCCATAGCAAAGAGCCGGCTCCGAAGATGCACGCGCTCCTGCGACTGGCCAAGAGGACGGGGCTGGATCTGGACGTCGAGCGAGAGGCGTTCTTCGCCGAGTTCGATCGTTTCCAGGTCGAGGGCCGTTACCCCGAGACGCTGGAACCGCCGCTCTCGCGACAGGAGGCCGGGCTGCAGATGGCACGTGCGAAGGGAGTCTGGGAATGGTTGATCCTTCGATTGTCGGCGTAGTCGAGAACTACCTCGCCGCGGTGAGGCGGGCGGGCATCCACGCGCAAAGGGGTGTGGTTTTCGGTTCCAGGGCACGCGGCGAGGCGCGGTCCGACAGCGATATTGACCTCGTCGTCATCGCGCCGGAGTTCGACGGGCCGAGGGATCGCTCCCGGACCGCGCTCCTGTGGCGTTTGCGCGCGGTCACGGACGACCGCATAGAGCCCTTCGGCGTGGGCGAGAAGCAGTGGCTCGAGGACGACGCCTCGCCGATCATCGCGGTCGCCCGTCGCGACGGGCAGGAGATTTCCTGTCCGAAGTAGCCCGTGAGCCCTCCTTTCAGCGTCTTTGAGCCACTACGGGAGCGGCGTGGGATCGACGGCTGCCGCTCTCCTCGACTCGGGAAACGGACGCGTGCTATTCTGCTTTCGTGAGATCACAAACCGAAACGTGGCTCGAGATGGCCGAAAACGACCTGGAGTTCGCGCGCGACATCCTTCGCCATCGCCAGCGCCCGTTCTACGCGGCGCACTTCTGCCACCAGTCGGTCGAAAAGATTCTCAAGGCCATCGTGCAGGAACGAACGGGCGAGGTTCCGCCGAGAACGCACAATTTCGGTCTGTTGTGCAAGGCAGCGGCGCTGACGCTCCCCGAGGACATGGCGGACATCCTCCATTCCCTGTCTCCGCACTACCTGGGCACGAGATATCCCGAGGACATTCAGAACCTGTACCGCCAATACACCGAGGAGCACGTCGCCGCGCTGCTCGGTCGGACGGAGGCGCTGTTCCAATGGCTGAAGAACAGCTTGACGTCGAGAGAGTAGTCGCTCGTTACGTGGTGGAGCTGAGGAATCACGGCATCCGCCCCAGCGAGGTCATCCTCTACGGCTCGTATGCCAAAGGCGAGGCGACACCTCTCAGCGACATCGACCTGATCATCGTGTCGGACGATCTCTCGAGATGGCCCGCTATCGAGCGACTCGAGATGCTCTCGAGGCTCGCCGCCTGCGTCGACGCTCCTCTCGAGGTCCTCGGGTACACGCCGGATGAGATCGCCAAGGCGGGGAAGAGCAGCATCCTCTGGGCCGAGATCAGCCGTTACGGCAGGCGCCTGAAAGCGGCCTGACCGCCCGTCGGCGTGCCGATCGCAGCCACTTGGGGCTTTGTAGGTCAATTGGGCCATCCGCGAATGGATCGAAACCGCCACCGACCTCGGCCGCCCGATTCCCCGGCCGCGCGGCCGGCTCGCTTTCGCCTGACGAGCCTCCGGACCACGCGGGACAATGGTCATCAAGGGTACGAGCCCGTCCTCGTAGCGGCGGGCTTCATGCCCGCCGCTACGAGGACGGGTGGGTTTGGTATTCACCGCTTCACGCGGGGGCTCTCCGTTGCGTCGGGAATTGCGGTTGGAGCCGGGTGCATGTCATCGGGAACTGAGGGCATATGTGTCGAGTAGCCCCGGCCGGTCGCCCGACCGGGGCCCTCACCAGATCCGGACAAGGAGATTTCCACCATCCGGCTCCTCTGCCGATACGACTCATGGGGTAGCCCACAGGTTTCTGTAGACCTTG
>JAQTNF010000141.1 GCA_028713995.1 Deltaproteobacteria bacterium | reverse complement strand
CGAGGAGCGTCCGGCGCCCGTTGTCTCGGCGCTGTCCGGCCCGGTGGGCTCGGTCGCAGACCGCGGCGCTCACTCCCCGTCGCACGCTTTCCCAATGCTTTCGCCCCGATCCGTGACCTTGGGATGGAGTTCCAGATCAGGTCTCCGAGAGCCTCGGGCCGGGCACCCTCACGTCGCCGCGGCGCACGGTATAGCCCTGGCCGTCGTAGTGGTTGAGCAACGGCACGGCGTACTTGCGCGTGGTGCCCACCGCGAGCCTGAAGTCGGACATGGTGAGCTCGCTGCGCTCCGCAAATGCCGTTTTGAGCCGCGCCACCCCCTCGGCGACGATCACGCTGTGGAAGTAGATTTTCCCGTCGAGGTTGAGCGCCTTCCCCGAGTCCACGAGCACCTGCAAGAGCTGGCGCGCGGCCTTCTCATCCATGGCGTGGGCCGACGCCAGTGCCGCGAGATCGGGCGGCTCAAAGGCGCCCCTGCGCAGCTCGTCCTCCATGACGTCGAGCTGCAGGCGCTGCCTGCGGTCGAGCCGCACCTCGAAGTCGTGCAGGGCGAGAAGATCTCCTGCTAGGGACTTGGCCTGCCCCCCCGCGAGGGCCATCTCCAAGAAGTGGCGAGCCAGGAAATCCGGCAGGTCCTTGGCTGCGCGCGCCAGGATCTCTCCGCGCTTGGCGCCTGCCTTGAGCGGATTCCTGGCATGGAACTCACCCAGCGCCGTACCGAGCGCCTGAGCAAAGTCGTCGTAGAGAACGCGCCTGCAAAGGCGGCGCGCGCCCTTGGCCTCGAATTCGACGACGAGATCATCGGTGGTCAGGCGGCCGATGAGGTCGTCGAGGAGCGAAGCGGGCATGCCGGTCCCGGTGAGGAGCTCCTCGAAGGTCGCGATGCGGGTCTTTTCGAGGATTTTGAGGACGAGATCCTCCTCGCCCGTCCCGCCGAAGCTGCGCAGCGCGCCCACCACGGCCTCGGAGTGGCGTTTGCGGTGCTTTGCCGGGTTCGCATCAAGCACGCGCCCGCCGGCGATGGTGAGCGGCGGCGAGTAGCGCCGCAGAACGAAGCGATCGAGCCTCGAGGCCACGGTGCGCTCCTCGAGCCTGAGCTGCACGAGCCCATCCTCTCCCGGCTCGATCCTGTCACGGCCGAGGATGACAACGCGCCCCATCACCTCCTTGGTCCCGACGTGCACGCGCACCCGCTGACGCTGCTTAAGCGACGAGGGGCTGCGTTCGAGGACATGCACTTCCGCGTCGAGCATGAATGTGGGCCGCAGCCTCCCGGGCGTGGCGATCACGTCGCCGCGCTCCACCTCGTCGACGGCGATCTGCGGCAGGTTCAAGGCCACGCGCATGCCTGCCGATGCGCTCTCCGCCTTTTGGCCCTGGCTCTCGATGCCGCGCACGCGCACGACGGCGCCTCGCGGCAAAACTTCGAGGCGATCCTCGACGGCCACGACCCCGGACAGCGCCGAGCCCGTGACAACCGTGCCGAACCCCTTGACCGAGAAGACGCGGTCCACGGGCAGGCGGAAGATCGGTCCCTGCGGCGCCTCCTTCTTGCGGCCGGCGAGGGCCAGGATCTCGGCCTTGAGCCCGTCGATCCCCCGACCCGACAGCGAGTCGACGCGCACTATGGGCCTGCCCTCGAGGAACGAGCCCCGCACGAAGTCGCGCACGTCCGCCTCCACCATGTCGACCCACTCCGGGTCGGCCATGTCGATCTTGGTGACGGCCACGAGCCCGTCCTCGACGCCCAGGAGCCGGACGATGTCGAAGTGCTCGCGCGTCTGAGGCATGATGCCGTCGTCGGCCGCGACCACGAGGCACACGAAGTCGACCGTGGCCACGCCGGCCACCATGTTCTTGATGAAGCGCTCGTGGCCCGGCACGTCGATGAACGCGATGTCGTCGGTGAGGAAGGCGAAGCCGATGTCGATGGTGATGCCGCGCTCCTGCTCCTCCTTGAGCCGGTCCGTGTTCGTGCCGGTGAGCGCCTTGACGAGGGAAGTCTTCCCGTGGTCGATGTGCCCTGCTGTGCCGATGATGACCGGACGCATGGCGCGAGAGTACACCAAGGCGCTGCGGACGTGTATTCCCGGATCGAGGCGGGCCCGTTTCTTGACCCGACGCCGGGCTTTCGCCTACGTTCGACGCATGAAGAGGCTTCTTTTCGCGGCAGCCGCCGCCATCGCCGCGCACCCATCGTGCATGGACCCGCTCCACAACTACGACGCATGCGTGGACATCGAGACCGCGCGCTGCGACAAGCGGGCGAGCTGCATCGCGAACGCCCCCGACTTCGAATATCCGGGCTTCGACTACGACACGTGCGTGACCTACTACAAGGAGAACTGTCGAACCCGCGAGATGAATGGCCCGAACTTCGATCAGGCGTCGGACAAGGACGTGCAGGCGTGCATCGATTCCATCATGGCGCTCGACTGCAGCGACGTCAACTGGCCACTTGATGAGACCCACGACCTCCCCCTGTGCGACTTCCTCGAAGACAAGGACACGGGCATCGGCCGCGACGGCGGTGCGGACGGGGACACCGACGGCGATACCGACGGCGATACCGACGTGGACGGCGGGACAGACGCAGGCTGACGCGTCCTTCAGGGTGCGGGGGGAGGCGGAGCCTGGTTTTGGTTCAGCACGCTGTGCTTGCGGCCATAGCCGAAGTAGATCACGAGCCCGATGAGCAGCCACACCACGAGCCGCAGCCACGTGTCCCCGGGCAGGCCGATCATGAGGTACAGGCAGAAGATGATGCCGAGCACCGGGACCACGGGCACGCCCGGGGTGCGAAAGGCGCGCTTCAGGTTCGGCTCGCGGTAGCGCAGCACGAGCACCCCGGCGCACACGATGACGAACGCCGACAGGGTCCCGATGGAGACCAGCTCGCCGAGCAGCCCGATGGGCGCCAGCGACGCCACCACCGCCACCACGACGCCGGTGATGATGGTGGTGATGTACGGCGTGCGAAAGCGCGGGTGCAGCTTGGAGAACGACCGGGGGAGCAGGCCGTCGCGCGACATGGAGAAGAACACGCGCGGCTGGCCGAGCAGCAGGATGAGGATGACCGAAGTGAGCCCGGCGATGGCGCCCAGCTTCACGATCTTGGCGAGCCACGGGACGCCCATGGTGTCGATGGCGACCGCTATGGGGTCCGGCACCCTGAGCTTGGAGTAGTGGACCACGCCCGTGAGCACGAGCGAGACGAGGATGTAAAGGATCGTGCACAGGACGAGCGACCCCAGGATGCCGATGGGCATGTCGCGCCTGGGGTTGCGCGCCTCCTGGGCCGCGGTCGAGACCGCGTCGAACCCGATGTACGCGAAGAAGATGACGCCCGCGCCGCGCGCGATGCCCGACCAGCCGAACTCCCCGTAGTTGCCCGTGTTCGCGGGGATGAAGGGGTGCCAGTTGGCGGGGTTCACGTAGCAGAAGCCCACGCCGATGACCGTCACGATGATGGCCAGCTTGAGCACCACGATGGCCGCGTTCACGCTGGCCGACTCCTTGATGCCGATGACGAGCAGGGTGGTCACGGCGAAGACGATGAGCGCCGCGGGCAGGTTGAAGATGGCCGTGGCGTGGTCGACCGAGCCGATGTCGATGCCGGCCTTGGCGAGATCGGAGGCGACGGAGGTGACCGCGTGCCAGCCCGCGGGCATCGCGAGGTGCGCCGTGTTGATGACGCCCTGCTTCAAGAAGACGAACTCCGTGCCCGGCGCGGCCATGACCTCCGGCGGCACGTGGATGCCGAAGTTGCGCAGGAAGCTCACCGCGTACCCGGACCAGCCCACGGCCACCGTCGCCGCGCCCATGGCGTACTCGAGCACGAGATCCCATCCGATAAACCAGGCGGCGAACTCGCCGAGCGTGGCGTACGAGTATGTGTAGGCGCTGCCCGCCATGGGGATCATGGAGGCGAACTCCGCGTAACACAGCCCGGCGAACCCGCACGCCAGCCCGGCGAGCACGAAGGAGAGCACGATGCCGGGGCCCGCGTAGGCCGCGGCGGCCTGTCCCGTGAGCACGAAGATGCCGGCGCCGATGATGCCGCCGATGCCGATCGCCGTGAGGTTGACCGGGCCCAGCACGCGGCGCATGCCCTGCTCGCCGTCGGCCTCCTTCTGGAGAGCGGCGATGTCCTTGCGTTGGAAAAGGCTGCCCATCTCCGACGTACCTCCTTGTCTCATAAAAGCGGTTGCTGAGGTCGGTCATGAGTACCATAGTTCGGCACGCTTCGAAACCGTTTGACCGGGAAATCCGTTGCCCCTATAGATAGGAAATTATTTCAAAAATGGAGACGCTCGGTGAAGCACACCGGCAACGAATGGAGGAGAAAGCCATGAGAATCACGAGCCTGTTTGTCGTCGCGGCGGCCGCGATGTTGGTCGGCCTCGCGGTCGCGGGATGCAAGGACGAGGAGAGCACGCCGAGCTGCGAGGAGGCCATGGACAACATGTACAGCCAGAACTGCGCCATGGTCGTCAATGACGTACAGATCAGCAAGGCCGAGGCGATCAACGGCTGCGAGGACAGCGCGAACGACGTCGAGACGTGCGAGTGCCAGGATGAGTACGACAACATGCGCGAGTGCCTGGCCGGTCTCGATGCGTGTGACGACTGCGCGACCGAGTTCTCCAAGTACAACGACTGCATGGGAAACTGCTGACGAGACTCCTCATCCCCTGCCTCTCATCGAGATGACTTGACGCCTCGGAGCGCTGCCCGTACGTTCCGGCGGATGAACGACCAGAAGAGCGACGCGAGCATCGTGAAGGCCGCCGGGCGCGGCGTCATCTACATCACATTCGCCAAGGCGTGGTTCCTCATCACCGGGGTGGCGCTCGGGCTCGTCCTGCCGCGCGTCTTCAAGTGGTCAGCCGGGAGCGAAGAGGCCGGGATGGCGCTGTACGGCGCGTACGGCATCGTCTTCACCGGCGTCTCCTTCATCAACAACACCCTCATCACGGGCACCATCCAGGCCGTGTCCAAGTTCACGAGCGAGGATGAGTCGCGCGCGGGCGCGGTGCGGCGCACGGGGCTCCTCGTGCAGGGCGGCATCGGCGTCGTCCTCGGGGCCGCCTACGCCGTCCTGTCCGGGGTGCTCGCGACGTATTGGTTCAAGTCGCCGGGCCTCGCGGATCTCATGCGCCTGTCCGCGGGCATCATTGTGGCCTACGCGTGTTACGGCGTGTTCATCGGCTCGTTCAACGGCAGGCGCCGCTTCAACCGGCAGGCGGCGTTCGACGTCACCTTCTCCACTCTCAAGACCGTGCTCATCATCCTGGCGGTGATGACCGGCCTCAAGGTGCTCGGGACCGTGCTGGGCTTCCTCGTCACCGCGGTGCTCGTCGCGGTCGTCGCTGGCGTCGCGTCGAGGCAACCCGTGCACGGGACGTTTCCGGCGCGCCGCTTCCTGCAGTTCGACTCGCTCCTGCTCCTGTACACGTTCATCCTCAACCTGGTGCTGATGCTCGACCTGTACCTGCTCGCCGGCATCGTGCCGCGCCTTGCCGCCGCCTCGGGGCTCGATGCGACCGCCGCGGCCCTGCTCAACGAGACCCGCGCCGGCCAGTACAAGGCGGTCCAGCAGCTCGCCTTCATCCCGTACCAGGCGATCCTCGCGATCGCCTTCGTGGTGTTCCCGCTCATCTCGAAGGCCACCTTCGATGAGGACGAGGAGAAGGCTTGCGGGTACGTACGGCAGACCATGCGCTTCGCCGCCATCTTCGTGACGGGCTTCGCGGTCGTCTTCTTCGCGCTGCCCGAGCAGGCCGCGCGTCTCATGTTCCCGCCCGAGTACGCGATTATCGCACCGGCGTTGCGCACGCTGTCGCTTGGAATCGTCGCCTTTGGCCTGATGGTGGTGGGCAACACCATCCTGAACGGCTCCGGGCACCCGTGGCGCGCGCTCGCAGTTGTGTGCGCGGGCCTCGCGGTGGCCGTGGTGACCGTCTACGCCCTCGTCAGCGCGGCAGGGCACGGCACGGATTCCCTGGTGGCGGCGGCGTCAGGCTCGAGCGCCGGGTGGCTCGTGGCCCTGGTGGTTTGCGGGGTGATCGTGCGTCGGCGCTTCGGCGCGTTCATGCCGCTCTTCACCGCGTTGCGCGTCGCGGCCGCCGCGGGGGTCGCCCTGGCCGTGGGCCGCTTCCTTCCGGTGAAGGGCAAGGTGCTCACGCTCGCGGAGTGCGCGGCGGTGTTCGTCGTGTACTTCGTGGTGCTCGCATTGCTGCGCGAGTTCGGCCGCAAGGATCTCGATCAGCTCAAGCATGTGATGAGGCGCGGCAAGTGAGGAGAGCCGCGGCCATGGCGGTCGCGATCACCTTGTTCGCCGTCCGCGCGGCGTCCTCGGCTCCGAACGACGTGCCGGCTCCTCGGCCGGCCCCCTCGTGGGTCGAGCCGACCGTGGCGACCGGAGTGGTTGTCATCGGCATGCGCGTTTCCGAGTCGATCCTGTGGCCCGACGCGTTCGATCCGCTTCCGGTCGAACGAAACGCCGCGACCTTCGTGGATTCCCTCTCGACGACGCCCGAATTCGACGCGAGCGAGCGCCCGTTCGAGTGGGATCGCGACCCCTGGCAGCTCAACGCCATCGGCCACGGCGTCATGGGCTCCGAGCTCTACCTCAGGTACCGGCGGGCGCGGCACCCCTGGTGGACAGCGGCTTTCATGGCCGCAGCCTGGACCGTGGTGTGGGAGTACGGCGTCGAGGGCTGGCACAAGCGACCTTCTGGCATCGACCTCGCGTGGACGCCGACCGCCGGCTCCCTGCTCGGCGAGGCGCGCTGGTGGATGCTTTCCCGGCTCCGGGGACTCCCGAGGAGCGCGGGCCGTACGCTGGCCCTCTTCCTGTTCGATCCCGTGGGTGAGCTCGAGGATCGCGTCCTCGGACTTTAGCCTGAAGTTCTCCCTGTCCCAAAAGACAATAGTAATGAGATCGTCAGTGGTTGTGTCGAAAAGCCACACGCCACTGGAACCAGCCGGTTCATCTCGTCCCAGGTGAGCATGTCGAGCGCTCTCGACATGCTACTTATAGGCTGTAGACGCATAGACATCATGAAGAGAAAATGCCGGCGTGGTCGAGAAGAATCTCAAGCGGTTCGGTGCCCGTGTTCGCGCAGAGCGTGAGCGTCTCGGCATCTCGCAGGAGGAACTGGCTGATCGCACGGGGCTACATCGCACATACCTCGGAGGGGTGGAGCGCGGCGAGCGGAACCTGGGACTGCTTAACATCATCCGAATCGCACTCGCTCTCAAGGTCACACCATCATCACTGCTGAAAGACTTCGATGGCGGGCGAAGTCGCTAGCGCACTGCTTATGGGCAACCCACCTGCCCCGACGACGCTCGAAGCCTCGCGCGATGACGTGTGCCTGGCGGTGCCGACGCTATTTCGCCGCGGGTGAGAGCGGTAGAAATGGCAGCCAAGAAAAAGACCAGCACCAACGTGCGCGGACGTATTCGGAATTTTCTCATCAAGAATGTCGGCAAGGTCGTCTCGAGAGAGCAGATCCGACAGGCGGCGAAGGATCCAGACACAGGGAAGATCCCTGAAAACTGGCACCAACGATTGTCCGAACTCCGATGCGATGAGGGGTACGATGTGTTGTCGTGGCGAGATCGCGAGACGCTGAAACCGGGCCAGTACGTGCTCCTTTCCGCGACACCCAAACGCGTTCCGAAACCTCGAAAATACTTGAGCGCCGAGGAAAAGATACAACTCTTCGAGCGTGATGACCACAAGTGTCAGTGGCCGGGGTGTGGCCTGGGAGCAGGCGCCACAGACCCTGTTGGGGGTGGCACGATAGTTCTGACCGCCGACCACCGCTCGCCCCATAGTCTCCCCGATGGTCAGTGGACCGGAACCCTCGACGATTGGCAGACACTCTGCGCTCGCCACCAGCAAGAGAAGAAGAACTTCATTGACGACCGGACTGGGCGAAAGAACCTGCGAGAGCTCGTTCGTGCGGCTGGAAAGGAAGAGAAGCGCCTTATCTTCGATGATCTCAAAGCCTACTTCGGGAGCAAGTAATCTGTCGCGCTCTTGTCCATACACTGGTGCCTTGCGGTCTTGGTCGTGCCCTTCTTGATATCTGGAGCCACTTCGTCGATCCGGGTTTTGATACCAGCTTGGCTTAGCACGCTCTCGACCCTTGCTAATGTCGGTTGGACAGCATCGGGACGTTCTCCGTTTTCGTAGAACCAGGAAAACCAGTCCACGGTCACTCGGTCAAACACGTCGTGGGGAGTAACAGGGACACCGTCTCGCTGCATCGCGGTGGCCATGCGCAGGACTGTGGCATCCACTGAATAGTTCGCAACAGGATCATGTTGAGGCTGGTCTGCTTGGGGGTTCTCGGGCTTCAGAAAGCTTAGAACGAGATCCGCCTTGGGAGCCGTGTGCATCGTTGTCTCTGTGAGTGACGGAGCCGACCTCTTCATCGGCGCAGCGGTGACCAGCGAAAACCCAGCACCGCGACACGCCTTCATAAGCGAGTCCCACACAACGGGGTCCTTGTTCGCAAACGTAACGGTCATCCAGCGTCCCGGCTTGAGAACACGGAAACACTCAGCAAAGACGCGAGCGAGACCCGAAGCATAGTGCCCCTGATCGAGCTTGCGATACGGATTGAAGGCGACCTCCGCGTCGAGCGCCTCTCGCTCTCCAAGCCAGAGGCCCCAAAGGAGCGACAACTCGCCGTACTGGATTCCTTCTCCTCCATATGGGGGATCGGTGAATATGTAATCTACGCAGGCATCTGCGAGCGGCATGCGTCTGCTGTCGGTCGTGTCGACAGACCCCAGTGAGAATGGCGCTCCAGAACTGATCAGATCCCGTATCGAATCGAGACTCTTCGATACCCGGTTCTCGAAGTACCAAAGTGGATTCAGCTCCTGCCACCTATCGGGCATCCAATAGCAGTTGATTTTCCAACTTGGACCGCCGGCATCACCCGAGAAGTCGGCAATCATCCTGGTGAATTGCGCCAAGCTGGCTGTAAGCGTAAGCATGAGCCAGTCTCTGCAGGGACCATCATCCTCCTGGAGAATGGCCTTCCGGATTTCTCCTGCCGCTGCGAAGTTGCGAGACGTGAAGAGGTCACGCCAGCGCTGGACACCTCGTCGCTTGAGCTTCTGCATCTCCCACCCGAACAGGATCGGGGCATCTGGCGTATCGTCCGGCGCCGAAGTCTGTCGATCTGCAAGCTCCATATCTCTCGCGATAGGGAAATGCGCACCTGAGCTACGACACGCTTCACACCGATAGCGAACCTCTCGCGCCTCGGCACCGACATATCCGACGCTGCGGAGCGTCGCGTCGCCTCCACAGGAGGCGCATGTCGTGACGAACAAGTGACCGCAAGCACGAAAGGCTTCCCCCATTACCCTGCGTGCAGCCAGTTCGAAATCCTGAGGAGCTGGAGGGGTAAGCATCGCGGCCGTCATTTGGGCCGCTACCGGATTGAGGTCGAAGCCGATCGCTCTGCGCTGTAGCCGCGCGCTCTCGACAACGGTCACACCAGAGCCTGCAAATGGGTCGAGGACCGTATCTCCTGGGTCGGAAAAGAACTCGACGTATTGTCCAACAACATTTGCCGGCTTGCGACCCCAGTACTTGTGGAATTTGTACCGTGCTGGCCAGGTTTCGGCAGCGACAATACCAAGTTGAATTTCAATTTCTTCGCGATTGATGCGCCTTCTGGCCTGGGGCCTCAGTTTCGGCGCATTCGCCCCGACGAACAACCCAAGTTGAGTCTGCGTCACTCGGGTGGACTTCCGCATAGCAGTCGTTCTCACCGGCGACTCTCCGCTACTTCCTGAATACTCGTCCCATTGCCAAGCACCCAGGAGTCAAGCTCGCCTCTCCGAAATTTCCACAACCGGCCTGCCTTGTGCGCCGGTAGGCGTCGACGAATGATCCACTTGTAGATCGTGTCCCTCTGAACACCCAGGTGGCGCGCCGCGTCCTCCACCGACATCCAAGGCTCGTTTCCGTCATTTTCGGCCATAGTGGTCCCTTCTAGTTCATCGTCCGAACTGGCAAACAGTATGCATGGCTCAAGTAGTTCCTACAAGGACTAATCTGGATAATTTATGCTTTAATGGACACCGGACAACTCGGGCGAAACCGCTTGCCCGGATCTCGCCCGAGCCCGTAGTCTCTGCCCATGCCCGTGAAAAACACAGACCGATTTGCCGCTTCATCCCTCTTGTTCGACATGCTCGCCGCGCTTCTCGGCTTTTTGCCCGTGCTGGCCGTGGATCCGTGGTGCGCAACCGTGGCCGGGCTGCCGCTCGCGGCGGCGCTCGTGGTTGTCCGGCGCACGTGGTGGCGCGCATCGAGGATCGCGGGGCGCATCGCCGTGGCGGCGCTCGTCCCATTGCTCGCGCTTGTCCTTTCGCTGGCGGGCGTCTTCGGGGCGAACGGCGTCAGCCTTGGCTTTCTCCTGGCCGCGGCGCTCCTCGCAGTGGCCGAGGGCTCAAATCGTCGCTCCAGCAGGACGCTCCTCTCGCGCTTCCCGCTCGCGACCGCGATCCTGCTCGCGGGGCTCGGAACGGTCCTGTCGACGCTTCTCGTGAACCTGCGCGTGACAGGGTGCCCCACCGAGGAGTTCCTCAAGGACCTGGCCGCTCCGCCGGATCCCGAGCGCTGGTCCCGGCCGGCCGAGGAGCAGGCTATCGCAGCGGTTCGGGAAACCCTGTCTCGAGAGGCGGTCGGCGACGCGCCCGCCGCGGCCCTGCACCGCGAGCTTGCGTCCCGCATGGCAGAGCTGGCCCGCGCGCCTCACGGGAACGGGGTGTTCGTGACGGTGCACGACCGCGACGGCTTGCGCGCACGCGGGATGGGGCGCGGCGGAGCGGACGCGATCGATGACGTGATCCGCGCGGCGGGCGCGGCGCTGGCAGAGGGCCCGCGCAAGGCCCGATCGACGGAGGTGCACCCGCGCGCCTGGCCGCTCATGGCGGATGACCTGCGGATCGAGGTGAGCGTTCCGGGCCCCGCGCGACGCGTGGGCATGCGGCCCATGTTCCGTGTCGCGCGCCTGTTCGCCGGAGCGGACAAGGTCCTGCGCGGCCTCGATCCCCTGCCGGAGATCCTCAACCTGAGCTACGCGGTCGAGCCGGGAGTGGACGGCCTCCTCCTGCGGGCCGGAGGGCAACGCGAGGTCGCGGCCATGCTCCCGGACGAGCCCGTCACCGAGGGCTGGCTCACGCCCCGCGTGGAAGGCAACCCGGCGGCCCTCGGCCAGATGCTCAGGCGCACGTGGGCGCGGGCGTGGAGCGACGACAGGGCGCTCGTGCGCGGCGATTTCCAGGCGAGCGTGTTTCGCGCCGCGAGCTTCGCGTCGCTCGGCGCCTCGCACGAGGCGGTACAGCTCTACCGGGCGAACACCCTCGCACCGCAGCGCCTCGAGCGCGGGCGGCTCGTGGACGGCATCGTCCAGGCCTCGGACTGGCTCGCGCGCCAGGTGCGGCAGGGCGGCAGGTTCCACTACGAGATCTTCCCGCCGTACCGCGGCGAGACCAAGGACTACAATCTGCCGCGGCACGCGGG
The DNA here is from genome assembly GCA_028713995.1 of Deltaproteobacteria bacterium. Classification (GTDB taxonomy): domain Bacteria; phylum Myxococcota_A; class Polyangia; order JAAYKL01; family JAAYKL01; genus JAQTNF01. The sequence continues at coordinate 1,564 of JAQTNF010000141.1, read as the reverse complement.
CGCCATCTACGGCCTGTTCGCCATGTCGCGGGCGGCGCGGACCGAGCCGGCCTTCGCGGAGTCGGGGGATCTGGCCCTCGAGGCGGGCCTCGAGGCGCTCGAGTACGTCAAGGGCTCGCTGGGTTCCCCGGATCCCGAGGCCCCGGAGCTCCTGTGCTTCCTCGACGGCAAGGGCGACACCGAGTCCGGCTCCACGGCGCTCGCGGCCGTGTCCCTGACCGAGCTTCCCGAGCCCGCCTCGATCACCGATCCGAAGGTGAAGGCCCGCGTCGAGGCCGTGCCCATCGACCCGTGGTTGCGCCGCATGGGCGACTGCCTGCTCGCCATGGTCGACTCGCACGGTCGCGTGTTCCGCTCGTACAAGGAAGCGAAGCGCCTCAAGGTCGTGAAGAGGGAGCCGCTCTACTTCCCGGGCGAGGTGATGCTGGGCCTCGTCAAGATCTTCGAGCGCGTCGGCGACGGGCGGTACGTGGAGGCGGCGCGCCGCATCGGCGACGCCCAGATGGGCGACTTCTACTGGCCGCTCAAATTCGGGCTGCCGCGTACGCCCGACCACTGGGTCATGCAGGCGCTCGCCGTGCTGGCACGTGTCACGGGCGAGAAACGGTACGCCGAGCTTTCCGTGCTCATGGGCTACGCGTTCATCAAGGAACAGTTCCCGCCGCAGGCCTACTCGTATCCCGACTACCGGGGAGCCTATCGCCGCTTCGCCGACGTCCCGCGCACGACCCGCGCCGCCTCTCGCGGCGAGGCCCTCGGCGGCTCAATGGACGCCGCGCACCTGATCGGCGCCGACGCGTCGGCGTTCGAGGACTCGCTCATCGAAGGCGCCCGCCACCTGCTCGAGCAGCAGTTCACCGACGAGAACTCGTTCTTCGTGCCCGCCGACTACGACGTCGAGGGCGCCATCCGCATGGGGCTCATCGACAACCACTGCCGGATCGACAACAACCAGCACGCGCTCGTGGGGCTCATGCGCGCGCTCGAGGCCATGGACGCGAAAGCCAAGGGCCGCTGAACACCCCCTCGCGGAAGCCGCCAATGGCGCCGACGGGATCGCGGAGATCCACCTCGGCGGCGTGCTGGCCCCGATGAGGGTGGACTTCGGCGTCGGGGGAAGGACCGCCGTGGTGATGCCGTTGCGGGTGTGAGACAATTCTTGTCTGGGATCTACCCGATGATGGTGCGGTTCGGGCAAACTCGGCGCGTCGATGGCCCGCTCGGGGCCGAGGAGGGGACATGGCGATCAACCGGGACAGGGTAGTCTTCATTCGCATCGGCTGGATGGAGTGGTACGGGCACGTCGAAGACGGCACGATCCCCGTCGGCGGGGGCGAGCACAATGTCGAAAACGTGGGAGCCGAAAGCCTCAACTTCTCGTTCGACCAGAACGGGAAGGGATTCGGCTACGTTTGTAGCCGTGCGGAGCCCCCGTCGCTCAACCCCGATCCCCTTCCCGATCCCCTTCCCGATCCCCTTCCCACCCCGATCCCCTTCCCACCCAAATGGATCAGCTTGAGATTGTTCAGAAATTCAACAGACCCGACACTGGGTTCCTAACCCC
>JAQTNF010000140.1 GCA_028713995.1 Deltaproteobacteria bacterium | reverse complement strand
GGGCTGTACGACGTGTCCGAGGTGGCCGGCTTCGTGAACGACCTCGCCGGCGGCGAGGATCGCTACGTGGTGGTCGGCATCGGCGGCGCCCAGCAGGGCGGTTGCAGCTCGACCTTCGGTAGCGCGATCTATGCCAATCGCCTCAAGAGGTTCGTCGACCTGTTCGGCGACCATGGGGTGTTCGGCGACATCTGCTCGGGCGACCTGCAGAAGTCGCTGGAGGACGCGCTCGCGGTCATCAAGGTGTCCTGCGACAGTATCCCGCCGGTGGAATAACCGCTGCAAACGAATCGAGCGGCAAGGAGGTCCTCTCGTGAAACCACTGTTTTTCGTGCTCGCTCTTGCGGCGCTCGCGTTCGCAAGCTGCTCGCCCGCTGCGGCGGGCGGCGGCGGCAATGCGGACGCTTCGTCCACGGACACCGGCACGGGCTCGGACTCGGACGCCGACACAGACACAGACACGGACGCAGACGGCGACGGCGACACGGACACGGTCGACGCGGGGTGCGGCAAGTGCCCGCAGGACGTTGTCTGCTGTGAGTGCGGGGAGTTTCAAGGCACCGACGTGGTGTGCGACACGGCCGGAGAGACCGCATACGGCTGCGAGGACGGGGCGGGGTGCGGCGCGTGGCTGTCGGTGCGGTACCAGTCGAAGCACTGCCCCGGCGACATGTACGCCTGCGTCGGCGCGGCGGGCGAGTGGAGCGATTGGCAGCAGTCCAAGCAGTGCGCGCCTTACGAGCTGTGCGACAACGACGCGGGCGCGTGCAAGCCCGACCTCGTGCAGTGCCCGGCCGGATTCGGCGTGCCCGTGTGCGTGCCCGGCGGAACGATGAAGGACTGCACGCTCGCGTCGTGCAATCCGCAGCCCAAGATGGACGAGACCCTCACGTTCGGCGACATGGGAGCGGGCGAGGTGGTGCGGCTCGACATGGAGGTGGTCGCGCGCACGGGGTTCGTTTCCCAGCCGTTCTCGGACATCAAGATGACGCTCTCCCACGGCGGCGTGACCGCCAGCTTTTACAACCAGTACCAGACGCCCAACACGGGAACCGCGGTCAACCCCAAGTTCGAGTTCCCGGCGAGCTGGTATCTGCCGCACTTCTGGGGCGAGGAGCTCGGCGGCACGTGGACCCTGCACGCCGAGGACAACCTTTACAACGGCAAGCCGTTCGTCGTGACGACCTGGTGCCTGACGTTCCTGCCCGCGGGCGCCAAGACCGTCAAGACGACGGGCTCGTGGGACGCGGACGCGGTCGGGCCCATCACGGACGACATGGCGGCGAACGTCTTCCAGATGACCATCACCGACATCGCCGCCAATGACTCGGTCGATCCGGTGCTGCACCTCGCGATCACGCACGCCTCTGCGAACCAGCTCGACATCGTGCTCGTCGCCGCGGACGGCACCGTCGTCCAGGTGAAGGACGTGGGCGAGCCGCTCGTGGCGGACACGCCGCTCACCGGGCTTTCGAGCAAGTGGCTGACCGGCATCTACGAGCTGCACATCACCGACAGCGTCACCGGCACGGCGGGCACGCTCGACGCGTGGGGCATCACTCTGTAGGCGGGCTCGCCGCGGTTCGTTTCTTCCTCGATTATGGCCGTGTGCCTTTTCACAGGAGAGGCGATCATGCGTATTTCATCATGCAATTGGATCTTCCTGGCCGCTATTACACTCATCGCACCTGCCTGCAGCAGTTGTTCCAGTTCTTCCGACAAAAAGTGCGATGGAGGCTGCAAGGACACGTCGAGCGAAACCACAAGCACGAGCGACACAAGCACAGGCACAACCAGCGCCAGCGACACCGGCTCCGACACCACTGACTCCTGCTCGACCAGCCACACCACGCTCGAGTGGAAGCCATTGCCCCAGGGCATCGACTGCGGCCCCGGATGCCGCCAGCTCACGTTCGTAGATATCAATAGCATGACCGACTGGGCGGCAACCCACCGATACGTGGCGTACACCGATGACACGGATTACAAGATGCACGTCGTCGATGTGGATGCCGGATGCTACGCCGATGTCGAGAAGACGATGTCCGGTCAGTATCCGGACATCAAGAACAACACGCTGGTTTTCGTGGCCGATCAGTGGAGCGGACCACATCAAATGAGGCTTGAGTTGATTGATTTAACATCCGGCGTAATGCAGACGTGTCTCTCGGAAGAACAGAGCAGCTATCCTTATACCGTCTATAATTATACCTCATATACTGGGAGCCAAATCGCATTTATGTGGTCAACAATGGAGGAGGATATCAATATCCATAATCCCCAGTATGTGGACATCTATACATTGCATGGAGAACGCAAGACGGTTTTCACGGCCGAACGTGGAATTTTTCATATGAGAGCGGACGGGGACTATGTGGTTTGGGAAAACGATACTGGCAACTTCGTCCCCGACATCTGGGCTCACAAGATATCCACGGGAGAGACATGGAACCTGACCAGTCACCCGAGCGGTCAATGGTTGCCGCGAATGGACGGAACGAGGGTCGTATGGAGCGATCTGCGCAATGGACCCAACCCGTCCACGGACGGAAGCTTGGCGCACCAGGACATCTATATGCACGACTTCGCCACGGGCGAAACCACGGGAATCACCAACGCGAACTGGATCCATTACGGCCCCGACATTTCAGGGGATCGCATCATATGGACAGATTACCGGGCCTGCTCGAACCCGAACAACAAGTACGATTTCAGCGGAACCGACATCTGGATGTACGACCTCAAGACCAAGTCTGAGCACCAGATCACAAGTTATCCAGGCGGAGAGAGCGAGCCGCAGATAGACGGCGACCGGGTTTATTATTTCAAACAGATCCCAACGAGCGGCCTGTTCGCCATCTTCGTGCAGGAACTCTCGGCCCTGGGGTTGTGAGAACGGGGCTGAAGCTCGTGAACCGGACCGCGAGCCTGCTTAGACGGCTGGCCGTTTTGGCGGCGCTCGCAGTCTTCATGCCGCGGCAAGCCAACGCAGACGCGGAGCAAGGCGACTTGACGCGAGGCCGGTCCGATGCGCCGACCCGCGTCGTCTATACGCCGACCGCGTTCACCCTTGAGCCCGGCCGCACCAGAATCACGGTGAGCGATCTCTCAGTATTCGGGATAGAGCACGGGTTCGACGAATTCCTCCAGGTCGACTTTCAGTCCGCGCTGCCGATCCTCTTCTTCGGTGGCTCCCTGTGGCTCAAGTCCACTCATGCCTTCACCGAGCACGTGAGGTTCGGAGCCTATGCGGTCGGGTGTCTCACCTGGAGCTACGACCCGGAATTCGTTGCAGGTATCACGCGCTTCTTACAGTTTTTCGGGGGCGGCCTCGTGCTCTCGCTCGGGACCGAGGACCTGTTCGTCAGTCTCTCGGCCTCGGCGTTCGCCTTCTATGGCAGGCTGTCGGAGTCGGGCGCCACTGCCGAGAGCGCCGGGGAACACTCTTCCATCTCTCCCGGGCATGGCTGGCTCGCGCTGCCCGGCGCGGGCCTGTCCTGGCGACCTGTCCGCAGGGTGAGCCTCAGCATCGAGGCGAGCAACGTGGTCGCCGACTTCGCCGAGCCGGGCCGCGTCTGGGTCGTGATCCCGGGCGTGCGCTTCATGGGCGACGTGTCATTCGTGGAAGTCGCGGCCGTGGCGCCGATTTTCCGCGGAGTAGAGAAGATCATGATCTACATGCCGCTCGGCTTTCCCTATGTCAGCTTCGGATACGGCTTCTGATCCGGCCTCACCACTTCTTGAACACGAAGAACACGGCCGCGACGATGAGCGCGAAGCCCACGCCGTGGTTCCAGCGCAGGGGCTCCTTCAGGTAGGCGAAGGAGAACCCGGCGAAGACAAGCAGGGTGACGACCTCCTGGATGGTCTTGAGCTGCACGGCCGGGATGTCGTTCACGTAGCCGATGCGGTTCGCCGGCACCTGGAAGCAGTACTCGACGAACGCGATGGCCCAGCTCACCACGATGGCGAGCACGAGCGGCTTGTCCGTGTACTTGAGGTGGCCGTACCAGGCGAAGGTCATGAAGACGTTGGAGACGACGAGGAGCCCGACGGTCCATACGATGGGCGGCAGGAGACGGAAGAACGCCGGGAATTCAGCGATGGGCATGGGAGCGACCTCCGTGGTGTTTCGGGCGGTTACGCGGGTGCGGGCGCATCGAGCCAGATGGGGGACGACCAGGCCACCTCGCCGTCCTTCTGGACCAGGCGCACGTAGTAGTACGACCAGCCGCCTCCGAGCGGCGGCTCGAGGCTCCCGCGCACCTCGAACGCAAGGCCAGCGGGCTCAAGAGTGATCTCGCGGCCGCCGTTGGTGACGAGCACGAGCGTTTCCACCTGTGCGGTCGCGCACACCGCCACGCGGAACGGGACCAGATCGGAGGCGACGATGCTCTCCCCCATGGGGCGGCCATCCACTTCGAACCACAGGCCGATCTTGGCGCCGGACGTGGCGTAGCAGCGCCTGCGCCGAAGCGCCTCGATGACCCCCTGGCGGCTCGCCTCCTCGGCGAAGACGCCGGTCAGCCCGGAGCGGTGAGAGTCCTTGACGCGGCACAGGCCGTGGTGCCAGTTGAGCCCGTGGCCGTCCGAGCCGCCCGTGAAGCCGAAGCGCAGGCCCTGGTCGAGCGCGTCGCCCACGAACTGGCCCTCCTTGTCGTCGCCGCGCGTGGGGATGGGCCCGACGCCTGGACGCTCGTAGGCGCCGTGGCACGACACGATCTCGAAGCACGGCTGCACCTCGGGATCGTGGCTCGCCATGTCCGCGCCCGTCCACCCCACGTGGTGCGGGACGGCGATGGCGCCGAGCCTTCGCGCCTCGGCCACGAGCCCGCGCGACGTTGCGGTCGCCGCGTCCTCGCGAGACAGCACCGGTCCGCCGTCCGGTGGCAGGTACACGACCTTGTGACCCGGCCCGGGGTGCATGGCCCCGGTCCATTCGAAGGCGTGGAGCGTGACGAACGATCCGGGCTCGTACCATTCGTCGGCCACCCGGCGGGCCTCGTGCCACTCGCCGGGCGGCGTGCGCTTGCCCAGGAAGCTCTCGTGGTCCGAGACCGCGGCCATGTCGTCGCCGTAGCGTGAGCGCGCCCTGTGAAAGGCCTCCTCTGACGTGCCCGTGCCGTCGGAGGCGGCCGTGTGCTGGTGCAGGTCGCCGAAGAGGACTGTGCGGCCCGCCACGGTGTGAAGGCAGGGTGGTCTCGGAGGCATGCTCGGCGCGGGCGCCTTGTGCGCCACCAACGGCGAGAGATCGGGCCGGCCTTTGGGCGCGCCGGCTCCCAAGGCCACGTGACGGACCGCCACGCCGTCCTTTTCCCGTCCGGCCACGATGAGCCCGTCCGGTCCGACGCGGCACGCGGCAAAGCGCCTGCCTCGGCACTGCCAGCCTTCCTCGTCGATCCGGCCGCGTTCGCCCCAGCCGCTCGCGCCGAGCGCCTGGCAATACACGCCCTGGGAGCCGCGCCCCACGATGACGAGGCTGCCGTCCGGGGCCGCCGCGAGAGAGGGCGACTCGAAGCCCTGGTCCGTTCCCTTGCCGTCCCGATCCACGCCGGGCATGGCTTGCGCGGGGACCGAGATGTCGCCGTCCGCGGAGACGAACGCCACGTCGATCCAGCGCACGAGCCCCGGTCCGCCGACCGGGTCCACGTCGGACTGCCACGCGATCCACGCCCCGCCGTCCGGCGCGACGGCAACCGCGGTCATGGCCGCGAGGCCTCCGTCGTGGCGGAACGGTACGCAAAGAGGCAGGGGACCTTTGTGCGGGTCGAACCAGCGGCCCACGATGCGGCTGCCGTGGCGCGCAAGATGCTCCCATGCAACGAAAGCGCGCCCGTGGGTCATGGCGACGGCCGGCCGCAGGTGGAATCCGGAGCCTTCGGAGAGCACCGTCCGGACAAGCGACGCGTCGAGGAGTTTTCCGAGCGCGGCTTCCATGCGGCGTCCGCCCAGCTCCCGCGAGGTCCAGGCCAGGGCAAAGAGGGAGCCGTCCGACGCGAGGGCGGGGCAGGCGGGTCCCAGGCGCGCCGGGGCGACGAGGCGGGTCTTGCCGAGCCGTCCGTCCGCCCCGATGGAGCGGATCTTGAGCCCGTCCTCCTCGGCGTCGTCGCCGTCGATCCACGCCACGAGCACGCCGTCGTCGCAAGGCGCAAGGGTGGCCGCGGTCACGCGCGGCTTCACGCCGGAGCACGCCACCGGCAGGGACCACTCCCCGTCCGGCATACGGCTCGAAACCCGGATGCACTCCCCGTCCCTGACCCACGAGATCCAGGCGATCCACCATCGTCCGGAACGGTCGACGCACAGGGCCGGAGAGCGGCCGTAACCCGCCTCCTCCATGACCCATCTCGCCAATGATTCCAATGGCTTCTCCGAAGTGCGGCCTCGCGCGAAAGCTGCGGTGAGGGGGTATCATGGCCCTCGGGGGCTGTCAAACGGACGTGCCGCTGCGTATAATCGAAGAAGACCTCTTCAGAAAGGACTCTCCATGCCCCTCCCGTTCGAATCCAAGAGCCACGGCACGATCGCGTTCGGGTTTTTCAACATCGAGTCGGACATGCTCCTGCTCGAGAACGCGTTCTTCTTCGCCACGGACTTCTGCGCCGCGATCGCCCGGATGGTCGGCGCCGGGCGCGACGAGCCGGTCTCCGTCTCATGGCCGGGCTACCGGATCGCGAGCCGGGCGGACGTGGGCGACCTCACGGGCGCAATCCACGGCGAGCGCTTCGAAGGGTTCATCGGCGAGGTCTACCGTCGCTTCCCGTTCCCGGCCGAACCGGACGATTTCAAGCAGAAGCCCGAAGGGGAGGGGACGAGGGCCGAGGTCGAGGCCATCATGCAGCGCTTCGGCCGGCCGGCAGAGATCTCGGCGGTCGCGGATCTGTCGATGCGCGACGTGACCATCGCCGACGTCGTGTTTCCGGTGCGCGGCTTTCACCAGCTCCTGCGCTACGTGTGGCGCGGCGGCTACCCGCGGTGGAAGGGCGACTTGCGGCCCGCGTGCGTGACGGCCATGAGGAGCGCCGTGGAGGGTGGCATCGGCCGGTTGTTCGAAGGGATCGTTTTCGACTGATCGAGGGTCGATCCGTCCGCTTGCGGGGAAGGAAAGCTCATGGCGAACCGGAAGATCATCAGAATCGACGAGAACCTGTGCAACGGGTGCGGCGTGTGTGTGCCGAGCTGCGCCGAGGGCGCCATCCGGATCATCGACGGCAAGGCGCGACTCGTGAGCGACAAGCTGTGCGACGGGCTGGGAGCGTGTCTCGGCGAGTGCCCAGAGGGGGCACTGATCATAGAGGAGCGGGAAGCGGACGAATTCGAGGAGGAGCTCGTGGAACACGTGAAGGCGAAAGCGAGCGAGGAGGTCAGGGGCGAGCCCGCTGCGTGCGCTTGCCCGGGCGCGAGGGTCATGCAGTTCGACGACGGGACGCCGGCCCCGAACGACGAGGACGTGCGCCGTTCGGAGCTGAGGCAATGGCCCGTGCAACTGCACCTGGTTCCGACCACGGCGCCGTATTTCAAGGGCGCGGACGTGCTGCTCGCCGCCGACTGCGTGGCGTTCGCGGTGGGCGACTTCCACAAGGACCACCTGCGGGGCAAGGCGCTCGCCATCGCCTGCCCCAAGCTCGATCAGGGCGAGGACGTCTACGTGCAGAAGCTCACGGCGCTCATCGACGACGCCAGGATCAACACGCTGACGGTCATGATCATGGAGGTCCCGTGCTGCGGCGGGCTTGTGCGCATGGCCCAGGCCGCCCAGGGGAGCGCCAAGCGCAAGATTCCCGTGAAGCGCCTGGTGGTCGGCCTCAAAGGCGACATCCTGGCCGACGACTGGATCTAAAAGGCCTTGCGTCCGTCAGTTGCCGGGACAGGCCTGCTCGCATTCCTGCTGTCGGCCGCGGCAATCGTCCTCGCAGGGGACCTTCTGTCCAGCGCCGTCCATGCACGTGCTCGACTCCAGGCAGCTCATGTACGTGGACTCGCATTTCTGCGCGCACGACGGCTGCACCTGCTGCTGCTCGTGCTGTGGTGTGTCCTGTTGCGCGTCCTGCTGCGCAAGGCTTGGCCCGCACGCCGGGAGGCCCGTCGTCGCAAGCAGAGCCAACGCCAGGAGATCGTTTGCCAGACGCGAACTGCGTGTTTCCATGGATCCCTCCGGGGGCCTACGCCCCGTTTGTGTTGTCCGGAGAATTGGGATAATGGAACAGGCTGATTTTTTCAACGCGGGAGGTGCCCCTTGAGATCGCACGGAACACCTGGTGTGACGGCGGCTCTCCTGGTCTCGACGCTCCTCGTCGCGGCTTGCGGCGGCGGCAGCACCGAGCCCATCACGGTGGTCAAGGACTCGGCCGGCGCGGTCTCTTTCACCGGAACGGTGCTGCCCATCCTGCGGGACCACTGCAAGCGCTGCCACGACGAGGATCGGAAGGGCGGCCTGTATCTCATGAGCTACGACGGCGTGCGAAAGGGCGGCAAACGCGGCCCCGCGGTGATCGCGGGCGATCCCGAAGGCAGCCAAATCGTTGGCTCGGTCGAGAAGAGGAAGGAGCCGCACATGCCGCCGCGCGTGTTCTCGGCCCTGACCGAGGACAGGATCGCGGCCATCCGGCAGTGGATCGCCGAGGGAGCCAAGAACAACTAGACGCCGCGCTTCATGAGAAGCGTCGAAGGCGGAAAGGTGCCGAACGATGTCGATCAAGAGGACCAAGCAGCGCTCGGGGACGAGCGCGAGACGCGCCGCGAACGCGGACTTCTTCGGCTTCGACAAGCCCAAGGATCCGGAGAAGACATGGGGCGAGCACATGGCCGAAAGAAACGAGGAGGTGTTCGTCCCGTACGCGATCACCTCGCGTTTCGCGAGCGGCGCGCTCATCTCGCACCCCACGTTCGGAAAAGGGATCGTGACCGCTGTCGACGGCGCGCGCATCGTCGTGCTGTTCGAGACGGGTACGAAGAAGCTCGGCCACACTCCGGGCTGACACGATGACATCGTTTTCGGTGAGCCCTTCGGGCGAGAGGTTCCCCATCCCGGAGGCGGATGAGTACGCCTCCGAGCTCGCGCGCGTCGAGAGGCTCGCGGCCGCGGCACGGACCGAGGGCAAGGAGATCGTGGTGGTCATGGGCGTCGGCTTCGTGGGCGCGGTGATGGCCGCCATCATCGCCGACACGGTCGACCGCAAGACCGGCAGGCCCACCAAGCTCGTTGTCGGGTGCCAGCGGCCCAGCACGCGGAGCTACTGGAAGATCCCGCTCCTGTCCCGCGGCGAGTCGCCGGTGAAGGCCGAGGATCCCGAGGTCGATCCGATGATCGCGCGGTGCGTGAACGAGAAGAAGACGCTCGTGGCCACGTACAACAGCGATTGCCTCGCCCTCGCCGATTGCGTGGTGGTCGACGTGCAGTGCGACTACAAGAAGCGCGAGCTGGGGAACATGCGCAGCGGTGAGGCGGACATGGCGGCCCTCGAGGCCACCATGCGCACCATCGGAGAGAAGGTCGCGCCGCGATGCCTCACGCTCATCGAGACCACGGTCGCCCCGGGCACGACCGAGTTCGTGGCCTGGCCGATCATGAAGAAGGCCTTTGCCGCGCGCGGCATCGAGAGCGAGCCGCTGCTCGCCCACAGCTTCGAGCGCGTCATGCCCGGCCGCGAGTACGTGTCGTCCATCCGCGACTTCTGGCGCGTGTGCTCGGGCTGCAACGCCGGGGCGCGAGACCGGGTGCAGAAGTTCCTGCGCGAGGTGCTCAATACGGAGGATTTCCCGCTGACGGTCATGGACCGGCCGATCGAGTCCGAGACAACGAAGATCGTGGAGAACTCCTACCGTGCGGCGATCCTGGCGTTCCTAAACGAGTGGAGCCTCTTCGCCGAGCGCAACGGGGTCGATCTCGTCAAGGTCATCAATGCCATCAAGATGCGGCCCACGCACGACAACATCATCTTCCCCGGGCCGGGCATCGGCGGCTACTGCCTGCCCAAGGACGCGGGCCTGGGCTATTGGGCGTACAAGCACATCCTGGGTTTCGAGGATGGCGACACGGTTTTCAGGATGAGCCCCGCCGCCGTGGACATCAACGACACGCGCGCCCTGCACGTGGCCGAGCTCACGCGCGACTCCCTGCGCAACATGGGGCGTTACATCGCGGGCGCGGACGTGCTCCTGTGCGGCGCGAGCTACCGGCAGGACGTGGGCGACACGCGTTACAGCGGCTCGGAGCTCATCGTGCGCAAGCTCACCGAGATGGGCGCGGACATGCGCGTCCACGATCCCTACGTCGACCACTGGTACGAGCTCGAGAGCCAGGACGACTACCCGGCGCCGGGCCAGTCGTGGTCGCGTTTCTTCCGCGGGCAGGAGGGGCTCGCGTCGATACGCGTCTCGCACGACCTCCCGGCCTCGCTCGCGCACGCGGAGGCGATCATCCTCGCCGTGCCGCACGAGCACTACCTTGGACTCGATCCGGCGAAGGTCGTGGAGTGGGCCGGCGCGCCACTCGCGGTGGTCGACTGCTTCGGGATCCTCTCGGACGCCGACATCCGTCGTTACTTCGAGCTGGGCTGCGAGGTCAAGGCGCTCGGACGCGGTCACATCCAGCGCATCAAGGAGCGGGTGCGCTCGGTGCGGCGTTCGGGTGAGGGGGCTTGACGCCCGCGTCCGGGGCGGATGCGCCGTCGCCGACCTTCAGGGTTCCGAAAATGATGGCCGGGAAGACGCGGTTCAACGACGGGCTGCGGAAATCGCGCATGACCATCGACTCCGCGATGCGAATCTCCTCGCCCGCCGAGAGCTTGGACGACGGCACCGCGGCCCAGTGCTCCTCGCCGGTCGCGTCCTTGAAGCGGATATACGTGTAGTTCGGGACGTCGATCGTCTCGAGCACGGTCCCCACGCGGATGGCGGTCGCTCCGGACGCACCTGACATCTGGTCCATCCGGCCATGGGGGTTCATGGCGCCGGGCGAGAGGGACGGATGCCCGACCGGGAGGGTGGCTCCGGGCCCCACCGGCTCCGCGGGCCCGGTCGCGCGGCCCAGCTTGTCCACCGATGGATCGACTTTCTCGGAACGACCGCACGCGACGGCGACAATGGCGATTGCGACTGCGAGCAGACAGGCTCTCATCTGGTCTCCTCCTTTTGGCAGCGCCCCGGACGTCAGGAGCCGAGACTTATGTATACAAACATTATAGAAAATACAACGATTTGCCGATCATTCAACCACGTAGGCGAAAAAATACTTTATTCCGGAACGTTTTTGTAAGTCCATATAAACCATAGACAAAATAGGAAAGAACAGGCAGGATGATCTGGACACCGTGAATAGGGTGCCTCTTGCAGCGTCAGAAAAAAGGCGTATTCAGACAGTCAACAAGGAGGAGGTCACGCCATGAAGAAGATGCTGGTTGCGGTTGTTCTCGGGACGTTGTTCGCCTGTTCGCTGGGGTTCGGCAATCCCGCCATCAACGGGAAGCACAAGGGGAAGAACGGCAAGGACAAGGCCGCCGTGAACTGCCTGTACTGTCATGATGCCGCCAAGGGCGCGGTGCCCAAGGCCAAGGGCGGAGATCTCGCCAAGCTCAAGGCCGGTCCATACTGCAAGATCGCCGGTTGCCACGGCTGATCGTCCTTGGAAGCCCCCAGCCACACCCTGTTTTAGAGTCCGAGGCGTTTTTCGAGGCACGCGAGCTCGCGCGATGCGGCGCGGCTTCTCGCCAGGAGGAGCGCGGCATAGGCCGAGATCATGCCCAGGATGACCGCGTCGGCGGCCACGAGCAGGCATCGTCCGTCAACGGTGTCCCGGCTGCCCGGGGCGACCGCCACGTACCCGGCGTCGTCGGCTGCGAAGCACGGCGAGCCCGCGAGGCAGACGAAGGCGATGGCGCAGGAGACGAGGAGCTTACGCATGGCCGTCCTCCTCCCCGACCCGGGCGAACGCCGCGTCGAGTCGCCTGCTGCACCTGCTGTGGACGCGCGCGCCCGCGAGCAGGAACGCGAGGCCCAGGCACACCACGGCGCAGGCGCCCGCGAAAAGCACCGGCCCCTCGACCGGGCCGAACGTCTCGGAGGGTGCCTCGGCTGCCACGAAGGCGGTCGAGCGGTCGTCCGCGGCGTCGGATTGCGCCCGGGCGGCGTCGGGCGCGAGCAGGGCCGTGAAAAGCAGCGCAGGAAGGAGCCGCTTCATGGCGCGTCCTCCTCTCCCAGGCCTCGCGCCGCGATGCGCTCCGCGAGATCCGCGATGCGCCGGCGGTTCTCCTCGAGCCGATAGCGGTGCCAGAGGAGCGCCGCGAAGAGCAGCGTGAAGGCCGCGAGCGACACGATGAAAGGAGGCCACATCTCGGGCGCCAGCCCGCCGCCCTTGCCGGTGATGACCGTGGGATGCTGGCCGCGCCACTTTTGCACCGAGATGTGGATGATGGGCGCCACGCATGCGCCGAGGATCGAGAGCGCGGCGGCGAAGCGGCGCTCGGCCTCGCCCGAGGACAGGCCGCGCAACAGCGCGTACGAGGCCACGATCGTGGCGAAGAGCAGCGTAGAGGTGAGCCGCGGATCCCACGACCAATAGGCGCCCCACGACTTGCGGCCCCACAGCGGCCCGGTGACGAGGACGATCACGGTGAACACCAGGGTCAGCTCGGCCGCGCTGCGCGCCAGCATGTCCGCGCGCTCCGAGCGGCGCGCGAGGAACACGATCGAGCACACGGTGACGACGCCCCAGCTCAGGTACATGGTGTAGGCCGAAGACACGTGGAAGTAGAAGATCTTCTGCACGATGCCCATGTTCGCGTCCACCGGCGAGCAGAGGAAGACCAGGCACAGCGCCGCGAGCACGAGGAGCCCGGCGATGATGGTGACGAGGGTGAGGGCCGCGTGTTTCATGTTGGAGGTCACTATACCCCGGGGGTGGGTCGCGGGCCAGATCCCGCGTGCGCAGATCCCTCGTGTGCCCGTCGAGCAAGCGGTCGCGGTTGCGGTATCAGAAGGTGCCGACGACCGAGAGCCCGCCGCTGGCGAGCTGGCCCTCGTTGCGGACGATCATCGGAGCCACGGAGAGCTGCGACGCGCTTGCGTTCGATCGGGCGTTGGCCCGGCGCGCCGAACGCGGCGCTGCGACCATGTCGTAAATCCCGCTCCCCAGAAGCACAAGCGGCGGGACGATGATCGAGTACCAGATGGCTGTGTTCCACGAATCGCTGAGACCGCACTCGTATTGCATCTCGCTCTCGCGCGGTGCACACTTATCGGATGCGGACGCGATCGCCCAGACGATTCCCGCGGACGCGAGACCTGCGGCGCGGATGCCGAGCCCGATCCAGCCCTGCCTGTCGAAATCGGCGTAGAAATGGCCGACCGCGGGCCCGATGAACCACGATACGCCGATCACGCCAACGCCGGTCCAAGTGAGCTCTTTTGCCC
>JAQTNF010000139.1 GCA_028713995.1 Deltaproteobacteria bacterium | reverse complement strand
CCTCGGCCGTGTTGGAGATCCAGATGAACGACTGCACCTTGCCCGGGCAGCCGTTGTCCGTGGTGGTGTCGGTGTCCGCGCCCGAATCCCCGCCCGCGTCCACGTCCGTATCTCCATCCGAGTCGGAATCCGTGTCCGTGTCGCCCGTGCCTTGTGAATCATCGTCGCCGTTCGTGGCGCTCCCGGTGCCGCTGCAAGCCCAACCGAAGACGCCCGCCGCAGCGAGAACCAGCGTTCCAACAACCCATCCTCTCATGGTCGCACCTCGTCCATCCGGTTGCGTGCATATATTCTCTATTAAGGATCACACACCATTTGGCCACTGTCAAAGGTCTCGTGGCCCCCGGACGACCGTCTTGTCCCACAGGTGCGTGGGCCGCACGTTGCGCAGCGCGCCGAGCATGACCTGCTTGATCTGTGGGTGCTCCTTCTCGAGGTCGTCGAGCAGCGCGTTCATCTTGCGGCGCTTGTGGTCCTCCTGGCCCGAGCACAACGCGCACGGGATGATGGGGAACCCGGCCAGCGAAGAGAGCGTGCGCAGGTGGCCCTCCGCGATCTCGGACAGCGGGCGGATGACGTCGAAGCGGCCGTCGTCCGTGCGGTACTTGGGCGGCATGGCCTGGATCTTCCCGCAGTAGAAGAGGTTCATCATCAAGGTGGCGAGCGTGTCCTCGCGGTGGTGCCCCAGGGCGAGCTTGTTGCAGCCGAGCCGCTCGGCCGTGGTGTACAGGATGCCGCGACGCAGGCGGGCGCAGGCCGAGCACGCCGTGTCGCCCTCGCGCACGTGACGCAGGACCACGCTGTACGTATCCTGCACCACGATCTCGAACGGCACTTGGATTCCTTCGAGCCATCTGCGCAGCGGCGCGGGATCCGTGCCGGGCTGGCCCTGGCTCACGTGCACGGCCACGAAGTGCACCTCGAACGGGAGGCGCCGACGCAGGTTCAAGAGCAGGTGCAGGAGCCCGTAGCTGTCCTTGCCGCCGCTCACCGCGATCGCGATGCGGTCTTTGGGCTCGATGAGGCCGTACGCGATGCTCGTCCTCGCGATCGTTGCGGACAGCTCGCGGGTCAGCCTCTCGAGCGGGGTGCCGGGCTTCATTGTGGAACCTTACCGCTGTGAGCCCTTCCTTCCAAGGGGCGCGCCCGCGACGCGTCGCTCAGAGGTGGCAGGTCTGGCAGGACACGGGAGCCGGGAAGCCGGTGGAGCCGTGCGGTGCGCTGTGACAGCTGCAAGGGGCGGCGCCGCCGTGGCCGTTGGGCGCACCATTGGTGCCGTGGCACTCGGCGCACTGGTAGGGGCTGAGCCCGGCGCGGTGGCCGGTCGAGTCGTGGCACGACAGGCAGTTCGGCTCCTTCCATCCCGTGTGGCTGCTCGTCAGCTGGGGCGGCGTGACGCCGGTTCCGGTGTCCGTGTCTCCGTCGCTGTCGCTGTCGCTGTCGCTGTCCGTGTCGCCGTCCGTGTCGCCGTCCGTGTCGCCATCCGTGTCGCCGTCCGTGTCGCCGTCGCTGTCGCCGTCCGTGTCGCCGTCCGTGTCGCCGTCCACATCCGAATCGGCGTCCGAATCGGCGTCCGTGTCCGCACCCGTATCCGTGCCGCCCTCGATGCACGTGGCCTCGCCCTGGAGCATGGCGCAGACGAGGCTCTGCGCGGCGCAGTCGTCGTAGTCGCCCCACGCGCCGTCCTTGCAATATTGTACGACGTCATTGCTGCAGCGCGTGTCGCCGTCCACGCACCCGGGGCTCCCGGCGTCGGTGCCGTCGCCCGTGTTGTCGAGACCTCCCGAGCCGCACCCGAGCGCGAACAGCGTCGCTGCCAAGGTTACAGCCGGGAAAAGAAAGCTATGGAATCGCATCGCTCGCCTCCTGTGTAAAAGAGCCTGTTTCACGGAAGTGTATGACGAAAACGCGAGGCGGCAACCTGTCCCGTGTCATGTGACAAACCTGTGACACCGCCCTTCGGGCGCCGGCTATACTTCCCCCGTGTCGCAATGGAGCGGCACCCGCGCAACACGAGGGATTCGATGAACGGACGCGAGCGGTTCCTGGCATCCTGTGCGGGCGAGGCGGTGGATCGGCCGGCCGTGTGGCTCATGCGGCAGGCCGGGCGCTATCTGCCGGAGTACCGCGACATCCGCGCCTCCCACGGGTTCTGGGAGATGATGACCACTCCCGAGCTGGCCGCCCTGGTCACGTTGCAGCCCGTGCGCCGCTTCGGCATGGACGCGGCCATCCTGTTCAGCGACATCCTGACCGTGGCCGCCGCCATGGGAGCGGACGTGCGCTACGAGCCGGGCGGTCCGGTCGTCTCCCCGCTCGTGCGCGACGCGGAAGGGATATCCCGCCTCAAGGCGCCCGACCGCGACGCGTTCGGGTTCGTATCGCAGGCCGTGCGCTCTGTGCGCGCGAGCCTGGGTGACGAGACCGCGCTCATCGGATTCGCCGGCGCGCCCTTTACGCTCGCCGCGTACATGGCGTGCGGCGGGCCATCCAAGTCCACGTTCGCGCTCAAGGCCATGGCGCACCGCGAGCCGGACGTCTACCGCTCGCTCATGAACCGGGTTTCCGACGCGGCGGCCGAGCTGCTCTCCGCGCAGATCGAGGCCGGCGCGGACGCGGTGCAGCTCTTCGACACCTGGTCCGGCCAGCTCGGCCCGGACGACTACGCTTCGCTCGCCCTGCCCTACACGCGCCGCGTCATAGAGCGCCTCGGCGTGATCGACGTCCCGGTCATCGTCTACGTGCGCAACGCCGCGGGCAACCTGGAGCAGGCCGCATCGAGCGGCGCGACGATCGTCGCGGTCGACGGCTCGATCCGCCTGACGGACGCCCGCGCGCGCCTGCGAAAGGATCTCGGCCTTCAGGGAAACTTCGACCCGGCCCTGCTCGCGGCCTCGCCTTCGCGCATCCGTGCGGACGTGCGCGCGGCCGTGGACGCGCTGCGTGGTACGCCGTACGTGGTCAACGTGGGCGAGGGGCTGACGCCCGAGACTCCGCTCGAGGGCGTGGCGGCGTTTGTCGATGCGGTCAAGGAGACGTCGAGGTGAGCGACGCGACCGAAACCATCTGCCCAGCGGCCGACGCCCAGGATCCGCGCCACGTGGATCCGGAGCTCCTGCGCCGCTACGACGTGCGCGGACCGCGCTATACGAGCTACCCGCCCGCCAACCACTTTGCCGATATCGACGCCGCGCGCGTGGCCGAGGCTTGGGCAGCGCGCCGGACGCTCGAGGACGACAAGGGCCTCGCCCTGTACCTCCACGTGCCGTTCTGCGCCGCACGCTGCGCGTTCTGCGGGTGCCACACGGCCACGGACCGGACGCTGTCCGAAATCGATCTGTACGTCGACGCTCTGCGCTCCGAGATGGAGCACGCGGCGGACATCGTGTCGGCCGGGCGGATCGTGCGCCAGGTGGCCATCGGCGGCGGCACGCCCAACTTCCTGGGCGCAGGGGCCATCGAGCGGCTGCTCGCGGGAATGGACGCGACGTGGCGCATCGCGAAGGATGCCGAGCGCTCCGTGGAGATCGACCCGCGCACGGCCACGGCCGAGAAGATCGAGCGGTTCGTGGCGCACGGCTTCAACCGCTTCTCGCTCGGCGTGCAGGACCTCGACGACTCCATCATCGGCCCCCTGCGCCCCGGGGCCAACGCGGCCCATGTGCGCCGCGTGGTGGGCATCCTGCGCGCGAACGGCATCGAAGGAATCAACTTCGATCTCATCTACGGACTTCCCGGCCAGACCGTCGAGACCATGACGCGCGGCGCCGAGGCCCTCGTGGAGCTGGCCCCGACCCGCGTGGCGCTCTACTCGTACGCCCACGTGCCGTGGCTCCACCCGCACCAGGAGGCGCTCGCAGCGCGCGGGCTCCCGGGCGCAAAGGAGAAATTGCGGCTCTTCCTGCGCGTCATGGACGTGCTGCACGCCGCGGGCTACGTGTCCATCGGCATGGACCACTTCGCGAGGGTCCAGGATCCGCTCGCGCGCGCCGCCGCCAACGGCACCTTGCACCGCAACTTCATGGGCTACACCACGAAGCGCGGGCTCGACCTCGTCGCCTTCGGCGCGTCCGGCATCTCGGCCGTGGGCCCGGTCTACTCGCAGAACGTGAAGGACACCGCGGCGTACCTGGCAGCGATCGCCGAGGGGCGCCTGCCCGTGTCCCGCGGGTTCTTCCTCACGCGCGACGACGAGATCCGCCGCGAGCTCCTGCTCGACGTGTTCTGCAACTTCAAGGTGGACCTCACCGCGCTCGGACGACGCTTCGGGATCGACCCGGCCGCGTACTTCGCCGAGGATCTCGCGCGCCTCGCGCCCATGGCGGCGGACGGGATGGTGGAGGCGGACGCGAGCCGCGTGGCCGTGACCCCGCGCGGCCGCTTCTTCGTGCGCAACGTGTGCATGGCCTTTGACCGGCACCTCGAGGCGGTAGCCGGCGAGCAGCTGTATTCGAGGACCGTATGACCGGGCGGATCGGAGTGCTGCTGCTCAACCTGGGGGGCCCCGCGGGCCCGGACGAGGTGCGGCCCTTCATCCGCGACCTCCTGTCCGAGCCGGCCGTGCTCGGGCTTCCGTGGCCGCTGCGGCCGGCGCTCGCGTCTTTCATCGCGTCCTTACGCTTCCGCAAGGTCATCACCCACTACGACGCCATCGGCGGCGCGAGCCCCATCGGCGAATGCACGGCCGCGCAGGCCGAGGGAGTCGCCGCGCGCCTCGGTCCGGGCTTCGTGGTGCGCCACGCGTTCCGCTTCAGCGCCCCGCGCATCCCGCAGATCGTCGAGGCTCTGGCCGCACAGGGCGTGCGCAGGCTCGTGGCCCTGCCGCTCTTCCCGCAGGCGTCGCGCTCCACCACCGGGGTGGTGCTCGCGGCCCTTGAGAAGGCGGTCATGGGCCGGATGGAAATCGCGGCGTGCGGGTCCCACGCGGGCGCGGACGGGTACATCGAGGCCCTCGCGGACGGCATCCTCTCGCGGCTCGGCGACGCGCAGCACGTGATCGTGAGCGCGCACGGCCTGCCCGCGAAGCTCGCCTCCCGCGACACCTACCTGCCGGACGTGAAGCGAACGTTCGCGGCGCTCGAAAAGCGCCTCGCGGGCCGCGCGCCGCTCTCGCTCGCGTTCCAGAGCCGGCTCGGCCGCGGGAAATGGACCGAGCCCTACCTCACGGACGAGATCGCCCGCCTCGCGTCGACGGGCTCGCGCCGCCTGCTCGTGGCGCCCGTCTCGTTCGCGTGCGAGAACCTCGAGACCCTCTACGAGCTCGACATCGAGCTGCCTTTGCTGGTCCGCTCGCTGGGCGCCTTGTCGATTGCGCGCGCGCCGGTGCCGGGCACGCATCCGGCCTACCTCGCCGCCCTCGCGGGGTTGGTCCGCCGCGCGCTCGAGGATGCAGGGGAGGCACGCCATGCCGTGTGACGCGATCGTGGTGGGCGGGGGGATCGCGGGGCTCTGCGCCGCGTTCGAGCTCGGACGCAAGGGCCGCGACGTGCTGCTCTTCGAGTCCGAGAACGAGGCCGGCGGCAACGTTCGCACGGCCGCACGCGACGGCTTCCTGCTCGAACGCGGGCCGCACGCGTTCCTCGGCTCGGCCGATCAGCTTTTTGCGCTCGTCGACGGCCTCGGCATCGGGGACAGGCTCGCGCCCGCGCGTCCCGCCGCTGCCAGGCGCTACATCGTGCGCGACGGGGTGCCGCGCGAGGTGCCGGGCGGCCCGTGGTCGTTCCTCACGACCGGCCTGCTCGGCCCCTGCGCCAAGTTGCGGCTCGCGGCAGAACCCTTGTTCACCGGGCGCGGGAGCCCCGACGACACGGCCTCCACGTTCTTCGCACGGCGCTTCGGGCGCGAGGCCGCGCGCATCCTGGCCGGCGCGTTCGTGAACGGCGTGTACGCGGGCGATCCGGATCGCCTCTCCGCCCCGGCAGCGTTTCCGCTGTTCTGGCGCTTCGAGCAGGAGCACGGCGGCATGATCCGCGGCGGCATGGCCCACGCGCGGGCGCGCCGCAGGCAGCACAGGCTCGCGGGCACGCCCCTTCACCGCGGGCTCTTTTCGTTCGAAGGCGGGCTCGGCACCCTCACCCGCGCGCTCGCGGGGCACCTCGGCCCGCGCTGCCGCATGGGCTCGCGCGTGACGGCCGTGGTCCCGAGGCGCGACGGGCCCGGTTATGCCGTGAGCGTGTCCGGCGAGACCCACGCGGCCAGGGCCGTGATCGTGGCCGCCCCCCCCGCGGCCGCGAGCGACCTCGTGAGCGGGCTCGACCGGGATCTGGCGAAGACCCTCGCCGGGTTCCGCATGGCGCCCGTGGCCACGGTCCAGCTCGGATACGGGAAGCGCCTCTCATCCGTGCCCGAGGCGTTCGGCGCCCTTGCGCCGGCCGGCCACGGGACGCGCGCCCTGGGCGTGCTCTTCCCCTCGCGCATCTTCGGCGACCGGACCCCGCCGGACGGGGATCTGCTCAACGTGTTCCTGGGCGGCGTGAACGACGCCGCGGCGCTCGACCTCGACGACGCCGCTCTCACGGACCTGGCAACGGGCGAGGTCCGCAAGCTGTTCGGGGTCGACGCT
The DNA here is from genome assembly GCA_028713995.1 of Deltaproteobacteria bacterium. Classification (GTDB taxonomy): domain Bacteria; phylum Myxococcota_A; class Polyangia; order JAAYKL01; family JAAYKL01; genus JAQTNF01. The sequence goes on along the minus strand of JAQTNF010000139.1, from coordinate 6,878 downwards.
CCTTGCGACTTCGCCCAGGTGGACCGCTACCCCGCGGCCATCCCGCAGCTCGAGCTCGGTCACCTCGATCGCATGGCCGGGATCGAGGCGCGCCTCGCCGCGCGGCCCGGCCTGCGCCTGGCCGGCAACTACCTCACCGGCGTGGGCATCAAGGACGCGGTCGCGAGCGGTTTCGCCGCGGCCACGCGGATCGACTCCTTCCTTTCAGGAGGTGGGGCGTGAACCGACCGAACCCCACACCCGTCCCCTTGACGCTCGTGGGCTGCGACTTCAAGGTGGCGCCCACGCGGCTGCGCGCCCGGCTCGTGCTCGACGACGCGAGCGCCGGCCGCATCGCGGACTCCCTCCTCGATGGCTCCCACGCGGACGGCTTCGCCGAGATCGCCACCTGCAACCGGGTGGAGTGGATCGCGAGCGGCGGCGACCCGCAGTGGATCGCGTCCCTGCTCAGCGCCGAGATGCGCGCGGCCATCGGCAAGGAGGGCGCCTCGGTGACGCCTTACAGCTACACGGGCATCGACGCGGCGCGGCACCTCTTGCGCGTGGCCATCGGCCGCGAGTCGCTCGTCACCGGCGAGCGCCAGATCTCGGGGCAGCTCTTCAAGGCCCTCGAGCGCGCCCGCGAGCGCGGCACCTCGTCGCGCCTCATCAACGGGCTCGGCACCTCGGCCGGACGCCTCGTGCGCCGCGCGTTGCGCGCCAACCTGCTCGGCGGCAGCGGCCGCGGCGTGCACGGTCTGGCCGTGGATCACCTCAAGGCGAGCCTCCCGGACATGACCCGCGCGCGCGTGGCCGTGGTGGGCCTGGGCGCCATCGGCAGGCGCGTGGAGGAGGTCTTGAGGCTCGTGCGCCCGTCCGAGCTCGTGCTCGTCAACCGGACGGTGGCCCAGGACGACGAAGGACGCACCCGCCCGCTGCGCGATCTGCCCGCGGTGCTCGAGAACGTGGACGCGGCCGTCATCTGCACGAGCGCGCCTTCGCCGGTCGTCCGCGCCGCGCAGCTCGAAGGCCGCAGGTCCGGCGCGCCCCTCACCCTCGTGGACATCGGCGTGCCGCCGCAGATCGACCGCGACGGGCTGCCGCCGTGGGTCACCGCGGTCGGGATCGACGAGCTCGTGTGCTTAAACGAGCAGCGCACGGACGAGGCGGTCGCCGCGGCCGAGGACAGCGCCGCGCAGATGGTGGAGGGCGCGCTCGGCGAGTTCCTGGTGTTCTGCGGGGCCGACGCGCTCCTCGACCTGTTCACGACCGTCCAGCAGCGGCACGCGGATCTCGTGGGCGTGTCCCTGCCCCGCATCGTGGAGGCGCGCCTCGCGGCTCTGCCGCCCGAGGTGCGCGAGGGCGTGCGGGAGGATCTGAAGGCGGCGCTCGTCGAGCACACGAACGAGCTCTTGCGCACCATCCGCGAGACGTCGCACAACCTGGCCGGAGGTGACAGATGAACGGGCGCACGCTCATCGTCGGAACCCGCGGCAGCGCGCTCGCCCTGTGGCAGGCGCGCCTCGTCCGGGCGAGCCTGCCGGGCCCGTCCGAGGAGCACGTCGTGCGCACGAGCGGCGACATGTTCGCCGACCGGCCGCTCGCCGACTCGAGCAACGTGGGCTTCTTCACCAAGGAGATCGAGGAGTGCCTGCTCGGCTGCCGCATCGATCTGGCCGTGCACTCGCTCAAGGACCTGCCCACGGCGCTCGCGCCCGGGCTCACCATCGCCGCGCACCTCGCCCGTGAGGCGCCAGGCGACGTGCTGCTCGTGAAGCGGGAGCTCGTGGACGAAAGCCGCCCCATCCCGCTCGCGGACGGGGCGCGCGTCGGCGCGTCGTCCCTGCGGCGCCAGGCCCTGCTCGGCCTGTACTCCCCCGCGACGGTGCCGAAGCCCATCCGCGGCAACGTGCCCACGCGCGTGGCCAAGGCCGTGTCGGGCGAGGTCGACGGCCTGATCCTGGCCCGCGCGGGGCTGTCGCGCCTCCGGCTCGACGTGTCGCCGCTCGCGGCGTTCGACCTGAACCCGACGCGCTGGGTGGGCGCGCCCGGGCAGGGCGTCATCGTGGTGGAGACGCGTGCCGACGACCGGGATGCCGTCGCGCGGGTGGCGACCCTCGACGATCCGGACGCCCGCGACGCGGCGCAGGCCGAGCGCGAGCAGCTCTCGTTGTACGGCGGCGGATGCCACGCGCCCTTCGGCGCGTTCGCGAGGAAGATCGAGGGACTGGGTTGCGAGCTCTTCGTTGCCTCCCCGACCGCGGCCGGCTTCGCCATAACGCGCTTTCCAGGCCCGGACTTCGAAGCCGCGTGCGCCGCCGCGCGCGAGTGGCAGGCCGCGGGCAGACCGGCCCGCGTCGCTTTGGAGGAGGAGGCATGGCTCAGCCGTCCGGCCCGGCCGTGGTGCTGACCCGCGAGGCCGCGGACAACGCACCGCTCAAGGAGGCGCTCGCGGCGCGCGGGGTGCCGGTGGTCGAGATCCCGTGCGTGTCGACCGCCTTCGTGCCCGCGACCATGCCCCGGGGCCCGTTCGCGGCGGTCGCGATCGCAAGCCGGCGCGGGGTCCGGGGCCTCGAGCGCGCCTCCCTGCTTCCGAGTCTCCTCGCGTCCGGCCCGGGTGGGAGCCGCCCGCTCCTCGCCTGCGTGGGCGCGGCCACGGCCGGTGAGCTCGTCCGATTCGGAATCGAGGCCGACCTCGTGGCCGAGCCGCCCACGGGCGAGACCCTCGTTCGCATGCTCGTCTCACGTCTCGCGCCGGGCAGCGCCGTGGCCCTCGCGCGCGGCAACCTCACGGCCCACGACATCGAGGGCGCGCTCGTGGCGGCGGGCATCGCGTGCGCGCCGATCGTGGTCTACGAGAATGCGGAGCCCGTTGTTCCCTCCTTGCCCGCGTTCCCGGTGGCGGCGGTGGTCGTGGCAAGCCCCTCGGCCGCGTCGCGGCTCCTCGCATCGAACCCGTGGCTCGCGGGCGCGCCGTTCGCGGCGTTCGGCCCGACCACGGAGCGCGCCGTGCTCGACCTGGGGGCGCAAAACGTGCACGTGATAGGAACGGCCCTGCCGGAGCAGGTGGCCCGGCTCGAAACCTTGTGCGCTGCGTCGCGCGGATGAAGGAGCGGCAATATGAAAACCGACAAGTCGAAGGCCCTGTACGAACGCGCCGTCACGCTCATGCCCGGGGGCGTGTCGAGCCCGGTGCGGGCCTTCCGCAGCGTGGGCGGGACCCCGCTGTACTTCCGCGAGGCGCGCGGCGCCCGCTTCGTCGACGAGGACGGCAACGAATTCCTCGACTTCTGCCTGTCGTGGGGCCCGCTCATCCTGGGCCACGCCCACCCGGCGGTGGTCGAGGCCGTGCGCGTTGCTGCCGGCCGCGGGCTCACCTACGGCGCGTGCTGCCGCGCCGAGATCGATCTTGCGGAGCTCATCCTGTCCGCGTTCAAGGGCCGCGAACGGGTACGCTTCGTCAGCTCCGGCACCGAGGCGGTCATGACCGCCATCCGGCTCGCGCGCGGCGTGACCGGGCGGCCGCGCATCCTCAAGTTCGAGGGCGGCTATCACGGCCACAGCGACTCCCTGCTCGTCAAGGCGGGCAGCGGGCTCGTCACCTTCGGGCTCAGCTCGAGCGCGGGCGTGACGCCCGCCGTGGCCGCCGACACCATCGTCTGTCCGCTCGACGACGAGGGAGCGGTCGCCGAGGCCTTCGCCCTGCACGGCGACACGATCGCGGCGGTGATCGTCGAGCCGCTCCCGGCAAACAACGGCCTGCTCGAGCAGCGCGTGGAGTGGCTGCGCTCCTTGCGTGAGCTGACCTCCCGCCACGGCGCGCTCCTCGTGTTCGACGAGGTCATCTCGGGCTTCCGCTTCTGCTTCGGCGGATACGGCGACGCGGTGGGGGTCCGCGCCGACATCGTCACGCTCGGCAAGATCATCGGCGGCGGCATGCCGGTCGGCGCCGTGGTCGGGCCGGCCGCGATCATGGACAAGCTCGCGCCTTTGGGCCCGGTGTACCAGGCGGGCACGCTCTCGGGGAACCCGGTCTCGCTCGCCGCCGGGATCGCCACCTTGCGCGAGCTCTCCAAGGGCCTCGCCTACGACACCCTCGAGGAGCTGGGCGCCGCCCTCGCCCGCGGTCTCGCCGCACACGGGAGCGACCTGCCCTTCGTGGGCTTCCGGCGCCGCGGCTCGGTCTTCTGGTTCCACCTCGCCCCGGGCGAGGCGCCGCGCCGCGCGGACCGCATCGATCCGGACGCGGGCCGGCGCTACAACCGCATCTACCACGCGATGCTCGAGCGCGGGATCTACCTGGCGCCCTCGGCGTACGAGGTCGGCTTCTTCTCCACGGCGCACACCGTGGCCGACGCCGAGCGCCTGGCCGCGGAGCTGGCGCAGGCCCTTCGAGCCGCGGAGCACGCATGAGGCACAGGATCTGGTCCCACGTGGTCTTCGCCGCGGCCCTCGCCACGCTCCTGGTGCTGGGCTCGTGGTGGACCATCTTCCACAACCGCGCCCTCGAAACGGAGCGGGAGGCCAAGCTCCTCGTCCTCCAGCGCGACGCGCTCGTGGCCCAATGCGAAGGCGCCGGCATCACGCCCGCGCCCGCCCCCCCCAAGGCGGCGCTCGTGGCCATCGAGGAGAAGGCCCATCGCAGGCACATCATGGTCACGGGCGAGGCCACGCTCCTGTTTACGCTCATCGGCGTGTGCGTCTTCATGCTCTACAGGCTCGTGTCCCAGGAGCGCGAGTACCGCGGGCGCGTCGAGGAGTTCGTGGAGTCGGTCACGCACGAGATGAAGACGCCGCTCGCGGGCATCAAGTCGCTGCTCCAAACGCTCGCCGCCGGGCGCGTGCCCGACGCGCAACAGCGCGAGCTGTCCGTGCTGGGGCTCAAGGAGGCCGAGCGGCTCGAGCACACGGTCGAGAACTGCCTCATGGCCGGGCGCATCCGGCTCGGGGAGGACCATGTGGCCATGGAGAACGTGAAGCTGCGCGAGCTGCTCGACCGCTTCACCGAGCACCGCCGCGGCTACCTGTTCGACGACCCGTCCGCGATCGACCTCTCCTGGGAGATGGAGGCGGCCGAGGCCACGGTGAGCGCCGACCCGCGCGCGGTGGTCGCCATCCTCGAGAACCTCACGGACAACGCCTTCAAGTACGGCGGCGACAAGCCCCGCGTGACCGTCCGCGCGAAGGACGAGGGCGGGCGCGTGGCGATCTCGGTCGAGGACCAGGGCGTGGGCTTCCCCCCGGAGCAGGCGGCCCTCCTCTTCGAGCCTTTCCACAGGGCCCTTGGCAAAGGCAGCGTGGCGGTGCACGGTAGCGGGCTGGGGCTGTCGATCGCCAAAGCCCTCGCCCTTCGCATGGGCGCGCAGCTTTCGGCCGCGAGCGACGGCCCGGGCAAGGGGAGCCGCTTCACGTTGACCCTGCGGACCAAAGGAGCTTCGTGATGGGCCACAAGATACTCCTCGTCGAGGACGAGCACCTGGTCGGCACCATGGTCCGGCTCAACATGGAGAGCGAGGGCCACGAGGTGACCTGGTGCAGGACCGCGCCCGCGGCGCTCGAGGAGGCGACGGGGCAACCGTTCGACCTCGTGCTGCTCGATATCGGGCTGCCGGGCGGCGACGGGCTTGCGGTGCTCTCGGAGATGCGAAAACGCGGCATCGGCACGCCGGTCATGATGCTCACCGCGCGCGGCGACGTGGCGAGCAAGGTGCAGGCGCTCGACATCGGCGCGGACGACTACCTGGGCAAGCCGTTCGACGTGGCCGAGCTCATCGCGCGCGCCGGGGCGCTCATCCGCAGGTCGCGCGCCGACAGGGAGGTGCCCGCGGACCAGGTCGTCCGCTTCGACGCGTACGAGGTGAACCTGGCCACGCGCGAGGCCGTCACGAGCCAGGGGCGCGTCACCTTGAGCGAGAAGGAGGCGGCGTTCCTCGCCATGCTGGTGCGCGCGCGAGGCGCCACGCTCACGCGCAACGACATCCTCGAGGAGGTGTGGGGTATGGACGTGACCCCCACGCAGCGCACCGTGGACAACGTGGTCCTCCGGCTGCGCAAGCTGTTCGAACCGAACCCGGACGAGCCCGTGCACATCCTCACCGTGCGCGGCGCCGGCTACCGCTTCGAGCCCTGAAAAGGGCCCGTGGCAAGGAGGGCATAAGAGATGTTCCCCACCCACAGACCCAGGCGACTGCGCGGGAGCGCGCTCCTGCGCGACCTCGTCCGCGAGACGCGGCTTTCGCGCGACGATCTCATCTACCCGCTCTTCGTGCACGAGAAGGGCAAGCCCGAGCCGATTCCCGCCATGCCCGGGCAGATGAGGCACACCGTCCCGTCGCTCCTCGACATCGTTCGCGAGACCGCGGCGCGCGGCGTCAAGGCCGTGCTGCTCTTCGGCATCCCGGATCACAAGGACGAGGCCGGAAGCGAGGCCTACGCCGAGAACGGCATCGTGCAGCGCGCCGTGCGCGCCATCAAGGAGGCGGGGGCGCCGGTGCAGGTGATCACGGACGTGTGCATGTGCGAGTACACGAGCCACGGCCACTGCGGCGCCATCGAAAAGGGCGACGTGGCCAACGACCCGTCGCTCGATCTCATCTGCCGCACGGCGCTCTCCCAGGCGCGCGCCGGGGCCGACATCATCGCGCCCTCGGACATGATGGACGGCCGCGTCGGAGCCATCCGCCGCGCCCTCGACGAGAACGGGTGGAGCCACGTCCCGATCATGTCGTACGCGGCCAAGTACGCGAGCGCCTTCTACGGGCCCTTCCGCGAGGCCGCGGGCTCTGCGCCGCAGTTCGGCGACCGGCGCTCGTACCAGATGGATCCGGCCAACGCGCGCGAGGCGGTCAAGGAGGTGCTGCTCGACATCGAGGAGGGCGCGGACATCGTCATGGTCAAGC
>JAQTNF010000138.1 GCA_028713995.1 Deltaproteobacteria bacterium | reverse complement strand
TCGGCATCGCCGGATATCTGGCCTTGGGGAAGGGCAAAGGCGCCATAGAAAAAGACAAGGCCGTGGCGAGCCGACAGACTCCGGGAAAGACGAACGAGAAAAACCTGGGCCTGGGTCCGGACGACGGACGCTTCAGGGATGGAGCCAAGCGCGTGAAGGACCCGCAGGAGGCCCTCTCCATGGCCCGCGACGCGCTCGACCGCGTGAGCCGCGAGATCGACCGCGCTCCGGACGACGCCTCGCGCGCGGCCCTCGCGAGGAAGAAGTCGCTCATCGAGAGGTCCATCGGCAACCTGGAGAGCGCCCCGGCAACGAAGTGATCCGCGCGCAGGCCAATTCCCAAGACGACCCGGTTCGGGCCGAACCATGGCATAGATCATGTTCCATCGGCGCGAGCCGGAATAGGCTGCCCCATCGATGACCCAAATCGAACCCAAGGAGGATCTCCATGTCTAGACGCGACGTGTTCATTGTTTCCGCCGTGAGGACGGCGGTGGGCAGCTTCAACGGGAGCCTCACCTCCATCCCGGCGGTCAAGCTCGGGAGCATCGCGATCGCCGAGGCGGTCAAGCGGGCGGGCGTGCCGCGCGAGTCCGTCGACGAGTGTTATATGGGGTGCGTGCTGACGGGCTCCCTCGGCCAGGCGCCGGCGCGCCAGGCGGCGCTCGCGGCCGAGCTGCCCATCTCGGTGCCGTGCACGACCATCGGCAAGGTGTGCGGCTCGGGTCTGCAGGCGGTCATCATGGCCGCGCGCGGCGTGGCCCTCGGAGAGACGCACGTGTGCGTGGCCGGCGGCATGGAGAACATGAGCGCCACGGCCTACGCGCTGCCCCAGGCGCGCGCCGGCTACCGGATGAACAACGGCACCGTGGTGGACATGATGGTCAACGACGGCCTGTGGGACGTCTACAACAACCTGCACATGGGCGCCTGCGCCGACTTCTGCGCCAGGCAGGAGAACGTGACCCGGCAGGAGCAGGATGATTTCGCCGTGGCCTCCTACACGCGCGCCCAGCGGGCCGCCAAGGAAGGGCTCGTCGCGAGCGAGATCGTTCCGGTCATGGTGCCCCAGAAGAAGGGCGATCCGATCGCCTTCGCGGCCGACGAGGGGCCGCTCGTGTTCAACGAGGCCAAGATGCGCGGGCTCAAGCCTGCGTTCGTCAAGGACGGCGGGAGCGTGACGGCCGGCAACGCCTCCTCCATCAACGACGGCGGCTCAGCGATCGTTCTGGCCTCCGAGGACGCGGTCAAAAAGCACAACCTGAAGCCGCTCGCCCGCGTCGTGTCGTGGGGCTTCGGCGCCAGGGAGCCCAAGCTGTTCCCGCTCGCGCCGGTCATCGCGGTCAAGAACGCCCTCAAGGCGGCCGGGCTCGAGGCCAAGGAGATCAGCTACTGGGAGGTGAACGAGGCCTTCGCGGTGGTCACCCTGCTCGCCATGCGCGAGTTCAAGCTCCCGCTCGACATCGTCAATCCTTACGGCGGCGCCATCTCCATCGGCCACCCCATCGGCGCATCCGGAGGCCGCATCCTCGCGACGCTCCTCAACGTGCTCAAGGCGAAGAACGGCAAGTACGGCCTTGCCACCCTGTGCATCGGCGGCGGCGAAGGCAACGCCCTGGTGGTCGAGAGGCTCTAGGAGCCAAGGAGGAAGAGCCATGAAATTCGAGAGAGTGGGAGTCCTGGGAACCGGACAGATGGGCGCTGGGATCTGCCAGGTCGCAGCCGCAGCGGGCCATACGGTGCTCATGGCCGACATCAGCAAGGAGATCGCCGACAAGTCGAGGGCCGCTATCGGCAAGCGCCTCGAGAAGGCGGTCGAGAAGGGCAAGATGGAGAAGGCCGCCCTGGACGCGCTCATGGGGCGGCTCGTGGCGGTTTCGAGCGTGGCCGAGCTCAAGGATGTCGATATCGCCATCGAGGCCGCGACCGAGAACGTCGACCTCAAGCTCAAGCTCTTCAAGTCGCTCGACGACGCGTGCAAGCCCGAGGCGATCCTGGCCAGCAACACCTCCTCCATCTCCATCACGCTCATGGCCGCGGCGACCAAGCGCCCGGACAAGGTCGTGGGCATGCACTTCATGAACCCGGTGCCGGTCATGAAGCTCGTGGAGATGATCAAGGGCCTGCAGACCAAGGACGAGGTCTTTGCAGCGGTCAAGGCGCTGGCCGAGGCGTGGGGCAAGACGACCACGGTGTCGAGCGATTACCCGGGCTTCATGGTCAACCGCCTGCTCATCCCGTTCCTGAACGAGGCGTGCTACGCGCTCATGGAGGGCGTCGGCACGGCCAAGGATATCGATACGTCGATCAAGCTCGGCCTCAACCATCCCATGGGCCCGTTCGAGCTCGCGGATCTCATCGGCCTCGATACGGTGCTCGCCATCGCGCGCGTCCTGCACAACGGCCTCGGCGACTCCAAGTACCGTCCGAGCCCGCTGCTCGTGAAGCACGTGGAGGCCGGATGGCTCGGCCGCAAGACCGGCCGCGGCTTCTACACGTACTGACTGTGTTGTTTCGAATACGAAAGGTCTGATTGCGGGAAGGCCGTGGCCTCGCCGCGTTGCGCCCCGCTCCTGGGAAGATCGTCTGACGAGTGGACCGTCGGGCTCGGAATCCCTCGATGCGATGGATCGCGGACCAAACCTGCCGTATGGACGGCTTTCCTTGCCTTCGGGTGGGGCTTGCACTAGATTCGAACAGATTTTTCCGTTCCAGACACCGGAGGCGAGGCAAAAGCGCCTCGCCGGAAACACGGGAGAAGCAGATGCCCAGACACATGCAGTGGTGCCTCATGGCGTTCCTTGCCGCGGCCTTCCTGGCTCCGGCGGTTCCGGTTGCGGCGGCCGAGGGCGGGGCGAGCGCCAGCCTTTCGGAGGGAGTCTCCGTGGACGGGAGCGGGGACGCGGCGCAGGGCCCGCAGCGGCTCAGCTACCGGTTCTTCAACCTGCACCTGGCCATCGGCGCGGCCTTCGCCATCGGCGACGAGCTCAAGGACAAGGACATGGGCGAGTACGGCGGCCAGGGCACGGCTGGAATGGATTTCGTAGTCCTCGACCCGTTCGCGCTGTCCATCCGCGCCGGCTACAACGGCTTCAGCACGGGCGGCACGCGGGGCCTTGAGGACATGTTCGTGGGCGCGGGCCTGCGGTTGCGCCTCGCCGACAACGGGGTCGGCCCGCTCACCGCGGATCCCGGCGACGTGCTGGGCAACCTGTGGATCGACGCCCACTTCGCGTACCACACCTATGAGTACCAGGATCACGGCGGTTATGACGTGGGTTTGGGCTACGAGTTCTCGTGGGCGGAGGACTTCAACCTGGGCCCGTACGCCAGGTTCACGCATGTGCCCCTTGGCGATGGCATTCAGTACAAGATGTTCGCAGTGGGCCTCGAGGCGTCGCTGGGCGGCAAGTTCGAGCCGGATGATCGGGACAAGGACGGCATCGAGGACGAGAAGGACAAGTGCCCGGACCAACCCGAGGACAAGGACGGGTTTGAGGACGAGGACGGGTGCCCGGACGCGGACAACGACGGCGACGGCGTGCCGGACGTGAGCGACAAGTGCCCCAACGTGGCCGGGACGCGCGCCGACGGCTGCCCGGAGACCGACAAGGATCACGACGGTATCGTGGACGATGTCGACAAGTGTCCGAACGAGGCCGAGGACAAGGATGGGTTCGAGGACGAGGATGGGTGCCCGGACGAGGACAACGACGGCGACGGCATTCCCGACGTGAAGGACAAGTGCCCGAACGAGGCCGAGGACAAGGACGGGTTCGAGGACGAGGACGGGTGCCCGGACGCGGACAACGACGGCGACGGCATTCCCGACGTGAAGGACAAGTGCCCGAACGAGGCCGCGCCGAACACGCCCGACGGCTGTCCGACCATGGTCCGCGTCGAGGGCGACCAGATCAAGATCCTGCAGAAGGTCTACTTCGCGACCGACAAGGACACCATCCTCGAGAAGTCGTTCCCGGTGCTCGAGCAGGTCGCGACGGTCATCAAGGGCAAGAAGGGCATCAAGGTGCGTGTCGAGGGCCACACGGACAACAAGGGCAAGCCCAAGCGCAACATGGATCTCTCGAACCGGCGCGCCGCGAGCGTGGTGAAGTTCTTCACCGAGCGCGGAATCGAGGCCGACAGGCTCGTCTCCGAGGGCTTCGGCGATACCAAGCCCATCGCGGACAACAAGACCGAGACTGGCAGGGCCGAGAACAGGCGCGTGGAGTTCCACATGGTGCCGCTCGCCGTGACGGGCGCGCCTCTCGCCTCTTCGGCCCCGGCCCCGGCCCCGGCCCCGGCCCCGGCCACGACCCCGACCCCGGCCCCGGCCCCGGCCCCGGCCCCGACCCCGGCTCCGGAGACCCCACCAGCTCCCACCAAATAGCGCTCCCGAGCCTCGCCCGCCCGGGCGTGAACGCCCGGGCTCATTGGACGAAGCCCCGACGGCTGACGAACGGACAATGAGCGATCCGAGGGCGCTTCTGCTCCCTTCGTCTTGTGAGCCCGGCGATTCATCGCCGGGGTCGGTCCGGTTCGTAAAGAGGAACGGAAGCCTTCAGACGCCGATGAACAGGCGGTTGCCGAAGTTGCGTTCGAGGCGCGCCTCGAAGATCTTGGAGGCCGACGCCTCGATGTCGTATTCGACCCGCTTGAACTGGAACTCTCGCGAGTCCGTGTCGAAGATGGTGTAGCTGGCCCGGTTGTCGTAGTCGCGCGGCTGGCCCACCGAGCCCACGGAGATGATGTACTTGCGGTCCGGGTCCAGCCGGAAGTGCCGGTCCGCGATCTCCTCCACGGTCCTGCGCGTCAGCGAAAAGGTGCGGCAAAGGTGCGAGTGTCCGATGAACGTGATGTTCTCGAGCTCGTCGAAGTGGGGCAGAAGGCCGTAGGCCTGGTCGAGCGCGAAGATGTAGTCGAACTCCTGTTCGTCGACGGGCGATCCGTGGCACAAGGTGGCGTTCAGCTCCGGGTACCTCCGGGAGTAAGGCAGCTCGCGCAGCCACACCATGTTGTCCTCCGACAGGAGCATGGCGTGTAGGTCGAGCACCTTGCGCGCCGCGTCGTAATAATAGGAGTAGTCCATGCGTCCGGCGACCGCCGCGTCGTGGTTGCCGAGCACCACCTCGCGGGTCATTTCGCGAACCATGTTGACGCACTCGTTCGGGCTCGCGCCGTAGCCCACCACGTCGCCGCAGCACAGATAGCCGTCGATACGCTCGCCGCGGTAGGCGTCTACCACGGCTTGCAACGCCTCAAGATTGGCGTGGATATCGCTGAAAACCCCGATGCGCATTCGGTGCTACCTTGTGCCGATTCTATACAGCCGGGGTGGAAGGATGTCCACAGCCCCCATCACGCGCCCTCTGCCGCTTCGCACGCGATCCACGCCCGCGATGCGTCCTCCTCCTCAATGCGTTCGCCACCGACCGCGCGCCTCAGCAGATCGCCGTACGCTTCGAATGCCGCGCTCGTCGGTGGCAGCTCCGAGGCGCGCTGCGCTTTTTCCGCGATGACCTTGGTCCTCGCGTCACCGGCCTCCTCCATGGCGGCGAGCTTGTCGGCCGCGGTCTTGTCCCTCCGCAAGATGAGGGCCAGCACCGTGGCGAGCCGTCCCTCGTCGGCCTCTTCGTCGATGAGGTGGCGCTCGAGGGGCTTCAAAGCCATGGAGCCGGACACGGCCACGGCGCGGGCCAGGTCGAGCCACAGGGGCGTCGGCTCGGTCAGGAGTCCCTGGATGAGCGGCGTCACCGTGCGCCGCAGGGATGTCGCTCCGAGGAGCACGGCCGCCGCCTGTCTGACGTGCGTGCGGGGCGAACCGAGCAGGGTCACGAGCCCGTCGGCGAGCGCCTCGCCCAGAGCGGCCACTGCCCTGACCGCCTGCGGCAGGGCCGCGGGTTCGAGCCTCGAGAACCCATCGAGGAGCGCCGAGAACGTGGACGGCTCACCGCGCGCGGCCAGGGCCTCGAGCGCCGCCCGCCGCAGGGAGCGATGCCGGAGCATGGTCGCGAGCGTGTCGGTCGCCACCTGGTCCGGCCGCTCGAGCGCCGTACGCCAGCTCTCGATCTCTTCGCCGAGAAGGCCGAGGCGTTCCAGGGTCAGCTCGGCCCGATCGCGGACGTCCGGATCGATCTCGGCGCCCACGGCCTTGGCGTCGGTGAAAAGCTCGGACCAGTTCTGGGCCTCGGCCTCGTCGTCCGGGCCCTCCCCGCGCCGTACGAGGTCGTCGAAGGCCGCCACCAGAGCGCGCACCAGGTCTTTGCGATCCGTGGCGAGGCCGAGCGCCACGCACCGGTCCATGAGGCTCCCCTGCACACGGATGCCGAAGCGCACGGCGTGGCGCAGGGCCTCGGACACCACCTCCTGGAACTGGTCGAGCGGGAACGAGCGTGTCAGGACCAGGTAGTCGTAACGCTCGGGCGCGAGCCAGCCGTGGACGAGCTCGAGGAGCAGCCATCCGTCCTCGAAGTTTTCGGGCGACGGTTGGTTGTCCGACTGGAACGGGGGGCGCACGCGTCCGAGGGGTTCGGGCTCGGACGCGAACGTCTGCGCCGCCTCCTCGAACGATCGGTGTTCGGGCGGCAGGTCGGCCATGGCCTTGGCGGCCCGATCCATCACGATGGAGATGTTGAGCTCGCGTTCGCCGCCGACCGTGAACCGCTTCAGCTCCGCGAGGTTCTCATCGTACAGACGGATCTCGGCGCGGTACTTGCGGCGCAGTGCGTGCGCGACCTCACGGTGCGATTCCTTGGTCACGTCGAGGAGCCACGACAGCGAGCGCGGGTGCCGGGACTTGGGGTCGAACACCAGCGTGAGCGCCACGAGCGGGAAGCCGTTCGCGAAGTGCAGCTGGAACCACAGGTCGGCGCGGTCCGGGTCGATCTCAACCGGATCCGCTCCCGAGATCACGCAGTGAAGCACCACGCGGTCGTAAGCCACCTCGAAGTGGGAGCGCGCCCCGTCGATCATGGGTTTCGGGGCGAGAGGGTTGCGCTTCTCGTCGCTCTCCTCGGCGACCAGATCGTCGTCGTCGAGCGTCTCGGGCTCGTCATTGCGGGACGGCGCCTCATGCTCTTCCACGATGTCGTCGTCCGCGAGGAGATCGCTGAAGTCCGACTCCGACGGTCGCTCGAGGATCGGCGCGGCCGCCACGGCGGGTGTGCGCCTGGCCGGGGTCTTGCTCCTCTCGGGGACGGGGCTGTGTTTCGGCTCCGGCTCCGGCACGGGTGTCTTGTCGTCGTCACCGCCGAAATCCTTCTTCGGGAGCCAGCTGTCGTCCTCTCCCTCGTCCGCGAACAGGGATTCCACGTCCTCCTGCGGCTCGTCCCCGTCAAAGGGCTCGGGCGGCATGGAGGGGGTGGCCGTGACGGGCCTGGCCAGATCCGCGAATGCCTCGTGGATGTCCTTCGCGCCCACTTCCGTGGGCAGGCTCAGGGCCGGATCCGGAACCTGGGCGTAGCGGGCATCCGGCCGCGGCGGGACGCTCGAGACCTCGGGGGACTCGTCGTCATCGGGTTCCGCAGGGGGCTTGCGCCAGGTCGCGAGCGCGCCGCCGCCGAGCAGGATCTCGAAATCCACCACGTACTGCGGGACCAGGTCCGGATCCGCGGTCGCGAGGGCTTCGAGCAGCGAGGCTCGGAGCTCTATCTCCAGGTGTCCGAGCATCTGGGGAACGAGAATGGCGAACCTGGAGCCAGCCACGTCGTGGATGAGGACCGGCTCGGCCACGCGGCAGGCCTCGGCGCAGACCGGACACTGGACGCGCTGCGTCCCGTCGCTGTCGAAGGCCTCGAGCGCGCGGGAATCCGACGCGTTGCCGATGCACAGCTGGATCGACGCCGAGAACCTGTGGCCGCGCGGGCAGGTGCAACGGACGCGCTCGGTGCGCGCCTCGCCGCGGACCGCGGAGAGCGCCGCCTCGACCAGCCTGCTGTTCGTCCTCGCCATGGCCGTGCGCGCCTCGCTCCTTGGCTCAATTCTTTTCGGGCTCGGGCGGGGCGGGCATGACCGATGCCTGCTCGCCGTCGAAGGTGAAGTCGGTCTCGTCGATAGTGGGCGAAGATGCCGAGATCGGTTGCTCCACGTCGAGCCGCACACCCTCGGCGCTCGCCTCGTCCTGGGCGATGAGCTGATCCACCATGTGCAGGTACATGTTGGCGGTCTTGTTCTCGGGATCGAGCGCCAGGACCGCCGCCCACTCCTGCCTGGCCGCGCGCTTGTCGCCTCGCGCGAACTCGGCCACGCCGAGCGAGATGCGCGCCGGGACGTAGCCGGGCTTGGTGGCCTTGACCTTCTCGAGCTCGGCGACCGCCTCCTCGAGCCTTCCCGCATCCTTGAGCGTCTGCCCGAGCCGTGTGCGGATGTCCGCGAAATCCGGGCACAGGATGAGCGCCTCGCGGTACTGGTCGGCCGCCTTGTCGACGATGCCCAGCTCCGCGTAAGCGCGGCCGAGCTCGGCGTGCATGTTGGCGAGCTTGCCGCGGGCGAACGGTTCGATCTCTGTATCCGCCCGGGGATGCAGCGACGACACGTGGTCGTAGATGGCCCTGGCCTTGGTGTACATCCCCTGCTCGTTGTAGGTGACCGCCAGGTTGAGCGCCGCTTCGGTGTACCTGGGGTTCAGGCGCACGGCGTTCTCGAAGTACTCCTGTGCCGTCGCGACCTGTCCCTTGTCATGGTAGATGACGCCGAGCATGTTCATCACGTCGGCGAAACCGGTCTCCGCCTCGGCCACCTTGAGCAGGTAGGGCTCGGCCTTGTCGTACTCCCGGTTCGCGTAATGCTCGCGACCGCGCTCCAGCCGATGCAGGGTCTCGTTGTCCATCGCAACCTCTAGTTCGCGGCCCGCCTCATCTCGTCGAGGTGCCGCAAGTAGTCCAGAGCCCGAAGGCTCTGGTGATGGTCCGGGAAATGCTTCCTGATGCTCTCGAACACGAGGCGCGCCTTGTACGGCTCGCCCATCTCCAGGTACGTGACGGCCTGCATGAACATGGCGTCCGGCACCAGGCGCGAGCCCGGGAAGGACGCGAGCACGCCCTCGAGCCGCACGGCCGCGGCGCGCCGGTCGTCGCGGGAGAGGTAGAACTCGGCAACGTACATCTCATGCCGGACGAGCGCGTCCTCGACCTCGGAGAGGATGACCCTGGCCCAGGCGCGCCAGGGGCTTTCCGGGTACGTCTGCAGGAAGGACGCCATGGCCGTGCGCGCGTCCCTCGTGTACGTCTGGTCGCGCTCGTGCGGCGGCGGGGTGATGATCCAGTCGCTGGGGATCATGCGGTAGTAGCAAAGTCCCCTGCGGAACGCCGCGTAGTGGGCGTCCGGGTGCGTGGGGTAGGTCTTCACGAACTGTTCGTAGGACACGGCCGCCTCGGCGAACTTGTCTTCGATGTACTGGCAGTCGGCCAGGCGCAGCTCCGCGAGCTTGGCGTAGCGCTCGTAGAAGCGGAACTCCTTGATGAAATCCTGGAACAAGGGCTCGGCGTCGGAGCAGTCCTCGTCGTCGAACTCGTCCATGGCCGCCTGGAAGTGTTTCTCGGCACGCTGCGTGTAGCTGAGCAGCGAGTCCTCGTCCTGCGTCTCGGCGCACGCGGACACCACCCCCGCGAAGCCGAAGGCCGCGAGAATCGTCGCAAGAACGCGCCTACCCGTGCCGAGCATCCCTTTCAGAGACCTCCTTCCCTCGAAACGCATCATCATAGCAGCCCATGCCGGTGGATTCCACGCCTTTTCATTGTCCAGAATCCACCATCAAGCTCGGTGATCGCGGTTGTTCGTTGCGGCGGGAGGGAGGTCCGCCGCGGGGAATCAGCCGGAGGCGGCCGGGAGGCCGCCATTTCAATCGCCGAAGCGGGCGATGATTTCACCGACCGTCTCGCAACGTCCTGACAGCTTCACGATCAGCCGCCGGGCGTGGTTGACGACGCGGCCGACCACGTTGATGACCCCGAACCGCACGGCCTGCTTGAACGCCGCGTCCACGTCGACGGAGCCGTTGGTATCCGGCCGGCACGTTCCCGTCGCGGAACTCAGAGTGCAGGACGAGCTCTCGCTCCGCCCACCACGCATTCAACGGCTGATACCCCGGGAAGTGCTTGTAGCAGTAGAGCACCTCCTGCTTTTGACTCTCGATGAGCGTCGCGTCCATGTCCACCGTCGCCTCCCTGGATGAGCCTGCGCACCTCGGGATCGGATCGAGGCGGCCCACGGCGACCATTTGAACTGCGCAGGGAGGCCCTTCGAAGGGAGCGGTGGCCGGTTCGGACGGTACAGGATCCTCGGCAGCCATATAGGGCGGCCTCTTGGAACCGTCGCACACGAGATGCCCAGAACGTCGTCCGGAGGTTTGCACTCGTCCCGGAGCGATCCGAGCGAGGTGCGTGCAGCGTCCGGCAGTGCGCCGGAACGGTCCGAGCGATGCTGCGGACGAGTGTTGAGCTGCGCCAATCGCTCGCGAGAGCCCATGATCGGGGATCCTGTCGTTGCACAATCGGTGGGCACGGCTCTTCGAGAGCTTTTGGGAAGGTCACCGCCGCACGCCGACGGAGATGACGACCCACCCGTCCGTGTCCGAGTCGATGCTTGCATCAACGCTTGCGTCCGAGCCTGCGTCGAGGTTCGTGCCGGTATCGGTGCCCGTGTCCGTGCCGCCGTCAGATTCGCTTCCCGTGTCCGTCCCGATCTCGGACCCTGTGTCCGCGTCCGGTCCGGAGTCCTTGGCTTTCGACCCGCTCCCCGAGCACGCGGCAAGCACGAGCGTGAAGGCGAGAAGAGCGTGTTTGAGGAGCCGCATCGCCCGCTCAACTGTTTCGGGCGCACAGAACGGCACGATAATAGGCTGCTGAATTGGCCATTAACCCGTCAATCTCATACACGTACCAACCCGTCGCGGACCATAAAGTACCTCCGGAAAGATTGGGAAATAAGTCGGGGCTAAAAGCGGGATCCATACGCCTATCATCCACAATGCTCATCAGCTCCTTGATGTCCGGCATGCGCCAGTCCGCGTGGCCGGACCAGTCTTGCGACTGGCAGTAGGTGCTCATGGCGTACATCCAGTCGGCCGTGGGGTAGAGCTGCCCCTGGTCGCACTGCTCCCCGTACAGCGCGATCGGGCACCCCTGCCACGTCAGGCCCGTCACGTGGTCCTCCACCACCGGCTCGCCGTCTACGAGCTCCGCTTTCTCGTATCTCTCCCGAGGAGTCGGCACGCCCCGGACGCAGATGATTTCCAAATTGTATAGTGTGGCACTGCCGGCAACGACCTCTCCAAGCTCCATAGCCGCGCCCCATGCATTCGTTCCCCCGCTTCCAGATGACGAGATGGCATAGAAGGCTTGGCACAGATTGTCCTCGCAACCTCTCATGGTCGGAAATATCTTCGTATCTATGGCCGGATCCTCTTTCCCATAATCCAATATCGACTGGATCTCGAACCTGTCCGGCAAGCGCCAATCCGAGTATCCGTGGTACACGAGGTCTTCGCATACGGAGATCGAGTCCTCCCAATTCGCGACGAGCGCGTCGCCGCCTTTGCAGTCGCTTCCGGTCAGGCCCACCGAGCAGCCCGTCCACATGAGCTTGGTGATCGTGTCCACCACCACCGGCTCGTCATCGACCGTGCGCTGGAACGCGTTGTGCCCCATTGCCGGCGGCAGCTTGAAGTGCGGGCCGGGCGGGTTGCAGCTCGCATCCCCGCAGCCAGGCGACACACACGTCCCATCCGAGCAGATGTCGTAGGAGCGGTCCGGCTCCGTGACCAGCTTGCACGGCGTGAAGTCCAGCCGGCTCGCGCAATCCGGGGCCACGCAGATACCCCAACTCTCGTTGCAGACGAGGCCCGCGTCCGCGCAGTCCGTGTCGCTCAAGCACGGGACCACCTTCCACCTGTCCGTGTCCGAGTCGATGCTCGCGTCAACGCTTGCGTCCGGGCCTGCGTCGAGGTTCGTGCCGGTATCGGTCAACGTGTCCGTGCCGCCGTCGGACTCGCTGCCTGAGCCCGTGCCGGTCTCGCTCTCCGAGCCTGTGTCCGCGTCCGGTCCGGCATCCGTGCGGTTCGAGCCATTCCCAGAGCACGCGGCGAACGTGAACGCGAACGAGAGCCCCAGGGCGAAAAGGAGCCGCTCCGATCCTCGCATTGCCGTATTCGATCATGGCCCAATGAGAGATCATAACCGCGGTTCAGTGTGCTCGTGGTACATCGCAAGGCATCGTGGTCGTCTCTTCTCGTCCAGCCTCCTCGATCAGGAGCAGGTATCGGAGCAGGTGTCCGCAAGATTGCCGGACGATGTGAGCTTTCCTGAAAACCCAAACCCCATGAGTCGGTCGAGCAGGTCGCACGCCTCGCACTGCGGCAGGCTCGTGTTGTCCCTGATGTACAGGTCGCCGTCCACCTCAGTGAGAGCGCCAAGCCCGTCGAGGCTTGTCAGCGCAGAGTTCTTGTCGACGTACATTTCGCCGGCCACCGAGGTGAGATTTAGGAGCCCGTTCAGGTTGGAAAGCGCGGCGGTGCCGGATATCGACAATCCTCCGTTCACGGCAGTGAGAGCGCCGACGTCCAGGCTCGCCAGGATGGGATTGCCGGAGACGTCGAGGCTGCGCACGGACGTGAGAGCGCTGAGGTCGAGGCTCGTCAAGGAGGTGTTGCGGGAGATGTCCAGGAATACGCTCACCGTCGTGAGCGCGCCGAGGTCGAGGCTCGTCAGGGCGGGATTCTCATAGATGGACAACTCGTCGGTCACTGACCCGGCTACCGACTCGCCCACCGATGCGAGGGCCCCGAGGTTGCTGCTCTTCAGGGCGTCATTGTTGATAACGTTCAAGCTTCCACCCACAGACGTGACGGCGCCGAGGTTGATGCTCGCAAGGACGTCGTTGTCGTCCACGGTCAGGCTTCCGCTCACGTGGCCGAGAGCGCCGAGGTCGAGGCTCGTCAGGGCGCCGTTGCGCCAGATGTTCGCGTCCTTGCCCAAAGAGGCGAGCGCGCTGAGGTCAAGGCTCATGAGGGCGTCGTTGCGCTCAATGCTCAGGTTCCCATCCACCGACGCGAGGACGCCGAGGCTCAGGGTCGTCAACGCGTCGTTGCCATCGATGCTCAGGCCCCCACCCACGGATTTGAGCGCTCCAAGATCAAGTTCCGGCAGCGCGTCGTTGCCGTCGAGGCTCAGGTATCCCTTCACGGACGCGAGCGCTCCGAGCTTGAGGCTCGTCAGGGCGTCGTTGCCGTCGAGGCTCAGGTATCCCTTCACGGACGCGAGCGCTCCGAGATCTATGGCTTTCAGGGCGAAGTTCGACCAGATACGCACGTGCCCGCCCACCGAGGCGAGCGCGCCGAGGTCGAGGCTCGTGAGCGAGTCGTTGCCGTCGACGTTCAGGCTTCCGTCGACCCGTACGAGGTTTGGCAGGTACAGGCTGGCAAGTCCCGGCGCGTCGACCGTCAGGCTGCCGGTGATGCATGTGTGAGGCTCGAGCAGGGCCGCGTCCTGACTGTCGCGGATCACGTAATCCCCCACCAGGCAGTCCGCATCGGTGTCGATGTCCGTGTCAGCGTCGCTGTCCGTATCGACATCCGAGGACATCGTGGCTCGTACGCACGCCACATCGCGATAGTAGCTGCCGAGAGAGCTCATGGTCCCGGACATCTCGTTCACGTACCAAGGCCATGTGGCGGACCAGACATCGCCTCCTTGAAGAGCGGGGAAGAGGTCGAGATCGAATCCGGGATCGCTTTCGCGGTCATCCACGATGCTCATCAGCTCCTTGATGTCCGGCATGCGCCAGTCCGCGTGGCCGGACCAGTCCTGAGACTGGCAGTAGGTGCTCATGGCGTACATCCAGTCGGCCGTGGGATAGAGCTGCCCCTGGTCGCACTGCTCCCCGTATAGCGCGATCGGGCACCCCTGCCACGTCAGGCCCGTCACGTGGTCCTCCACCACCGGCTCGCCGTCCACGAGCTCCGCCTTCTCGTATCTCTCCCGAGGAGTCGGCACGCCACGGACGCAGATGATTTCGTAATTGAAAAAATTGAAAGAAGTCCCGACATCGCCAAGCTCTATGCCCATTGACCAGATCACTCCCCCGTC